>NZ_CP159534.1:301833-603667 GCF_040529335.1 Streptomyces sp. HUAS MG91 | reverse complement strand
TGCTCCACCCCGTCTCCCGGTCCATCTTCACCGTCAGCCGTGCAGGAACCGGCAAGCGCCCCGACCTGCGACGCGTACGAGAACTGCTCCACGACCCAGCCGCTACCCCCGACACCCAGCGACCCGCATGAACGGCCCTTCGCCCGAGCAGGAACAAACGTGACGACCCGCCGAGACCGGCGGCTGATCATGCGCGAGCTTCTGGGAAGTTCATCAGCACTGGCCATCCGGTCCGGTGATAGCGGCCGTCTTGATCCAGGTGTATCGCGAGAACAGCGACCGCACCCGGTCGTCGTCAGGGTGGTTCATCCCGTGCATGACACAGCCGTCGTCGGACACAAGTGCCGCTGAGGTGTCGCCTCCGGAGGACCGGCCGCTCTCGGTGCCGCGTCGGGCGTCCCAGCCCAGCCACAGTGGCTGACCTACCAGGGACGCGGGAACGTGCTCCTCAGTGACGGAGACCAGGAAATGGGCAGTGCGTGACGATGCGGTCACCACCTTCAGGCACACCTGCTTCTTGGACTCCCGCAGGAACATGCCGGCACCGAGGAAGGTCACACGCACGGCCATAGTGGTGCCACCCGGCCGGGAGAAGGAGCGGAGGCCGTAAGTGAGGGAAATGCCGACCAGGGAAAGGACCACGCCGGCGGCCCGGGCGACGCCGAGGACCCAGCGGACGGCGGCGCGCAAGGTGAAGCCTCCCAGAGCGGACCCCAGGCTGTCCTCGTCCCCGGCGACGGCGCCCAGTTCGGGCTGTGACGGTGCGTAGAGAGTCGACGTGTAGTAGCTGCGGCCGCGACTCGGATCGTTGAACTGGACGTCGCCGACCTTCTCCACCTGGACGCTTTCGGCGAAGAGCAGTACAAGTGCGGGCCGACAGCCGGGCTCTGGATTCGCGCTGCGAGGTCGACAGCGTTTCGGAGGTGCCCTTGAGGAGCAGGGCGAGCGGGTCGTGGACCCCGCCCCGCCCCGACGCACAACTCGCCGCCGCCGCTGCGGGAGAACCGAGTCCTGGCATGCCAGAGTCGGTTCGATGAGGATGAGAAGGACTACAGCGTGGGTGCGCAGGGCCGGGACGGTCGCGTCGGCCGTTCTGGTGATGGTGACCGGTGCCGTGGCGACGGCGGGACCGTCCGCCGCGGTGATCGGCGGGGGCCGGAGCACGTACGGGCCGTGGGCGGTCCGGATGTTCGTCGACGGCAAGCCCGAGTGCACCGGAACGGCGATCGCCCGGCAGTGGATCATCAGCGCGTCGCACTGCTTCTACGAGCAGGCCGAGCCCGTCGCCGACCGCCGGATCACCTTCCGCGTCGGCGCGCTCGACGTGCGCCGGGGGACCCTGGTGCGTCCTCTGCCGGGTAAGCGGGTGGGCAGTGCCGACGCCGACATGATGCTCGTCAAAGTGCCGCCGATGAACGTTCCCGTGGCGCGCCTGTCCACCGCTCCGGCCCGACCGGGCGCCGTGGTAAGGCAGTTGGGCTGGGGCGCCACCTGCACCGACGACGAGAACCGTTGCCAGTCGCCCGTGCTCAGAGAGGCGACGCTGCGCGTGCTCAAGCCCGCCGACCCGCGCTGCGAGGGGTACACCGTGCCCGGCGGCACCGACTTCTGCATGGGCAAGATCGTGGGCATCCCCGCCGGCGGCGATTCGGGCGGGCCCGTGATGAGCGTCGGGCCGCGCGGCACCCAGACCCTGCTCGGCGTCTTCTTCGGCTCCGACCGTGAGGCGACGGCCGGAGCCGGTGACGTCTCCCGGCAGTCGGCGTGGATCCGGTCGGTCATCCGGCACTGAGCCCCGTGGGCGGGCGGTGCGCTCAGCCGACGAGCCGCAGCCGCTCGGCACACACCCCGACCCGCACCGTCTGCCCCCAGGTCAGCTCGACCGCGTCGGCCTCCATGCCGTCGCCGAAGGCCACCAGCCGCTCCGACTCCACGGTCAGCGACAGCCGGGCCCGCGCGGTCAGTTCCCCCGCGCTCAGCCGTGTTCCGGTGACCGGCGACGGCCACGCCTCGCGGACGAACCACAGCAGCCGGTCGTCCGTCGGCCGGGGCAGCGCCCCGGCCCCGCCGCGCTCCTGCCACACCGACCGGATCCACCCCGTCGCCCCCGTCCCCGTACCGATGAGCACCCCCGAGGAGGCCTGGGCCTCGACGACACCCCTGTCGTCGTCGAAGCCCAGGCGGTACCGGGCGGTGCGGTGGCCGGCCGCACCGACATAGATCTCGTTGAGCGCCACCAGCCGCTGCGCGTCGTCGGTGACCGCCTCCACCATGGTCAGCTCGTCGACGCCGCGCCCCTCGTCCAGCGCGGCGGGCAGCAGCCGGGCGACGTCCGCCGAGCGGTGGCGCACCAGCACCCCCGGATTGCGCCCCGGGTCCGTGTCGACGCCGATGACCGGCCGGTCGCCGACGTACTGGGCGACGTTCGCCACCAGCCCGTCCTGTCCGACCACGACCACCACGTCCTGCGGCGCGAACAGGAACCGGTCCAGATCCGCGCGCTCCACCTGCGCCCGCCGCCAGCTCAGCGGCACGGCGGCGGCCGCCTCGGTCAGCGCGCGCTGCGCCCGCCGGTGCCGCTCCGCCACCTCCGCGATGTCACGGCCTCGGGACGAGAGGAAGAACGCCGCCTGCCCGTGTGTCCCGTGGTGCGCCACCAACTCCTCGTACTCGCTGGTGCGATGGACCAGGACGGCCCGGGGCGCGAGGCTCATTCCGACTGCCCGCCGTCCGCGCCGAACCGCGCGAGGAGACCGGTGAGCACATCGGGGGAGACGGTCACGCTCTCGATCCGCGGCAGGTTCTCGGCCAGCCGCGTGCCGGTCAGCGCGCGCAGCGTCGCGACGTCCGTCTCGCCGTGCACCCGCAGCCAGGCGGCCTGCGCCTGGGCCCGCGCCTCACCGGCCTCGCGGGCGGCCTCCGCCTCCGCGCGGGCCAGGCGGATCCTGCGGTCGGCCTCGGCCTGGACGCGTACGGCGTCGGCGGCCGCCTGCTCCTCGGCCTCCCGCCGGGTGTTGGCACCGCGCTGCTCGACCAACTGCTCCTCCCTGCGGGCCAGTTCGATCTGACTGGCCAGCTCGTTCTCCGCGATGGTGCGTTCCCGTTCGACGGCGACCGCGCGCCGTTCGTACGTCGCCTTGTCCGCCTCCTGCTGGATGCGCTCGCGGGCCGGGGTGCGCAGCGCGCGCTCCACCTCGGGCTCGGGACGCAGCGCCATCACCCGCACCGCGACCACGGAGATGCCGGTGGCGGGCAGCCGCGGTTCCTCGCGCAGTCCCGTCGCGACGGCCTCACGGACCGCGGGCACCCCGTCGGCGAGCGCGGACGCCAGCGTGGTGCGGACCAGCACGTCGAGCGCGTGCTGCTGCGCGGTCTCCGTCAGGAGCGTCGCCAGCTGTTCCAGCGGGGCGCCGCGCCAGATGCCGGAGTCGGGGTCGATGGAGAAGTCCAGGTGCTCGGCCGCGACCGCGGGGTCCCCGATCCGGTACGTCACCGTGGCCTGCACCGCCACGTCCTGGAAGTCGGCGGTTCTGGCGTGGAACGTCATCGCCAACTCACGGTCGTCCACCGGAACTTCGGAGATGGCGGCGGACAGCGGGCGGAACCAGAAGCTCAGGCCGGCACCGTCATGGGCCAGCTGCCCCGAGCGGTGGTGGCGTACGTGGGCGGTGGGTGCGGAACGCAGGTGGCGCCAGCCGAACCGCTTGGTGATGTCTGCCATGACGAAGCCCTCCCCTTAGAGTCACTCTGACTTTAAATGGGGAGTCGCATGTCGTCAAGCAGACGAGAAAAGGAAGAGGGATGGAGGAGAGAGGTGGAGTCGCTACAGCTTCACCTCCGTACGGCCGCCCAGCGTCGATTCGCGCGCCAGGAGCGCGTGCGGGGCTGTGTGGACCTCGAACGGGAGCGGTTCCTCGGCCTTGATCCGGGCGGCGAGACACCGCACGGCCAAGGAGGCGATGGCCGCCTTGTCGGGGACGACGGAGGTCAGGGACGGAGTGCAGTACGCGGCCTCCTGCGATCCGTCGACACCGGCCAGGGCGATGTCCTCCGGAATCCTCAACCCCGCCTCGAAAGCGCCGCGTTGAGCGCCGATGGCGAGGGTGTCGCTGAAGCAGAAGACGGCGTCGGGGCGGGCGGCGGGCGGCAGCGCGAGCAGGGCGCGCATCGCGGCGAGGCCGTTGGGCCGGTCGAACTCGCCGATCGTGGGCGCCAGCCGGGGATCGAAGGACAGGCCGGCCTCGTGCAGCGCCGTCTGATAGCCCGTCAGGCGCTGGCGGCTCGTCGCCGATCCCTTGCGGTCCACGCCGATCACGGCGATCCGGGTGCGGCCCAGACCGGCCAGATGGGCCGTCGCGTCCCGGGCGGCGCCCGCGTTGTCGATCAGGACGTGGTCCGCGCCGACGCGCTCGGCCTCGTAGCTGCGCTCACCGAGCAGGACCAGGGGCACCTCGCTGGCCACCGGGGCCAGTTCGGTCGCCGAGACGTGCAGCGGTGACAGGATCACGCCGTCGAGCAGTGACGCGCTCACTCCCGTGGCGAGGCGCAGCTCCTCCGCCGGATCCCCGAGCGTCTCCTCGATGAGGACGGTCAGGCCGAGCGCCGTCGCCTCGGTACGTACGTGGTGGGCGAGTTCGGCGAAGTAGGGCGTCGTCAGCTGCGGCACGGCCAGCGCGATCAGCCCGCTGCGCCCGGTGCGCAGCCGTCGGGCCGAGGGGTTGGGGCGGTACCCCAGGTCGCGGACGGCCCGCAGTACCCGCTCCCGCGTCGCCGGAGCCACCTTCGGTGCCTCGCGTACAACGTTGGAAGCCGTCTTGATGGAGACTCCCGCGAGTTCCGCCACGTCCTTGAGTGTCACTGCTCGCACAAACCCGTCCCCTTCCTGGAGTTTTCCAGATTATGCATGCTCACAGGGGAGTTGTGACGGTGCGGCGGTGGCGTGAAGTCGATTCCGTCCGGAGGGTTGACCCTGTGGAGACATGGCGGTTACAACGTTGGAACGCAGAGATGGCAAGCGCTTGCTGTCGGGTCGCTCGCCCGCGTTCATTCCCCCCGCCTGTCCGACGAGAGGGTCCGTCATGTCCCCGCAAGGTCCGAAGACTCCGCTGCGCACGGCCGTGGTCGGCGCCGGCGGGATCGCCCGCGGCAGCCACCTGCCCGCGCTGCGCACGCTCGCCGAGGAGGGCGAGACGGAGATCGTGGCCGCCGTCGACGTCGACGGCGCGGCGGTGCGCACCCTGGCCGAGGAGTTCGCGATCCCGTACGCGTCGACGGATCTCGACGCGATGCTCGCCGAGGTCCGTCCCGACCTCGTGGTGCTGTGCACCCCGCCGGCCGTGCACCGCGAGCAGTCCGTGGCCGCGCTGAAGGCCGGCGCGTGGGTGTGGTGCGAGAAGCCGCCGTGCCCCTCGCTGGCGGACTACGACGCCGTCGAGGCGGTCGAGGCGGGCGCCGACAGCGCGCCGTACGCCTCGATCGTCTTCCAGCACCGCTTCGGCTCCGGCGCGGCGCACGTGCGCCGGCTGCTGCGCGAAGGCGCCTTCGGACAGCCGCTCGTGGCGCACTGCCAGACCACCTGGTACCGGGACACCGCCTACTACGCGGTGCCCTGGCGCGGCCGGTGGGCCACCGAGGGCGGCGGCCCGGCCATGGGGCACGGCATCCACCAGACCGACCTGCTGCTCGACCTGATGGGCCCCTGGTCCGAGGTGCGCGGCATGGCGGCGCGGCTCGTGCACGACGTGGAGACCGAGGACGTCTCGACCGCCCAGGTCCGCTTCGCCGACGGCGCCGTCGCCACGGTCGTCAACAGCGTGCTCAGCCCGGACGAGGTCAGCCGCATCCGGATCGACTGCGAGCGCGCGACGATCGAACTCACCCACCTGTACGGGTACCGCAACGCGGACTGGCGCATCACCCCCGCCCCCGGCGTCGGCGACGAGGAGGCGGCGGCCTGGCAGGACTTCGGCGCCGACGAGCCCAGCTCGCACCTGGCCCAACTCCGCGCCCTGGCGGCCGACATCAGGGCCGGCCGGCGCCACCCGACCAGCGGCGAGGGCGGCCGCCGCACGCTGGAGTTCATCACCGCCCTGTACAAGTCCGCGTTCACCGACACCACGGTCCGCGCCGGTGACATCGGCCCCGGCGACCCCTTCTACACCGCCCTGCACGGCGACGCCCCCGGCTGGGCACCCGCCGACGCCGCCACGGACAACGCCCCCACGAACGACGCCCCCACGGAAGAGGCCCAGGCATGACGCTCGCACTCACGCACGCCCACGGCGACCGCATCACCGTGGCCCACGAACCCACCGGCACCGAGCTGTTCGCCTACGTGTACCGCCCGGAAGCCGCCTGGGAAGCACCCAAGCCCTACCTCCACCCGATCCGCACCCTGTCCGGCGCCGTGGTCACCGACTACCGCCCCAACGACCACCGCTGGCACAAGGGGCTCCAGCTCACCGCCTCCCACCTGTCGGGCCAGAACCTGTGGGGCGGCAACACCTACGTCCACGGCGAGGGCTACCTCCCGCTGCCCGAGAAGATCGGCTCGATGGCGCACGTCTCCTTCGACGAGGTCTCCGCCACCGGCGACCGGGCCGTCATCGCCGAACGCCTCACCTGGCACCCGTACGACGGCGAGCTGTGGGCCGACGAGGAGCGCCGACTGGAGGTGTCGCACCTCGACGCGGCGGCCGGCAGCTGGTCGCTGACCTGGACCTCCGCCGTCACCAACCGCCGTGCCGAACCGCTGCGCTTCGGCAGCCCCACCACCCACGGCCGACCCGCCGCCGGGTACACCGGCCTGTTCTGGCGCGGCCCCCGCGCCTTCCGCGACGGCCGAGTGTTCAGCGCCGAGGCGGACGGCGGCGAGCTGATGGGCACGCAGGCCTCCTGGCTGGCGTACGTCGGTGAGCACGACGGGCGCGACGGGCACGCGACGCTGGTCTTCGAGCACGCGGCGGCCAACGACCACGCGGGCGAGAAGGGGACGCACCCGGCGCACTGGTTCGTGCGCAGCGACCCGTTCGCGGCGGTCGCCCCCTCCTGGGCGTTCCACGACGAGCTGGTCCTCGCCCCCGGCGACACGCTCACCCGCTCCTACCGGGTCACCGTCGCCGACGGCGCCTGGGACCGCGAGCGGGTCGCCGCGCAGGTCGAGGGGGCCGCGTGATGAGCGCCGCGTACGACGGCTTCCCCGGGGCGGTCGGTGTCTCCCGGCTGAAGGTCTACGACTGGCCGACCGTCGAGGGCCTGCCCGGCGGCGGCACCCCGCACCTCCACCTCGCGTGCAGCGAGGGGTACGTGGTCACCGGCGGGCGCGGAAGGGTGCAGACCCTGACCCTCTCCGGGTACGAGGAGACACCCCTGGAGGCGGGCGTCGTCGCCTGGTTCACCCCCGGCACGATCCACCGCCTCGTCAACGACGGGGAGTTGGAGATCACCGTCGTGATGCAGAACAGCGGTCTGCCCGAGGCGGGCGACGCGGTGCTGACCCTCCCGCAGGACCTGCTCACCGACCCCGACACCTACGCGGACGCCGTCCGCATCCCGGGCGACGTCCCCGAGGCCGAACAGGCGGAGGTCGCGCGGGCCCGCCGGGACCTGGCGACCCGCCGCTTCCTCGCACTGCGCACGGCCACCGAACAGGGCGACCTCGCGCCCCTGGAGGCGTTCCAGCGGGCCGCCGCAGCGCTGATCCGCCCGCGTCTCGACGCCTTCGAGCAGCGCTGGCGCGACGGCGCGCAGGCCGCCGCGTCCGCCACCGGATCCCAGCTGGCGGCGCTGCGCGAAGGCCGCGCCGACCACCTGGCGCACGCCGCCGTCACGGCCACCGGGCCCACCGCACGCGGCCGGTTCGGCATGTGCGGCCGGCTCGACGTCTATCCCGGCATCTGAGGCACGGCCCACGGGCGCCGCTCCTTCCCGACCTTCCCGAACCGGAACCCGAGCCCGATCCGGAGCCCGAACCCGAGCCGGAACCCGAGCCCAACGCGTACGCGAACCCGAGCCCAACCACGTACCCGAACCCGCACCCGAGCCGGAACCCGAGCCCGACCCGGAGTCCAACCACGTACCCGAGCCCGAACCCGAATCCGAGCCGTTATCCGCACCCGCCCCGCCCCCGCCACCCACCAGGAGGGCCCCCATGCCCGAGCCCCCGAGCCGCCGTCTGCCGCGCCGGGCCGTCCTCGCCACGGCCGCCGTCGCACTCAGCACCGCCCTGACCGGCACGCTCTCCGCCTGCTCCAGCGCGAACGGCGACGCGTCGCACGGCGTCACGCTCACCTTCACCTGGTGGGGCAACGACGACCGGGCCGCCCGCACCGTGAGGGCCGTACGGCTCTTCGAGAAGGAACACCCCGGCGTCACCGTGCGCACGTCCTCCGGCGACTTCGGCGCCTACATGCAGAAGCTCGCCACTCAGGCGGCCGGCGGCGGCATCCCGGACGTCGCGCAGCTCGACTACCGACAGATCTCCCAGTACGCGGGCGGCGACGCCCTGCTCCCGCTCGACAAGGCGGTCGGCGACGACACGATCCGTACGTCCGAGATGGACAAGGAGCTGGTGCGCACCGGCACCTTCGGCGGCACGCAGTACGCCATGCCGATGGGCCGCGGCATCACCGGCTACGCGTACGACTCCAAGATCTACGAGAAGGCGGGCGTCCCCGCGCCCGAACCGGACTGGACCTGGCAGGAGTTCGCCGAGGCCAACAAGAAGATCGCCGCGCTCGGCCTGAAGTCCCCGGACGGACGGCACGTCGCCGGGTCCAACGACGGCGGCACGAACGAGGACGTCTTCGAGGACTGGCTGCGCGGCCGCGGCGGCAAGCTCTACGCGAGCCAGACCCGGCTCGGCTTCACCGAGGACGACCTCACCGCGTTCTGGACGTACTTCGACGACCAGCGCAGGCACGGCGCCGTCGCCGCGGCCGAGGACACCGTGCAGGCCGACAGCACCGAGTGGACGCCCATCGGACGCGGCCTCGCCGCCGCCGACTTCACCTGGGACGCCACCTTCCCCGGGTATCCGGCGCTCCTCGGCGACCAGGTGCGTCTCGCGCCGGTGCCGACCACCGACGGCCGCGCCGGCAACTACTTCAAGCCGTCCATGCTGCTCGGCGTCGGCGCCCACACCTCCCACCCGAAGGAGGCGACCGAACTGGTCGACTTCCTCCTCAACGACAAGCGGGCCGGCGACATCCTCGGCTTCACCCGCTCCACCCCGCCCAACCGCACGATCGCCGCCCGCGTCGCCAAGACCCTCAAGGGCCCCGAACTGGCCATCTACCGCTACGGACAGACGATGGAGAAGTACGGCGTCGACGCCCCGCCCAGCGCGCCGCCCCGCGGGGACGTCGCGATCCAGACCGCCTTCAACCGCAACTACCAGCGCGTGATGTACGACCGGGCCTCACCGCGCGAGGCGGCCCGTGAGTTCATCGACGAGGCGAACCGGGAGCTGAGGTCATGACAACGATGTCGACCGACATGCCCGCGCGCACCGAACAGACCGAGGATCCCCGCCCGAAGAGCGCCCGGCGCCGCCGCCGGGAACAGCAGTGGCCCGCCTACGTGTTCCTGTCGCCCTGGATGATCGGCGCCGTGGTGCTGACCCTCGTGCCGATGGCGGTCTCGCTGTACCTGTCCTTCACGGACTACAACCTGTTCGACCCGCCGCACTGGGTGGGCCTGCGCAACTACACCGAGATGCTCACCGAGGACCCCCGCTACTGGCGCTCGGTCGGCACCACCCTGCTGTACGTCGTGATCGCCGTCCCGCTCAAACTGGGCCTCGCGCTCGGCGCGGCGATGCTCCTGAAGAACCTCGGCCGCGGCCGTGCCTTCTACCGCTCCGCCTTCTACGCGCCCTCGCTGCTCGGCGCGAGCATGTCGATCGCCCTGGTGTGGCGCGCCCTCTACAACGACGGCGGCACGATCCCGCACCTGCTCGACTCGATCGGCATCCACACCGGCGGCTGGGTCGGCAACCCCGACCTCGCCATGTACGTCGTGGTCGGCCTGACGGCCTGGCAGTTCGGCGCCCCGATGGTGATCTTCCTCGCGGGACTCCAGCAGATATCGCCCGACCTCTACGAGGCCGCCGCCCTCGACGGCGCGGGCCGCCGGCGGCAGTTCGTCTCCGTCACCGTGCCGATGCTGTCCCCGGTGGTCTTCTTCAACCTGGTCCTGGAGATGATCCAGTCCTTCCAGGTGTTCACCCCCGCCTTCGTTGTCAGCAACGGCACCGGGCGCCCCGCCGACTCCACGAACTTCTACACGCTGTACCTGTACGAGCGCGGCTTCACCGCCTCCCACATGGGCTACGCGGCGGCGATGGCCTGGCTCCTGCTGATCGCCGTCGGCGTCATCACCCTGATCCTGTTCCGGACCTCCCGGTCCTGGGTCTTCTACGCGGACGAGGAGGGGCGATGAGTACCGTCGCGGCCGAGAACGGAACGGCCGGGAAGCGCGGCGCCAGGCGCTGGCTGCCCCACACGATCGCCCTCCTGTCCCTGCTGGTGATCCTCTACCCGCTGGCCTGGCTGCTCGCGACCTCCCTCAAGCCGGCCGACGAGGTGGTCACCAGCCTCGACCTGTGGCCCAGCCACCTGGAATGGTCCAACTACACGACCGCCCTCGACGGGGTCTCCGGCGTCAGCGTGACCCGGCTGCTCGGCAACTCACTGCTGATCGCCGTCGGCGCGGTCGTCGGCAACGTCGTGTCCTGCTCGCTCGCCGCCTACGCCTTCGCCCGGCTGCGGTTCCGGATGCGCGGGCCGATGTTCGGCTTCATGGTGGCGACGCTGATGCTGCCCCACCACGTCGTGCTGATCCCGCAGTACATCATCTTCAACCGGCTCGGCCTGGTGGACACCTACTGGCCGCTGATCCTGCCGAAGTTCCTCGCCACCGAGGCGTTCTTCGTCTTCCTCATCGTCCAGTTCATGCGCGGACTGCCCCGCGAACTGGAGGAGTCGGCGCGCATTGACGGCTGCGGCGCCTTCCGCACGTACTGGGCCATCACCCTGCCGTTGAGCCGCCCGGCCCTGATCACCACGGCCATCTTCACCTTCATCTGGACGTGGAACGACTTCTTCACGCAGATGATCTACCTGTTCGCGCCGGAGAAGTTCACCATCACCCTGGCGCTGCGCAGCTTCGTCGACCAGTCGAGCACCTCGGCGTACGGGCCCATGTTCGCCATGTCGGTGATCTCGGTGCTGCCCATCGTGCTCTTCTTCTTCGTCTTCCAGCGCTACCTGGTACAGGGCATGGCGACCTCCGGACTGAAGGGCTGAACCGGCATGGCAAGGACAGTCACCGCACCGCCGCGGCGCCGGGAGCCCGGCGAGGTCTTCGGCGCCGGGTTCACGATGTTCGCCGACATGCTCCTGATGGGGCTGCTCACCACCCTCGCCTGTCTGCCGGTGGTCACCGCCCCGGCCGCGTTCGCCGCCGCCTCGGGCACGCTGCGGCGGGCCGCCGAGACGGGGACCCCGGCCGACCTCGGCGGATTCGTCCGCCGGCTGCGCGCCCGTACGACCGTGCGCTCCCTCGCCGCCGGGCTGCTGCTGCCGCTCGTCGCCGTGGTGGTCCTCGTCGACGCGGCCCTGCTCCGCGGCGACCTGCCCGGAGCCGCCGTCATGGCCCCCGCGCTCGTCCTGCTCACCCTCGGCGCCGCGGTCACCGCCCTGCGCTGCACCGCCCTGCCGGAGAACAACCAACTCTCCCTGCGCGCGGGCCTGTTGCGTACTCTCGGTGACGCCCGGGGGAGTGCCCTGCTGCTCGCCGCGGTGATCCTCGCCGGACTGCTGATGTGGTCCACGCCGCTGCTGGTCCCGCTCCTGCCCGGACCACTGGCCTTCGCCGCCACCGTCGTGGACCTGCGCGCGGACGACTGAACGATCCCCGGACGACCGCACCGGGTTTCCCCGGTGCCTCCCCGTCCACCTCGACGCGGCCGGTCACCCCTGCCCGAAGCTCGTCCGGAATCACTTCCGTCCCATGCGTTGACGTACGTACACGCGGACGCCGACCATGGGGCGGCCCCAGCTGACAACGTTGTCTTGCGTGAGAGGACCACCCGTGCCGCCCCTGAACACCCCGATCGACCGCAGGCGCCTTCTCCACCTTCTCGGCCTCACGGGGGCGGCTGCCGTCCTGCCGCCCGTGTTCGGCCCGGCGAGCGCGCACGCGGCGACCGGCACCACGGCCGCGCCCGACGGCATCGCCGCCGTGTACCACCGCGTCCTGCTCCGGCACACGCGCTGGTCGGAGACCCAGTGGGACGAGACCCAAGGGCACTACACCGCGAAGGACTTCGGGTTCGCCGTCGTCCTCGGCAACGCCCTGCTGCTCACCCACGGCGACTACGACGCCGACCTCGCCGGGATCGGCCGCGACGAACTCGCGCGGCGCACCCTGGCCACCTTGCGCCACTTCGCCGCCTCGAACCGGCTCACCGGCGGCACCGAATGGGGCCGCACCCTCTTCTTCGACACCACCTTCCAGCTGTACTTCGTCCTCGCCGCCCGGCTCCTCTGGGGCGACCTGGACGCCGCCACCCGCGCGAACGTCGACCGCATCACCCGTGAACAGGCCGCCTACACGCAGGCGTTGGGCACGGGCAACGACCCGGCCTCCGGTTCCTGGACCCCGAACGGGCTCGACGGCGGCCACGAGGGCGACACCAAGCTGGAGGAGATGGGGGTGTACGCCCAGTCCCTCGCCCCCGCCCTGGCCTGGGCGCCCGACGACGCCCGCGCCGCCGACTGGTCGGACACGTACGGCCGGTGGTCGCGCAACGAGACCGGGCTGCCGCCCGCCGACCTCGCCAACCCCGCGCTGGTCGACGGCGTGCCGGTCGCGCGGAACACCGCCCGCAACCTCTACGACACGTTCATCGTGGAGAACCACGGCTCCTTCGGCCCCCACTACCAGGAAGAGCTGTGGCGGACCTCGGGCCGCAATGCCGCCCACTTCCTGACCGCCGGCCGCCCGCTGCCCGAGGTGCTCACGCACCAGCCGAGCGGTCCCGAGCTGTGGCGGACCCTGCTCGGCGTGATGAGCGACGCGGGTGAACCGCTGATGCCGATGGTCAACGACCGTGAACACCTCTACGGCCGGGACGTGATCCCCCTGGCGTTCCTGTCGCAGGTCCTCGGCGACCGTGCCGCGGCGCGGGCCGAGCAGGAGCTGGCGGGGCGTCTGGAGGCGTACCAGAAGTACCCGCCCGAGTACCGCCTGGCGAAGTTCTCCGGCGAGCCCAAGTACGAGCCCGAGGCGCGCGCCGAGATCGCCATCAGCTATCTGCTGCACGTGTGGGCGGCGGGCGAGAAGCGGCAGGTGACACCGTTCTCGCGCGCAGAGCTGTTCGCGCACGCGGCCGGCGTCACCGACTTCGGCGCCGGACCCGGGCTCGTCTCCCACCAGTCGCCCGCCGCCTGGGCGGGCGCCGTCTCCAAGGCCGGGTTCGTGAAGTTCGCCTGGCAACCGGCGCACGACGACTGGCTGTTCAGGATCAGCGGCGCCACCCCCATGTTCCTGCCCGCCACCACCGGCAAGGTCGGCGGACGCGCGGTGCGCGTGTACGAGAAGGTGCGCGACGGCTTCGACGGCAGCGCGACCGTCCTCCGACTGGACGGCGGACACGCCGGGTTCACCACCCTGCCGACCGGTTCCGTCGTCTACGCGAGCAGCGGCACAGCGGCGGGGGAGGGCCACTTGGAGCTCCACAACCTCACCCTGCCCGGTATCGCGGGCCTCGACGGCGACCGCACCTACCGCTTCGAGGAGGGGCAGGCCTCGGTCGCCGCGGCGGACGCGTCCCCGGCGGCGAGCGCCGACGGCCGCGTCGACCGGCTCACGTTCCCCAAGACAACCGTCCGCCACCTGCGGATGCTGGGCGCACGCCCCGACCCGTCGTACGGCTACTCCCTGTACGCCTTCGAGGCCCGCGCCGCCGCCGACGCCCCGGACCTGGCCCGCGGCGCGACCGCGACGGCCTCCTCCGCCGACTCGGGCAAGGGGGCGCCCCTGGCCGTCGACGGCGACCCGGCGACTCGCTGGGCGGTGTCGAAGGCCGAACGGCCGCGCGCCGACAGCTGGTTGGCGGTCGACCTCGGCGCGGCGGCGGAGGTCACCGAGGTCACCCTGCGCTGGGAGGCCGCCGCGGGCCGCGCCTACCGCGTCCAGGGCTCGGCCGACGGCTCCGACTGGGCGGACCTGGCCGCCTGGCCGACCCCCGACGCGAGCAGCCGGGGCCACTGGCTCGACGTCGACGGCCGGGCCGGACTCGTCGTGCGCGGGACGGACCGGCCGCTGGCCGTCTACGGCGACACGATCGTGCTGGCCGACGGCCCCGCGGCGCCGCTCGTCGTCGAGGGCTTCGCCGGGGCGTCCGCGACGCGACTGGGGGCGCTCGCCCGCGCGGCCGGGCCGACGGCGAAGGACGACGCCGTGCGCGCGGCCCTGACCGACGGACACCTCAGCCTCTTCAACCTCTCCGCCGCCCCCGTCACGACGACGGTCGCCGTCCCGCAGCCCGGGCGGAGCGTCGCGGTCTTCGAAGGCGTGCAGACCGTGACCGGCGACGGCACGTCCTTCGAGGCCCACCTCGACGCGGCCGACGCACGGCTGCTGCCGCCCCGCTTCACCCTCACCCCGGACCGGGGCGGCGCGCTGCCGAAGGGCCTGCGCGCCGAGGTGGACAACGGGGCCCGGCTGCGCCTCTCCGGCGCCGACACCCGCGTACGGATCGAAGGGCAGGGCCACACCACCACCGTCACGGTCCACGCCCGCAGGGAGACGACCGTCGAGCTGCGCGGAGCCGCCCCCTATCCGCACCAGGACCAGGCTCTCGGGCGCCGGGTCTTCCCCAACAGCCCGCTGCCCGAAGGGATGTCGGACCCGTCCGTGGTGGTGGACGGCGACGCGGGCACGTCCTGGCGGCCCGGCCGTGACGGCCGGCTGGTCGTGGATCTCGGCGCCGGCCGGCCCATCGCCGCCGTGGAGGCGCAGTGGACGAGCGGCGGCGCACCCGCCGGTCGCGTGCAGTTCAGCGACGACGGCATCGACTACCGGGACGCGGGCCGGATCTCCGGACGCGGACCCGTGCGGCGGCTGTCCGCCACGGGGTCGGCGCGCTATGTCGCCTTCCAGGTGGAGGGGGCGCCGTCCGAGCGCGTCCGGCTGGTCCGGCTCTCGGTGAGGTGAGGTGAGGTGAGGTTCTGACGCGCGGCGGGGGTACCGAGGCACGGTGCCCCCGCTGTGGCCTGGGAGGACGATGTCTACCCCCTGGCAATCGCAGCGCTTAGGTTAGGCTAACCTTGCCGCGTGCTTGGAGCTGAAGAGACCACCAGCGCGGCCCCGCGCCGCCACGGCCACGAACTGTCGGCCACCGACGTCACCGTGGCCTACGAGGGCGTCGACGTCGTCCACGGCGCCGCCATGACGTTGCGGCCCGGCGAAGTGACGGTCCTGGTGGGGCCGAACGGCAGCGGCAAGTCGACACTGCTGCGCACCCTCGCGCGGCTGCAACGCCCCAGGGCGGCCACCCTCCTGCTCGACGGCGAGATCGACGGCCTCGCGTTGAGCCCCCGCGACTTCTCCCGCCACGTCGCCCTGCTCACCCAAGGGCGCCCCACGCCCGGCGGTCTGACGGTGCGGGACGTCGTCGAGTTCGGCCGATACCCGTACCGCGGACGCTGGGGCAGGACGGACCCCGGCGGCCGGGCGGCGGTCGACCGCGCCCTCGCCCTGACCGGCGCCGCCGAACTCGCCGACCGCGGCGCCGAACACCTCTCCGGCGGCCAGCTGCAGCGCGTCTGGCTGGCCGGCTGCCTCGCCCAGGAGACCGGCGTCCTCCTGCTGGACGAACCCACGACCTACCTCGACCTGCGCTACCAGGTCGAACTCCTCGACCTCATGCGGGACCTGGCGGACCAGCACGGCATCGCCGTCGGCGCCGTCCTGCACGACCTCGACCAGGCCGCCGCCGTGGCCGACCGGATCCTCCTCCTCGACGCGGGCCGGATCGTCGCCTCCGGCACGCCCGAGGACGTCCTCACCGGCGACCGGCTCACCACCACGTACGGCATCCGCATCGAGGTCGACACCGACCCCCTCACCGGCCGGCTGCGCACCCGCGCCATCGGCCGCCACCACGCACGAACCGAAAGGCTGCGCACCACCTCATGAGACGAGCCCTGATCGCCGCGGCGGCCGCCACCGTCGCGGCCCTCACCCTCGCCGCCTGCGGCACCACCGAGCCCGCCGCCGACGCCGACGCGAAGAAGAGCGCCGAGCCCATCACCCTGACCGACGCCTCGGGCACCGAGGTGAAGCTCGACGGACCCGCGAAGACCGTCGTCGGCACCGAATGGAACGTCGTCGAGAGCCTGGTCTCCCTCGGCGTCGACCCGGCCGGAGTCGCCGACGTCAAGGGCTACAGGACGTGGGACAAGGCCGCCCCGCTCACCAACGACGCCAAGGACATCGGCACCCGCGGCGAGCCCAGCATGGACACCGTCGCCGCCGTCAAGCCCGACCTCGTCGTCGCCACCACCGATCTCCCGGCCGCCGCCGTCAAGCAGCTGCGCAAGATCGCCCCGGTGCTCACCGTCAACTCCGCCGACGCCTCCGACCCGATCGGCCGGATGACGGAGAACCTCGACCTGATCGCCGAGGCCACCGGCACCACCGCGAAGTCCACCGAGCTGAAGAAGGACTTCGAGGCGAAGCTCGCCGACGGCAGGAAGAAGCTCGCCGACGCCGGCCTGTCCGGCGCCGACTTCGCCTTCGCCGACGGCTACGTCGCCTCCAACCAGGTCTCCGTGCGCCCGTACACCAGCGGTTCGCTGATCGGCGGCGTCAACGAGAAGCTCGGCCTGAAGAACGCCTGGACCGTCAAGGGCGACAAGAGCTACGGCCTCGGCTCCACCGACGTCGAAGGCCTCACCAAGCTCCCCGCCGACGTGCACTTCGCCTACATCGGGAACAAGGACGACAAGAACGCCACCCCGTTCGACGGCGTCCTCGCGAAGGACAAGGTCTGGACCTCGCTGCCGTTCGTCGAGAAGGACCACGTGCACCGGCTGCCCGACGGCGTCTGGATGTTCGGCGGGACCGCGTCGATGAGCCGGTACGTCGACTCCGTCGTCGAGGCGCTGACCAAGTAACGCCATGGCCGTCACCACCACCGCACCCGCCACCCGTCCCAGGGCGGCCGCATCCCGGACGGGCGCGGCCGCGGTGACGGCCGCACTCCTCGTCCTCCTCGCCGCCCTCGCGGTCGTCGACATCACCCAGGGCACCGCCGCCGTCGGCGCCCCCGAGGTGTGGAAGGCGCTCACCGGCCGGGCCGGAAACGGCGACGCGTCCGTCGTCGTCGCCTCCCGGCTGCCGAGGATGTGCGCCGGACTGCTCGTCGGCGCCCTCCTCGGCGCGGCCGGCGACGCCCTCCAGCGCATCAGCCGCAACGCCATCGCCTCGCCGGACACCCTCGCCGTCAACGCGGGTTCCTACCTCGCCCTCGGCATCGCCGCCGCCACCGGCGTCTCGCTGCCGCTGCTCGCGTCGTCCGGCATCGCCTTCGCCGGCGGCCTCGCGGCGGCGGCCGTCGTCCTCGGCCTCTCCGGCCTGGGCGCCGGCACCGTCCGGCTCATCCTCGCGGGCAGCGCTCTCACCCTCGGCCTCGGCGCCGTCACCCAGGCGCTGATCCTGCTCTTCCCCGAACAGACCGAGGGCCTGTACGCCTGGAACCAGGGCAGCATCGCGCAGAACGGCTTCGACGGCGTCCTGCAGATGGCACCCGTCGGACTCCTCGGCCTGGCCGGACTGCTGCTGCTCGCCCGCCGCGTCGACGCCCTCGCGCTCGGCGACGACGCGGCACGCGGCGTCGGCGTCCCCGTCCGCGGCACCCGGATCGGCGCCGTCGTGCTGTCCGCACTGCTCTCCACGGCCGCCGTCACCCTCGCCGGACCCGTCGGCTTCATCGGCCTGTGCGCACCCGCCCTGGTCCGCCTGCTCACCCGCAGGTTCCACGCGTTCACCAGGTTCCGGGCCGCGCTGCCGTTCACCGGACTCGTCGGCGCCGCCCTCGTGCTCGGCTCCGACGTGCTGCTGCGCGCCGTCGTGTCGGCGGACACCGCCGTGGCCGTGCCCACCGGCGTCGTCACCAGCCTCGTCGGCGCGGTGTTCCTCGTCGTCCTGGCGGCACGGGTGCGGGACGCGGGCGGCTCCGCCCCGGCCGACCGGCTGCGGCTGCGCAGCCGCACCGCCGCCGTCGCCACCACGGCCGCCCTGGTCGTCGCCCTCGTCGGCGTCGCCCTCGCCGGCGTCCTCCTCGGGGACAGCAAGCTGCTCCTCGGCGACGTCGTCAACTGGGCACAGGGCAACGCGGGCCGGACGGTCTCCTTCGTCCTGGAGACCCGCGTGCCCCGCGTCCTCGCCGCACTGCTCGCCGGTACGGCCCTCGCGCTCGCCGGCACCATCGTGCAGGCCGTGACCCGCAACCCCCTGGCCGAACCGGGCGTGCTCGGTGTGACGAACGGCGCCGCCGTGGGCGCCGTAATCGTCGTCACCTCGGTGTCGACGGCCGGCACCTGGGCCGTCGCGGGCGGCGCCTTCGCGGGCGCCGCGCTCAGCGCCGGCCTCGTCTTCGGCCTCGCGGCGCGGGGCGGATTCCAGCAGAACCGCCTCGTCCTCGTCGGCTTCGGCGTCGCCACCGGGGCCGCCGCCCTGACGAGCCTGCTCATCATCCTCACCGACCCGTTCAACGCCACCAAGGCGCTGACCTGGCTCTCCGGATCGACGTACGGGCGCACCTACACCGACTCGCTGCCGCTCGCGCTCGTCCTGGTCGTCGGCATCGCCGTCGCCCTGAACCGGCGCACCGAACTCGACCTCGTCTCGCTCGACGAGGACACCCCCCGGCTGCTCGGCCTCGGTCTCAGCCGCGCCCGCCTCGGCTTCCTGGTCCTCGCCGTCCTGCTCAGCGCCACCGCCGTGGCCGCCGCGGGCACCATCGGCTTCGTCGGCCTCGTCGCACCGCACGCGGCCCGCGCCCTGGTCGGCCGCCGCCACGTGCGGGTGCTCCCGGTCGCCCTGCTCCTCGGCGCGCTCCTCGTCTGCACGGCGGACCTGGTCGGCCGCACGGTGATCGCCCCGGCCCAACTGGGCGCCGGTCTCATGACGGCCGTTATCGGCACGCCGTACTTCATGTATCTGCTGGCGCGCGGGCGCGGAGCGAAGTGATCCGGTGCGCGGGTCCCGCTCGGGGCCTGCGCACCGCCGATGTGCCGGTGGCCTGGGCCGTCTGCAGAATTTCCGACGTTTTGTCCTCACCCTTGTGTGGTTCACGTCACGTTACCGGTGGTATCTGAAACACGGTGTCGCAGGTAAATTGCCGTCAACACACAGAAGTGGAATCGCGCGTCCGAGGAACCGCCGTCGCCCGCAGAGGGACGGCGACCCTCCGCCCCGGCCTCTCCCGGGCCCCGCGAGCGAGAGTGAGGAACCTCCGTGATGGAGCAGCAGCACGTCGACGTCCTGGTCATCGGCGCCGGAATATCCGGCATCAGTGCCGCCCGGCACGTCCTGCGTGACAATCCCGGAGCCTCGCTCGTCGTGCTCGAGCGCCGCGCCCGGGTCGGCGGCACCTGGGACCTCTTCCGGTACCCCGGAATCCGCTCCGACTCCGACATGTCCACCTTCGGATTCGGCTTCCGCCCCTGGCGCGACGCACGCATCCTCGCCGGTGGCGCGCAGATCCGGCAGTACGTCGAGGACGCCGCGGCCGACGAGGGCGTTCTGGAGCGCACCCGCTTCGGCCGCCGGGCCGTCAGCGCCGACTTCTCGCACGCCGCCGGCCGCTGGACCGTGGAGGTCGAGGACGAGAACACCGGCGAGCACGAGTCGTACAGCGCGGGCTACCTCGTCGGCGCGACCGGCTACTACGACTACGACACCCCCTACCGCCCGCAGTTCCCCGGCGAGGCGGACTACCAGGGCACCCTGGTCCACCCCCAGCACTGGCCCGAGGACCTGGACCACACCGGCAAGCGCGTGGTCGTCATCGGGTCCGGCGCCACCGCCATCACCCTGCTGCCCGCCCTGGCCGGCGACGCCGCGCACGTCACCATGCTCCAGCGCTCGCCCACGTACGTCCTGGCGCTGCCCGAGGTCGACCCGCTCACCTCCGTCCTGCAGAAGCTGCGGGCCCCCGCCCGGCTGACGTACAGGATGGTCCGCGCCCGCAACATCGCGTTGCAGCGGGGGAGTTACGCCCTCTGCCGCAACTACCCCCGGATCGCGCGCAAGGTGCTCCTCGGCCTGGTGCGGGCCCGGGCCGGCAAGGGCGTCGACATGCGGCACTTCAGCCCGCGGTACAAGCCCTGGGACCAGCGCCTGTGCGTCGTCCCCGGCGGCGACCTGTTCAAGGTGCTCAGGAGCGGCAGGGCGTCGGTCGCCACCGACCGCATCGACTCCTTCACCGCCGACGGCATCCGCCTGAAGTCCGGCGAGGAGCTGAAGGCCGACATCGTCGTCACCGCCACGGGCCTGAGCGTCCGCCTCATGGGCGGCATGGCCCTCACCGTCGACGGCAGCCCGGTCGACGTCAAGAATCGCGTGCTCTACAAGGCCGTCCTGCTCGAAGGCGTCCCCAACCTGTCCCTCGTCATCGGCTACACCAACGCCTCCTGGACCCTGAAGGCCGACCTGGCAGCCGCGTACACCGCCCGGCTGCTCTCCCACATGCGGCGCCACGGGCACGACATCGCCACCCCGGTGGCCTCCGACGGCGACCGCTCGGAGTTCTCCGTCATGGGCGAGGCCCTCACCTCCGGGTACATCGCCCGGGCCAACGAGGTCATGCCGCGCCAGGGCACCCGCGACCCGTGGCGGCTGTGGAACAACTACTACCGCGACCGCGCCCTGCTCCAGGACGCGCCCCTCGACGACAGCGCCCTGCGCTTCGACAAGGCGGGCGCCCCCGCCGCCCAGGAGACGGCTGCCGAAGCCGCCTGACCGTCCGCCCCCACGAGACAACCGAGGACGAAGATGACCGCGAATCTGACCAGGAAGCTCTACGACGAGCGCCTGCGGACCCTGTCCGAGGGCTCCGTGAACGTCAACTTCAACGCCTTCATCGACATCAAGTGGGACGATCCCGAGTTCGCCGTGGACGTCGACGACCCCCGCTGGGTGCTCACCAGCGCGGACGCCCTCGGCGCCCACCCCTGGTACCAGGAACAGCCGCTCGAGACGCAGATCCGCATCGGTATCTGGCGCTGGGCCGTGATCGCCAAGGTGGGCATGCAGTTCGAGAACCTCCTCATGCGGGGAGCGCTGGACTACGTCTACCAACTGGGCAACCAGGACCAGGAGTTCAGGTATCTCACGCACGAGATCACCGAAGAGACCCACCACACCCAGATGTTCCAGGAACTGGTCAACCGCACCGGCGTGGACACCGCCGGCGGAAAGCGCTGGTTCCGCCAGGTCAGCCGGGTCCTGCCGCTGTTCGGCTCGCTCTACCCGGAGGCGTTCTTCACCGGCATCCTGGCCGGCGAGGAGCCCATCGACCACCTGCAGAAGGGCGCGCTGCGCAGCGGGGAGCCGGTCCATCCCCTCCCGCAGCGGATCATGCAGATCCACATCGCCGAAGAGGCCCGGCACATCTCCTTCGCCCACGAGTTCCTGCGCCTGCGCGTCCCGCGCTTCGGCAAGGCCCGCCGCGGCACCCTGTCCGTCCTCTTCCCGCTGATCATGCGGATCCTGTGCGACGTCATCATGATCCCCGACCGGAAGTCCGCCGCACAGGTCGGCATCCCGGCCTGGGTGGTGAAGGACGTCTTCTGGAAGTCCGAGGCCGGGCGCAGGATGCTGCACGACCTCTTCTCCGACGTGCGGATGCTCGCCCAGGACATCGGCCTGATGAACAAGGTGTCCCGCCCGCTGTGGAGGGCCCTGCGCATCGACGGCCGCCCGGCGCGCTTCCGCGGCGAGCCCGCCCTGCACACCGACTGAGAGCCCGCCGGCTCCGCACCGCCCTTTCCCCGAACGGAGACCAGCCCGCCGTGCCGTACGTCGTCACCCGATCCTGCTGCGCCGACGCCTCCTGCGTGCTGGCCTGCCCGGTCAACTGCATCCACCCCGCACCGGGCGACCCCGGCTTCGGTACGGCCGAGATGCTGTACGTCGATCCGCGCACCTGCGTGGACTGCGGCGCGTGCACCACCGCCTGCCCGGTCGACGCGCTCAAGCCGCACACCGCGCTCGGCGAGGGGGAGTTGCCGTTCCTGGAGCTGAACGCCGACTACTACAAGCGCCATCCGCACGACGACCGTACGCCCATGTACGTCCTGCCCAAGCAGCGCGGCCTCCCGGCGGGCGACCTGTCCGTCGCCGTCGTCGGCGCCGGACCCGCCGGGCTCTTCGCCGCCGACGAACTGCTGCGCCACCCGGGCGTGCGCGTCACGGTGCACGACCGCCTCCCGACGCCGTACGGGCTCGCGCGGGCCGGAGTCGCACCGGACCACCAGGACACCAAGCAGGTCACCGAGCTGTTCCGGACGATCGAGTCCCAGCCGGGCTTCAGCTACCGCCTCGGTGTCGAGGTGGGCACCACCCTCACCCACGACGAACTCCTGCGCGGGTACCACGCGGTGATCTACGCGGTCGGTGCCGCGACCGACAGGCGTCTCGGCATCGACGGCGAGGACCTGCCGGGCAGCGCCTCGGCGACCGACTTCGTCGCCTGGTACAACGGCCATCCCGACCGCGCCGACGACCACTACGACCTGGACACCGAGCGCGCCGTCGTCGTCGGCAACGGCAACGTCGCCCTCGACGTCGCCCGGATCCTCACCGCCGATCCCGAGGCCCTGGCCCGCACCGACATCTCCGACCGCGCGCTCGCCGCACTCCGCGGGAGCAAGGTCCGCGAGGTCGTACTGCTGGGGCGGCGCGGACCGGCCCAGGCGGCGTTCACCGTGCCCGAACTCCTCGCGCTCGCCGCACTCAAGGACGTGGACGTGAGCGTCGAGGGCTGGCCCGAAGGGCTGGATCCCGACACGGACGACAAGACCCGGCTGCTGTCACAACTGGCCGCCCGCACCCCGGTCGAGGGCCGCCGCCGCATCGTGCTGCGCTTCCTGACCAGCCCGGTCCGGCTGACGGGCGAGACCTCCGTGCACGCCCTGGAGGTCGCCGCCACGACCCTGCACACCGACGAGGACGGCACCGTCCGCGCCCGCGCCACCGGAGAGACCCGGACCCTGGAGACCGGCCTCGTCCTGCGCGCCGTCGGCTACCGGGCGCGGCCCGTCCCCGGCCTGCCCTTCGACGAGAACAGCGCGACCGTGCCCCACGAGGGCGGCAGGGTCGAGCCCGGCATCTATGTCGCGGGGTGGATCAAGCGCGGTCCGACCGGCTTCATCGGGACGAACAAGACCTGCGCCCAGGAGACGGTCGAGGCGTTGCTGGACGACTTCTCCGCGGGGCGCCTCACTCCGCCGGTGCACGGCGGCGGCACGGTGACACAGGCCCTGGGCCTGGACGCGTGGCGGGCGATCGACCGTGCGGAACGGGCGGCGGGGGAGGCCCAGGGCCGCCCCCGGGTCAAATTCACGGACACGGAATCCCTGCACGGGGCCGCGCGGACGGCCCCGGTGGTACCCGCCTGACGGCCGGGACACCGATCGGCGGACTCAGGCCTTCTCGAGGTCGGCCACCCGATGCTGCGGCGACAGCTCCACGCCGAGGTCCCGCAGCGTCGCGTCCAGCACCGCCCAGACCGAACGGCACAGCATCGCGCGCAACTCCTCCTCGGAGACCTCGGGTTCGGGGTCGCGCACCCACTGGTTGACCGCGGTGTCCACGAACCCCACGATGCCCACCGCGACCGAACGGATCGGCGCCTGACGCACTCCGAGCGTCTTCAGCACCTCCCCGAACCGCTCGCCCAGCATCAGCGCGATGGCCGTCTTGGTGTCCGCCACCAGGGATCCGTCACCCATCGCGTGCTCCCCGACGCCCATGTAGGCGTACAGGCGCGGATGCTGCGCCACCCAGTCCAGATGGGCGCCCACCACCCGCCGCACCGACTCCTCGATCGTCCCGTCGAAGGTGAGGGTGGGCTCCATCCGGCGCATGAAGGACTCCACCACCCGCCGGCGGATCAGCTCGTCCAGAGTGGCCCGGTCCTTGAAATGCCGGTAGAGCACCGACCGCGGCAGGCCCACGCGCTCCGCCAGACGCTGCACGCGGAAGCGTGCGCCCTCCTCCTCGATGAGGGCGACCGCCGCGTCCACCAACTCGACCTGACGCTGCGCCTTGTGCTCGTCCCAGCGGGTGGAGCGCCCGTCGATCTGCGGCTCGCCGCCGGTTCTGTCCGCCATCCCGACAGAATATCGGGACAAGTGTGCGGACGGCTGCGGACCGGAAGGGCGTCCGCAACCGTCCGCGCCGGGCTCAGCGACCGGCGGCGGTCACCGGGCCCGGCGAGCCGGCCGGAGTGCGGCCGTGTCAGCCGTTGTGGACGCCGTTGCCCGAGAGCACCGGGATGCCGTGCAGGATGTGCGAGGCCGGCTCGTCACCCTTGGCCTGCGTGGAGTTGTCGGCGCACTGCTGGTTCTGCGCGGCCGACAGGACGGGGATGTCCTGGGCGGCGACGGGGACCAGGATCCCGACGAGCGATCCGGCGTTGGCCTTGGCGGGCAGGCCGACACAGAGCTTGTTCAGCGAACCCTGGACGGCGCCGACCTGCGGGCTCTGCGAGCCCTCCGTGACGGAGTTGCCGACCTCCGACTGGGAGGCGTTGCCGCTGGCCGAGGTGGTGCCCATGTCGTCACCGAGGGCGACGGCCTGTCCGGCGGTGGCGGCGGCGAGGCCGGCGACGGAGGTGGCGAGGGCGGCCGAGGCCATGACCTTCTTCAGCATGGTGTGTTTCCTTGATGGTCAGAGATGGATCACTGCGCGTGAAGAACGGGGCACGGGGCCGTGAGGTTGCGCTGATCCACTCCTTCGACCCATCTTGCGTAACCGCGCGGAGCCGCCGCCACGATCTTCGCGACAGGACCCCTTTCGAACATGACCCGGCCACGAGATATCTTGATGTCGAGCAATATTGAGCAGACTGAGAAAACTGCCGACGACATGGAAGACGTGGAGCGGAGCACCCGGTGACTGACTCGACCATCATTTACACGCACACAGACGAGGCCCCGGCCCTCGCGACGTACTCCTTCCTGCCGGTCATCGAGGCTTACGCGTCCACGGCCGGCGTGGGCGTCGAGACCCGTGACATCTCGCTGGCCGGCCGCATCATCGCCTCGTTCCCCGAGTACCTCGAAGAGGGCCAGCGGATCGCGGACGCCCTCGCCGAGCTGGGCGAGCTGGCCAAGACGCCGCAGGCCAACATCATCAAGCTGCCGAACATCTCGGCCTCCATCCCGCAGCTCAAGGCCGCCGTCGCCGAGCTCCAGGAGCAGGGCTACGCGCTCCCCGCCTACCCGGACGAGCCGAAGACCGACGAGGAGCGCGAGATCCGCGCCCGCTACGACAAGGTCAAGGGTTCCGCCGTGAACCCGGTGCTGCGCGAGGGCAACTCGGACCGCCGCGCCCCCGCCTCGGTGAAGAACTACGCCAAGGCCCACCCGCACCGCATGGGCGCCTGGACCGCCGAGTCCAAGACCAACGTCGCCACCATGGGCGAGAACGACTTCCGCTCGACGGAGAAGTCCGCCACCATCGCCGCCGACGGCGCCCTGCGCATCGAGCTGGTCGGTGACAACGGCACCACCACCGTGCTGCGCGAGTCCGTACCGGTCCTCGCCGGTGAGGTCGTCGACGCCTCCGTGCTGCGCGTCGCCGCCCTGCGCGAGTTCCTGACCGCCCAGGTCGCCCGCGCCAAGGAAGAGGGCGTCCTCTTCTCCGCGCACCTCAAGGCCACCATGATGAAGGTCTCCGACCCGATCATCTTCGGTCACGTCGTGCGCGCCTTCTTCCCCGAGACCTTCGCCCGCTTCGGCGGCGACCTGGCCGCCGCGGGCCTCACCCCGAACGACGGTCTGGGCGGCATCTACAAGGGCCTGGAGTCGCTCGCGAACGGCGCCGACATCAAGGCGTCCTTCGAGGCCGAGCTGGCCGCCGGCCCGGAGCTGGCCATGGTCGACTCCGACCGCGGCATCACCAACCTGCACGTGCCCTCGGACGTCATCATCGACGCCTCGATGCCCGCCATGATCCGCACCTCGGGTCACATGTGGGACAAGGACGGCAACGAGGCCGACACCCTCGCCGTCATCCCGGACTCCTCCTACGCCGGCGTGTACCAGGCCGTCATCGAGGACTGCCGCGCCCACGGCGCCTACGACCCGTCGACCATGGGCTCCGTCCCGAACGTCGGCCTCATGGCGCAGAAGGCCGAGGAGTACGGCTCCCACGACAAGACCTTCGAGATCCCGACCACCGGCACGGTCCGCCTGGTCGACACCGACGGCAACGTCGTCCTGGAGCAGACGGTCTCCGAGGGCGACATCTTCCGCGCCTGCCAGACCAAGGACGCCCCGATCAAGGACTGGGTCAAGCTCGCCGTCACGCGCGCCCGCGCCACCGGCGACCCGGCCGTGTTCTGGCTGGACGAGGGCCGTGCCCACGACGCCCAGCTGATCAAGAAGGTCGAGGCGTACCTGGCGGAGCTCGACACCGAGGGCCTGGACATCCGGATCCTCAACCCGGAGGACGCCACCAAGCTCTCCGTCGAGCGCATCCGCCAGGGCCTGAACACCATCTCGGTGACCGGCAACGTGCTGCGCGACTACCTGACCGACCTCTTCCCCATCCTGGAGCTGGGCACCAGCGCCAAGATGCTGTCGGTCGTCCCGCTGATGAACGGCGGCGGACTCTTCGAGACGGGCGCCGGCGGCTCCGCCCCGAAGCACGTCCAGCAGCTGGTCAAGGAGAACTACCTGCGCTGGGACTCGCTCGGTGAGTTCCTGGCCCTCGCGGTCTCCTTCGAGCACCTCGCCACCACCACGGACAACGCCCGTGCGAAGGTCCTCGGCGAGACCCTCGACCGCGCCACCGGCACCTTCCTCAACGAGGACAAGTCGCCGACCCGTCGCCTCGGCGGCATCGACAACCGCGGCAGCCACTTCTACGTCGCCCTGTACTGGGCCCAGGAGCTGGCCAAGCAGACCGACGACGCGGAGCTGGCCAAGGCCTTCGCCCCGCTCGCTGAGACCCTCGCGGCCAACGAGTCGAAGATCGTCGACGAGCTGATCGCCGTCCAGGGCTCCCCGGCCGACATCGGCGGCTACTTCCAGCCCGACCCGGCCAAGGCCGCCAAGGTCATGCGCCCGTCGCAGACCCTGAACGAGGCCATCGCCTCCCTCGCCTGATCTCCGTACAGGCTCCACTGCCCCGTCCGGCTCCGCGCCGGGCGGGGCAGTGCGCTGTTCACGCTGCGCGGAAGCCGCCGCAATTGATGCTGTTCACCCGCCCTGACCTGGGTACGCTGCCCCGATGAGCACTCTGGATGACGCGCGCTCGGGCATGGACCCGGCGATCCGACCGCAGGACGACCTCTTCGGCCATGTCAACGGCCACTGGCTGGCGACCGAACCGATCCCCGACGACCGCTCCAGCTGGGGCCCCTTCGTGCAGCTCGTGGACGTCGCCGAGCAGCAGGTCAAGGACATCATCCAGGAGATCGCCGCGGGCGGCCCCACCAGCCTCGGCCCGGACGAGGCCCGCAAGATCGCCGAGCTCTACGCGTCGTTCATGGACGAGGAGGCCGTCGAGGCACGTGGCCTCGACCCCATCCGTCCGCTCCTGGACGAGGTCGCGGCGCTGACCGACGTGAGCGGGCTGGCCGGCTTCATCGGCCGTTTCGAGCGCAAGGGCGGCTCCGGTCTGTTCGGCGCGTACATCGACTCCGACGACCGCGACTCGGACCGTTACCTCTACAACATCCTCCAGGGCGGCCTCGGCCTGCCCGACGAGTCGTACTACCGCGACGAGAAGTTCGCCGAGACCCGCGAGAAGTACGAGGAGTACCTCACCGAGCTGTTCCGGCTCGGCGAGCACGGTGACCCGGCCGCCGCCGCGCGCACCGTCCTCGCCCTGGAGACCCGGCTCGCCGAGGGGCACTGGGAGCGGGCCGAGACGCGGGACGTGCAGAAGACGTACAACCTGACGACGTTCGACGAGCTGACCGCGCTCGCCCCGGCCTTCGACTGGCGTGCCTACGTCGACGCGCTCGGCGGCGGCGACGACACCCTGGCCCAGTCCTGCGTACGCCAGCCGTCCTACCTCGCGCACCTGTCGACCGTCCTCACCGAGACGCCCGTCGAGCAGTGGCGCGACTGGCTGCTCGCGCGCGTGCTGCGCACCAGCGCCCCCTACCTCTCCTCGGCGTTCGTGAACAACAACTTCGAGTTCTACGGGCGCACCCTCAACGGCACCCCGGAGCTGCGGGCCCGCTGGAAGCGCGCCGTGCAGTTCGTCGAGGGCGCCATGGGCGAGGCCGTCGGCAAGGAGTACGTCGCCCGGCACTTCCCGCCGGCGTCCAAGGCCCTCATGGACGACCTGGTCGCCAACCTCCTGGAGGCCTACCGGCAGTCCATCGGCGCGCTCGACTGGATGACCGACGAGACCAAGGAGCGGGCCTACGAGAAGCTCGCCACCTTCCGGCCCAAGATCGGCTACCCGGACACCTTCCGCGACTACTCCGCGCTGAGCGTCGTCGAGGGCGATCTGGTCGCCAACGCCTACGCGGCGGACGCCTTCGAGCACGACCGGCAGCTGGCGAAGATCGGCGCGCCGGTCGACCGCGACGAGTGGTTCATGCTGCCGCAGACGGTGAACGCGTACTACAACCCGGGCACGAACGAGATCTGCTTCCCGGCCGGCATCCTGCAGAAGCCGTTCTTCTCGCCGGACGCGGACCCCGCCGAGAACTACGGCGGCATCGGCGCGGTCATCGGCCACGAGATCGGCCACGGCTTCGACGACCAGGGCGCGCAGTACGACGGCCAGGGCAACCTGAACGACTGGTGGACCGCCGACGACAAGGCCGCCTTCGAGACCAAGTCCAAGGCGCTCATCACCCAGTACGACGGCTTCGAGCCGCGCAACCTGCCGGGCGAGCGGGTCAACGGATCGCTCACCGTCGGCGAGAACATCGGCGACCTCGGCGGCCTGACCATCGGGCACACCGCCTACCTGATCTCGCTCGAGGGCGCGGACGTGCCGGTCGACGAGGAGGGGATCAGCGGCTCGCAGCGGCTGTTCCTGAACTGGGCGTACTGCTGGCGCACCAAGCGGCGCAAGGAGCAGGAGCAGCAGTACCTGACCATCGACCCGCACTCCCCGCCGGAGTTCCGGGCGAACATCGTGCGCAACCTGGACGAGTTCCATCAGGCGTTCGAGACCGAGGCCGGGGACGGGCTGTGGCTCGATCCGGCCGATCGGGTGCGGATCTGGTGACCTGAGGTTCTGTGCGGCGGGGTCGGGAGGCTTGTGCCTCCCGGGCCCGTTTCGGGGCTCCGCCCCGGACCCCGCTCCTCAAACGCCGGAGGGGCTTGATCTACTGCTACTTGATGGTCGAGTGCAGGAAGTTCGTCGTCGCCGTCCAGGCCTTCTGTGCCGAGTCCGCGTCGTAGACCTCCGGGCGGCCGTCGTTGAAGAACGCGTGGTCCGCCGGGTACATGCGGAAGTCCGGCTCGATGCCCGACTGCTCGCGGATCGTGCGGGCCAGGCCGTCCAGGGTGGGGACCGGGACCGTCTCGTCGCGCTCCCCGTAGTGGCCGAGGATCTGGGCCCTCAGGCCCGAGAAGTCGGGGACCTCGCCCTGGATGACGCCGTAGAACGGGACGGCCGCGCTCACCCGCGGGTCCTTCGCGGCCAGGTACAGCACGAAGCCGCCGCCCATGCAGAAGCCGACCGTGCCGACCGTGTCCGAGGTGACCTCGGGCAGGGCCAGCAGATGGTCCACGGCGCCCGACAGCAGCTCCACGCCGCGCTCCACCGGCAGCTCCCGCATCATGCGGAACGCCTCCTCGGAGTCGTGCGCCACGTTCCCGCCGTACAGGTCGGGGGCGAGCGCCACGAAGCCCTCCGCCGCCAGCCGGTCGGTGACGTCGGCGATGTGGTCGGTCAGACCCCACCACTCCTGGATGACGATGACACCGGGCCCGCTGCCCGCGGGCGGCAGCGCCAGATAGCCGTGGGCGGGCGTGCCGTTGCTGTCGAACGTCACGTTCTGGTGGGCGGGCTTGCCGGTGGAACGGGGGGATTCCGACATGAGGTGACTCCTGTGTGGTCCGGTGATCACTCCCACCCTGCCACCCGGCCGCCCGGGAACGCGAAGGGGCCGCCGTCTCCCTGAGGACGGCGGCCCCTGGCCGGACGGCGGTCGGCGTCACATGTGGACGACCGGTGCCGCCGTCGCGTCCTGCCGCACAGCCCCACGCCGGTACAGCAGGAAGGTGATGACCGCGCCGGCGGCGAAGAAGCCCGCCGACCACCAGAACGCGGTCGTGTAGCTCTCGATCGTGGCCTGCGCCTGGGTCAGCTTGTCCGCCGGGTTGCGGCCCGCGAGGTAGCTGGTGGCGGCGCTCGCCGCGAGGGTGCTCAGCAGGGCGGTGCCGATCGAACCGCCCACTTGCTGCATGGTGTTGACCGTCGCCGAGGCGACGCCCGCGTCCTCGGCGCCGATCCCGCTGGTGGCCAGCGACATCGCGGGCGGCATCACGGCGCCCAGGCCCGCGCCGATCACGAGCAGCTGCGGCAGTACGTGGGTGGAGAACCCGGAGTCGAGACCGATCCCGGTCAGCCAGGCCATGCCGAGCGCGGCGACGGCGAACCCGCCGGGAATGATGATCTTCGGGCCGATCCGCGGCACCAGGACCGTGGTCGAGATCTGCGCCATGACCATCAGCGTGGCCATCATCGGCAGGAACGCGACACCGGTCTTCGTGGGGCTGAAGCCGAGGTTCAGCTGCAGGTAGTACGTGAGGAACAGGAACACGCCGAACATGCCCGCGCCCGTGATCAGCACGGTGATGAACGAGGCGGCCCGGTCCCGGTCGAGCAGGACGCGCATCGGCAGCAGCGGGTGCGCGGCCCGGGTCTGCCACCAGGTGAACGCGGCCAGCAGCGCCCCGCCCGCGAGCAGGAAGCCCCAGGTCAGCGGGGAGCCCCAGTCGTGGGTCTCCGCGTTGCTGAACCCGTACACGACCGAGAACAGACCGGCCGAGACGAGCACCGTGCCGGGCAGGTCCAGCTTGGAGCCGGCGGCGTCCCGGTGGCTGCCCAGCAGCAGCCAGCCGCCCGCGAAGGCGACGATCGCGAAGACCACGTTCACGTACAGCGTCCAGCGCCAGTCGAGCGCGTCGGTCAGCAGACCGCCGAGCAGCAGTCCGACCGCGCCGCCCGCACCGGCGATCGCGCCGTAGACGCTGAACGCCTTGGCGCGCTCCTTGGCGTCGGTGAACGTCGTGTTGAGCAGCGACAGCGCCGCCGGGGCGAGCAGCGCGCCGAAGACGCCTTGCAGGGCACGCGCCGTCACCAGCATCCCGAAGCCGGTGGAGGCGCCGCCGAGGACCGAGGCACCCGCGAAGCCCGCGATGCCGATGAGGAAGGCCGGCTTGCGGCCGAAGAGGTCGGCGATGCGGCCGCCGAGCAGCAGGAGCGAGGCGAAGGCGAGCGCGTACGCCGTGACGATCCACTGCCGGTTGCCGTCGTTGAAGCCCAGGTCCTGCTGGGCCGAGGGGAGCGCGATGTTCACGATGGTCGCGTCGAGCACGACCATCAGCTGGGCGATGCCGATGATGCCGAGAATCCACCAGCGCTTGCGGGACACGTCGTGGGTGTCCTGCGGGCGCCGGGCGGAGGCGTCGGTGGCCTCGACCGCGGAGGTCTGAGACATGGGAGCCACTCCAGGGAAGTGAGAGCCGCGGCCGCATAAGAACCGCGTAAGCTAAGTGAACGAAACGGTTTCGTTCCGGTCTTCGAGGATCGTAAGCCTCTCACTAGCGAAACGGCAACGTTTCGCTCGGTGGGTGACCGAGGTAACACCCCCACGAACGCGCCGATGCCCGGCGCTCCCGTGGGGGAGCGCCGGGCATCGGCGGTGCGGTGCGGCGGACTCAGCTGCCGCTCTTGGCCTTCTGCAGGGCCGAGATGCAGGTCGAGATCGCCTGCTGGAGCTCCTCAAGGCGCTGCAGCATGTCGTCCTCGACGATGTCGTCCATCTCCTCGCCGTCGACGTCGTCGAAGGTCAGCTCCTCGAACGCCTTCGTCGCCTTCTGCAGGCTGCTGTAGAACTTCGCGCGCCGCTCCTGGACCCGCAGCTCGGGGTCCTTCTCGACGGTCTCGGCGACCAGCGTGCGCACGCTGTCGTAGGCCTCCTGGGCCCACTCGCCGGTCTCCTCGTCCTCGTCCAGCTCGTCGATGAGGGACAGGTGGCGCTCGGCCTCCTCGCGCAGCGAGCGCGGAGCCTCGATCTTCTGCCCCGCGGGCGTCTTGACCTGCCCCTCCTCGACGATCTTCCGTACGTAGTCGAGCTGGCCGCCGGTCTTGCTCTCCTCGGCGACCGCCTTCTTCAGGTCGTCGGTGCGCACGATGTCCCGCGCCATCCCCGTGCGCAGCACCGGGTCCTCGCCGAGCCGGTCCATCAGCGCCTTGCGGGCGGCCTCCGCGGTGCCCGGGTCGGCGAGGATCGCGGCCCGCAGCGCCGTCGGGTTCTCCGCGACCTCCAGCGCCTTCGTCGGCCGGATGCCCTCCGCCTCGGCGGCCTCGGTGATCGCCTGGCCGCGCACGGACGTGCCGCTGGAGCGCGAGACGTAGTACGACAGCCAGACATCGGCCTCGGGCAGCTCGATCTCGGCCCCCGGCGCCAACGACTCGAACTGCGGCACGATGCCGTCGTCCGCCGCGCGGTCCCACGCCTTGTAGAAGCGCATGACGCGGTCGGCCGAGCAGCCGGCGAGCCCGGCGAACCTGCGCGCCGAGACCTTGGACGTCTCACCGGCCGGCTGCCCGCCGGGGCGCACGCTGCGCGCCACCTTCAGCGCGAACGCCCAGCCGCCGGTGCGCGCGTACACGCCGAACTCGTGCGCGTCCCGGGTGATCGCCTCCGGCACCTCGCCGAGGGCGTCCTCCTCCGGCTCCTCGGCCTCCTCAGCCTCTTCGGCCCCCTCCGAGCGCCCCGGCGCGGCGGCCGTGGTGTCCGCCGGGGGCTGCCAGAAGTTGCCCGCCTCCTCGTCCGTCGTGCTCCCCGGCGCGTCGACCGCGGGCGTGGACTCCGCGGCCTGCGGCGGTACGGAGTCGTCGCCGCTCGGGGCCGCTGCTTCGGAGGCGTCGATGGCTACGGTCACGTAGATGCTCCTGGGTGATCGGGCGCGTGTGGGTTGACGGACCACTTTATCGCTCCGATTGGGCTGATTTGCGCGTCAGTTGTCGCGTCGCGCGTCCCGGCCCGCTGCACGCGCCGTCGACCCCGTGCCGGGCCCGTCGCTCGAGGCTCCCCCGCCCACGACCGACGGGCCCGGGCCTCTACCGTGCGCCGCGGCGGGAGAGCGGGCGCGCGGGAGGCTCTGCGCAGCAGCATCTCAGGGCGGGGGTTGGTTGAAGGTGGGCCGATCGACCCTGTCGCGGGGCCGAACGGCCCGGATTCCGCCGGGCGCCCCGGTCAGCCGGCGCGCGGCCCGCGCAGCGCCGCGCGGGCCCGGGCGATCTCCTCGTACGCCTTGTCGCGGCCCTCCCAGTGCGAACCCTCGACCGACTTGCCGGGCTCCAGGTCCTTGTAGACCTCGAAGAAGTGGGTGATCTCCAGGCGGTCGAACTCCGGGATGTCCTCGATGTCCTGCACGGAGCGGTGGCGCGGGTCGTGGGCGGGGACGCAGAGGATCTTCTCGTCGGGGCCCTTCTCGTCGCTCATCACGAACATGCCGATCGCGCGGCACTCGACGGCGCAGCCGGGGAAGGTGGCGTCGTCGGTCAGCACCAGGGCGTCCAGCGGGTCGCCGTCGCCGCCGAGCGTGCCCTCGACGTAGCCGTAGTCCGCGGGGTACTGGGTGGAGGTGAACAGCATCCGGTCGAGGCGGATGCGGCCCAGCTCGTGGTCCATCTCGTACTTGTTGCGAGAACCCTGTGGGATCTCCACGATCACGTCGAACGCCTCGGCGTGTGCCTCACTGCCGCCCAATGTGGCCTCCTTGCCCCATGGTCGCCCGGTTCGGTGCCCCGAGTGTGCGCCGAAGGCGACGAGGGCGGAACCCCTCAGGCGCCGGGGTGCAGGGCGAATTCGAGCTCCGGCCGGTCCCAGGCGACGGCCGGCGGACAGGCCGGGGCGGTACCGGTGCGCAGGGCTCCCACGCTGCGGTAGAAACCCTCGGCGGGCGGATGGGACACCACCCGTACGCGGTCGAGCCCGGCGGCGCGGGCCTCCTGCCGCATGTGGTCGACCAGCAGTCGCCCGATGCCGCGGCCCTGCGCCGCGTCGGCGACGAACATCAGGTCCAGCTCGGCCGGGTCGATCAGGAGTGAGTAGAAGCCGAGGATCCGCTCACCGTCCCCCGCCGCCCCGTCGACCGCCACGAAGACCCGGTGGGTGTCGATGTAGGCGGGGCCGACGCGGTAGCCCGCGACCATCGCCGCGTACCGGCCCTCGTAGGCCCTGGAGCCGCGCACGAGGCGGGTGAGGCGCTTGGCGTCCCGTGCGGTGGCCCGGCGGATCGTCGCGGACGGCCCGCGTCCCGGGCGCGTCATGCTCGCGGTCATCACACGAGTATTGCTCATCGGCGGTGCCCCTCACGCCGTGGGGACGGTCCCGCGGACCTGGCGGAGGAACGCGGCGTTGTCGGGGGTCTTGCGGAGCTTGTCCAGCAGCGCCTCGTAGCCGGAGCGCCCGTCGCGGCCCTGGAGGGCCCGGCGCAGTCCGCTCACGGCCGCCAGCTCGGCGGCGGGCAGCAGCAGCTCCTCCCTGCGGGTGCCGGACGGGGTGATGTCGACGGCCGGGAAGACGCGGGCGTCGGCGAGGGTGCGGTCCAGGCGCAGCTCCATGTTGCCGGTGCTCTTGAGCTCTTCGAAGTAGTAGTCGTCGGCGCGTGAACCGGTGTCGACCAGCGCCGTCGCGAGGATGGTCAGCGAACCGGCCTCCTCGGTGTTGCGGGCCGCTCCGAACAGCCGCTTGGGGCCGAGCAGCGCGGCCGCGTCGACTCCGCCCGACAGCGTGCGGCCGCCCTTCGACGACACCGCGGCGGCGTTGTTGTGGGCCCGGCACAGCCGGGTGAGGGAGTCGAGCAGGATGATCACGTCGACGCCCCGCTCGACGAGGCGCTTGGCGCGCTCCACGGCGAGTTCGGCGAGCGCGATATGGGTCTTGGCGGGCCGGTCGAAGGTCGAGGCGAGCACCTCGCCGCGCACCGAGCGGCGCATGTCGGTGACCTCCTCGGGACGTTCGTCGAGGAGGACCACCATCAGATGGGCCTCGGGATGGCGGTCGGCGATCGCGGCGGCGAGCTGCTGGAGCAGGACCGTCTTGCCGGTCTTGGGCGGTGCGACGATCAGGCCGCGCTGCCCCTTCCCGACGGGCGCGACCAGGTCGACGACACGGCCCGCGAGGCCGCCCGCGGGACTGTCGAGGCGCAGCCTGCGGTCCGGATGGAGCGGGGTGAGGTCGGCGAACCGCGGGCGGCTGCGCGCCGTGTCCGCGGGAAGGCCCTCGACGGTCTCGACGCGGGCGAGGGTGCGCGGCCTGCCGCACACCCCGGTGACGAAGTCGCCGGCCCGAAGGCCGCGTTGGCGGATGAGCTGGGCCGGGACCTGGACGTCGTCCGGCGTGGGCACCAGGCCGGGGGAGCGCAGGAATCCGGCGCCGTTCCCGGCGATGTCGAGGACACCGGCCGCGCTGACGGGGGCTTCGGTGGACGTGGCGGCGCCGGACCGTTCCGGCGCACGGAGTGTGGTGGTGGTCATGGGGATCAGGGTCCTTTCGCGGACGGCGTTCGTACGCGGGCAGAGAAGGGGGGTGGGATTCCGGCGATCCGAGGGGCGGGCGGACTTGTCACGCCCGGCCTGCCGGGAGAAGAACCTGGAACGGGGGCGGGACGGAACCCGTCAGAACCCGTTGACCAGGGATGACGTGCGCCAGAGCGACAGCGCGCCGAGAACGGCGGGACTGAGTGCGCTGGAGGCGCTGAGAAGAGAGATTCGGTACGAGCGCCTCGTTGGCCCCGATGGGGAGAAGGGGAGGCGTACACAAGTACCACTCGGACAGTACCACGCCACCCCGGGTGCGCGGCAAGCCCGGACTTCCCGGGGCCGCCGACCTATGCTGAGCGGCCATGTTCACCCCTCAGGGCCCCACCCTCCGCGAACTGGCCGTTCAGGCGCTGTCGTCGGTCGAGCACGGCTACGACCTGCTCGCGCCGAAGTTCGACCAGACGCCGTTCCGGACCCCGGACGCCATCCTCGCTCCGGTCACGCGCGCCCTGCGCGCACTCGGCCCCTACCGGACCGGGCTCGATCTGTGCTGCGGCACCGGCGCGGGGCTCGGCGTGCTGTGGGAGGTGTGCGCCGAGCGGGCCGTCGGGGTCGACTTCAGCGCCGGCATGCTGGACGTCGCCCGGCGCGGCGAGCCCACGGCGTCGTACGTGCGCGCGGACGCGCTCGCCCTGCCGTTCGGGCCCGTCTTCGACCTGGTGGTCAGCTTCGGTGCGTTCGGGCACTTCCTGCCGCGCCAGCAGGCGGAGTTGTTCGCCCAGGTGCACCAGGTGCTGCGCCCCGGCGGGCAGTTCGTGTTCCCGATGCCCGCACCCGCGCGGCCCGGCTCGCGCGGCTACTGGGCCATGCTCGGCTTCGACGCGGTGATGCGGGTGCGCAACGCGCTGTGGCGGCCGCCGTTCGTCATGTACTACCGGGTGTTCCGTTTCGGCGATGTGCGCCGGGAGTTGGACCGCGCGGGCTTCGACCTGGAGCTGCGGAGCCTGCCCGAGCTGGGAGAGCGGCCCGACGGCAGTCCGCGGTGCGCGCTCGTCGTCGCCACGCGCCGGGACGCGGGATGACTCCGGAACGCGACACAGCGTCAAATAGGCATTACTGCACGTGAATTGTGTGCAAAGAATGCAGGGTATGACCGAGTTTTTTCACAACAGACTTTGAAATGGTCACAGGAAGGTCACTAGTGTCAGGGCTTCGACCTTCCACTCGGGCGATCACTCACATCAGGTGCGTGACGGTGGAGGGACACCGTCCATGGGCTCCTCCGTGGGCGGCCGGAGGATGAAGGAGCTCGCCTTCGTGGCGTCCCACCGTCGACCCAAGCAGCCGAGCCGCACCCGCGTGACCGTGCTCACCGCGACCGCCGCCGCGGCCGTCGCCCTGACCTCCCAGGCCGCCAACGCGGCCCCGAAGCCCACGAAGAGCGAGGTCAAGGCCAAGGTCGACAAGCTCTACGAAGAGGCGGAGCGGGCCACCAACCAGTACGACGGGGCCAAGGAGAACCAGGACAGGCTGGAGAAGGAGATCGGCCGGCTCCAGGACAAGGTCGCGCGCGAGCAGAGCGAGCTGAACGAACTGCGCGCCGGCATCGGCGCGATGGCCAGCGAGCAGTACCGCTCCGGCGGCATCGACGCCTCGGTGCAGCTCTTCCTCTCCGCGAACCCGGACGACTACCTCGACAAGGCGTCCACGCTCGACTCGCTCTCCGCACAGCAGCTGGAGTCACTGAAGAAGGTCCAGGCGAAGCAGCGCACGCTCGCCCAGGAGCGTGCCGAGGCGTCCGAGAAGCTCAAGGACCTCGCCGACACCCGCACCGAGCTCGGCAAGAAGAAGCGGGAGATCCAGGGCAAGCTGAGCGAGGCGCAGAAGCTCCTCAACTCCCTGACCGCCGCCGAGCGCAAGGCCATGGCCGACGCCGAGACCCGCGCCAGCCGCTCCTCCGCGAGCCGCGTCGACCTCGGCGACGAGGTCGCCGGCTCCAAGTTCGGCGCCGCCGCCCTGAGTGCCGCCGCCAGCCAGATCGGCAAGCCGTACGTCCGCGGCGGCACCGGCCCCAACTCCTACGACTGCTCGGGCCTGACCCAGTGGGCGTACGCGCAGGCCGGCGTCCAGATCTCCCGGGTCACGTACACCCAGGTCAACGACGGAGCCCACATCGGCATGAGCGCCCTCAAGCCCGGCGACCTCGTCTTCTTCAACAACACCGAGCACGTGGGCCTCTACGCGGGCAACGGCCAGGTGATCCACGCCCCGTACCCGGGCGCCGTCGTCCGCTACGAGTCGATGAGCACGATCGGCAGCTTCCAGTTCGGCGTCCGCGTCGCGGGCTGATCCGGCCACCCGGCGCCCGGCCCGGCGTCACCGCCTTTTCGGCGGTGCCGCGGCCTGCGCGGTCCTGCGCGGCGGGCGTGGCGCCGGTGTCGTGTCCTGGGGGAACGTCAGCTGCTGCCCCATCCACTCCATCGCGGGCCCGATCTCGCGCACCCATGTGGTGAAGTGGTGGCTGCCGCGCGGCAGGATGATCCGGGCCGACGTCATCGGCGCCCGCACCGCCTTGAGGAACCGCAGCGTGGGCCCGTAGTCCCGCTCGCCCTGCCGGCTGCTGGCCACCAGGACCGACACCCGCGGCACCGGCAGATGGTGCAGCCGCCAGATCAGGTCGTGGCCCTCCGCGCGGCGCGCGGCGAGCGGTCCCGAACCGAACAGGCTGCCCGTCGTCAGATCGTCGCTCACCTTGTAGTCGGCCGACAGCGCGGCGGCCGACGTGTACACCTTCGGGTCGCGCAGCGCGAGTTGCAGGGCGCAGCTGCCGCCCGACGAGTAGCCGAGCGCACCCCACGCGCTCGGGTCGTGGCCCACCCGGTAGGCCGCCTTGACCGCCTCCGGCAGGTCCTTGGTGAAGAACGTCTCCGCCTGCGGCCCGCCCGGCACGTCCACGCACTCGGTGTCCCGGGGCGGGGCGATCGTCGGCCGCACCATCACGATCACCGTCGGCTGCAACCGGTTCGCCCGCTCCAGCTGACCCGCGGTCTGCGGCACGTGCAGGAACGAGGCGAGATTCATGATCCCGCCCGGATAACCGCTGATCGCCACGATCACCGGGAAGCGCTGCCGGTGGAACTGGCGCTGGAAGTACTGCGGCGGCAGATACACGAACGCCGGGTCGATCGCGCGGGTGCGCCGCCCGATGATGCGCACCGACTCCACCCGCCCGACCTTCGCGGGCGGCCCCACCGGCAGCCCCTTGACGCGGTCCAGGCCCTGCGGCCCGGCGGGCTGCACCAGCTCGGTGTGCTGGGCGTAGACCCCGCTCCCGGTGCCGAGTTCGGCGATGTGCGCGGGAGCGGTCGACACATGGCCGAGCAGTTCGTCCCACGTGCCGTAGAACTCGAACTCACCGTTCACCGCCACCGCGCACGCCAGCAGCACGGCGAACTGCGTCACCACGATCGCCCCGAGCCTGCCGAGCACGGGCAGCGGGCCCCGGCTCGCGAGACGTGGCCACACCCACACCGTCAGACCCACGCAGCCCAATGCGATCAGCACCGTCGCGTACAGCAACGTCCGACTCGTCAGGCCCATCCGCACCTCTCCTCTCGCCCGGGCGACGCACCCGCCGAACCCGCAGCTTCCTCCGGTGAAGAGACCGCGAGGGGCAGGCTGGTTGGCCGCGGCGCGCCTTCTTACCCTCCTCCTCACCCGCTCTTACTCCACCGGAGTCCGGCGTCCCTACGCTCGGCGGCTGTGAAACCTCGCCCTGCCGCCGTGGCCGGTCACACGTGCCTGCTCATCGGGCTCCTCGACATCGCGACGGCCGTCTTCCCGCACGTCCGCGTCACCCGTATCGAGCGCATCGCGCCCTACGTCCCCGGGCTCGCCGACGACATCGCCCGCGCCGCCGCGCTCGCCTCGGGCCTCCTCCTCGTACTGCTCGCGCGCGGCCTGCGCCGCCGCAAACGGCGGGCCTGGGAGGCCGCCGTCGTGCTGCTCGCGGGCAGCGCCGTCATCCAGGGACTGCGCCATCACGCGTTCGTCGCCGCGGCCGTCTCCGCGCTGCTGTGCGCCGGACTCGTCGTGTTCCGCGGCGAGTTCCACGCCCGCAGCGACCCGCGCGGCCGTATCCGCGCCCTGAGCAATCTGCTCGTGCTCGGCACGCTCAGCTTCGGCATCGGCCTGCTGATCGTCGGGGTGCGCGCGGGCGACGAGGCCGGAGGCCGGATCTCGTTCGGCGACCGTGTACAGCAGGTGGCGTACGGGCTCGTGGGCGCGGGTGGACCCCTGACGTACGCGTCCGACGGTGTCGGCGACGCCGTGCATCTGTCGCTGCTCGCACTCGGTCTGGTCACCGGCGCCACCACGACGTACCTCGTGCTGCGTCCGGTGCGGCTCGTGCCCGCGGACGGCTCGGCCCGGCTGCGCGCCCTCCTCGACCGCGAGGGGCGGCGCGACTCGCTCGGCTACTTCGCGCTGCGCGGTGACAAGTCCGTCCTGTTCTCCCCGACGGGCAAGGCGGCCATCGGCTACCGGGTCGTCTCCGGCGTCGCCCTCGCCGGCGGTGATCCGATCGGCGATCCCGAGGCCTGGCCCGGCGCCATCAAGGAGTTCCTCGACCGGTGCGAGCGGCACGCCTGGACCCCCGCGGTCATGGGCTGCAGCGAACTCGGCGGACAGGTGTGGATCCGCGAAGGAGGCCTGCGCGCCCTGGAGCTGGGCGACGAGGCCATCGTCGACTGCGCCGCGTTCACCCTCTCCGGGCGCGCCATGCGCAACGTACGGCAGATGGTGCACCGCATCGAGCGCGCCGGGTACTCCTGCCGCACCCGCCGTGTGCGCGACCTCGACGACACCGAGAAGCAGCAGCTCCGCGAGGCCGCCGCGGCCTGGCGGGGGAGCGCCACCGAGCGCGGGTTCTCCATGGCGCTCGGCCGCTTCGGCGACCCCGCCGACGGGGACTGCGTCGTCGTCACCGCCCACCAGAAGGACGCGACCGGACACGAACAGGTGCGCGCGCTGCTGCACTTCGTGCCCTGGGGCGGCGACGGACTCTCGCTCGACCTGATGCGCCGCGACCGCACCGCCGAACCCGGTCTGAACGAACTCCTCATCGTCGCCGCCCTGCGCGACGCGCCCGCCCTCGGCGTCAGCCGGGTCTCCCTCAACTTCGCGGTCTTCCGCGCCGCGCTGGCGCGCGGCGAACGGCTCGGCGCGGGACCGGTGCTGAGGGTGTGGCGGTCCCTGCTGGTCTTCGTCTCCCGCTGGTTCCAGATCGAGTCGCTGTACCGGTTCAACGCCAAGTTCCAGCCCGAGTGGCAGCCCCGCTTCGTCGTCTACCCCACCGCCCGCGACCTGCCCCGCATCGGCTGGGCCTGCCTCCAGGCCGAGGCGTTCGTGGTCCTGCCCCGGCCCGCCGAGCGGCTGCGCCAGTGGACGCGGAGCCGCCGGCCGTTCAACCGGCCACCGGCAGCGGGAAACGCACACCGGTCAGCCGCTCTGACACCTCCCACAGGCGGCGGCCGGTGACGGCGTCCGTGGCGCGCGGCGCGGGCTCCACCCTGGTCGGCGCCCCGCGCAACTCGCCCCGGCCGCCCGGCGCGATGAACTCGCCGCCCCGGACGCCCGGTTCGGTCGCCGCGTAGAGCACGGACAGCGCTCCGTCGGCCGGTTTCTGGGCGAGCGGCGCGAGCAGCCGCCCGTACAGCAGCCGCACTCCCGCGACCGGGGTTCCCTTCTGGAGATTCGTCGCCACGTACCCGGGATGGGCGAGCACGCTGCGGACCGGGCTGTCGGTCCGCGCGAGCAGCCGGTGCAGGTGCAGCCCGAAGACGGCGTTCGCGAGCTTCGACTGGCCGTAGTGGCCCATGGGCGAGTAGGCGCGCTCGCCGTCCAGGTCGTCGAAGTCGATCCGGCCCTGCCGGTGATTGGGCGAACTCACCGTCACCACCCGGGGATCGGCGCCCCGGCCGAGCAGGTCGAGGAGCAGCCCGGTGAGGGCGAAGTGCCCCAGATGGTTCGTCGCGAACTGCACCTCGTGGCCCTGCGCGCCGAGCGTGCGCGGCGGCGCCATCACCCCGGCGTTGTTGACGAGCAGATCGAGCCGCTGCCGCTCGGCCCGTGTCCCGTCGGCGAACGCGCGGACGGAGTCGAGGTCGGCCAGGTCCAGGTGGCGCACGTCGAGCCGGGCGGCCGGGAACCCGGCGGTGATGTCGGCGGCGGCGCGGCGGCCCCGGTCGACGTCGCGCACCGCGAGGACCACCCGCGCCCCGCGCCGCGCGAGTGCCCGGGCGGTCGCGAGCCCCACCCCGCTGTTCGCCCCCGTGACGACGGCCGTGCGGCCGCTCTGGTCGGACATCCGGTCATCGGTCCATCGCTCCCGTGTCATGCGGCACAGATTGACTCCGATGGCACTTGGTGTCAAGAAGTGCTGTCCGTGCCAGAGAAGGCACGGCATGTAGGATGCCGGGGTGAGTACCCGAGCCGATGCGACCCTCGCCGAGCGCAAGCGGCAGCTCGTCGCCGACGAACTGACCGAGGCGGCGCTGCAACTGCTGGCCGTCAGAGGCTTCGACGCCGTCACCGTCGACGAGATCGTGGCGTCGGCCGGGGTCTCGAAGCGGACGTTCTTCCGGTACTTCCGGTCCAAGGAGGACGTCGTCGTCCAGTTCCTGGCCGGCATGGGCGACGACATGCGCACCGCGCTCGCGGACCGGCCGGACGGCGAGACGCCGTCCGAGGCACTGCTCCACACCGTCCGGGTGCCCGTCACCACCTGCGCCGCCGACTCCGAGCGCGCGCTGCGCGTGGTCCGGCTGATCCTGCGCACACCGGCGCTGCTCGGCCGGTTCCTCGAGCACCAGGATCGCTGGCGCGACGACCTCGCGGCGGAGCTGGCCCGCAGGACCGGCCGCGACCCCGCCGCCGACCCGTATCCGGCGCTGGCCGCGGGCACCGCACTCACCACGTTCCACGTCGTGCTGCGGCGCTGGAGCGCCGGCGACGCGGCGCGGGACCCGGTGGCCCTCCTCGACGAGGCGTTCGCCGTGGTGGCGCCCGCGCTCGATCCCGCGCCCCGGACGCAGTCCCGCACACCGATCGCGGACGGGGGCCCGCGCGCCTAGCGTGGAACCGTAGCCGCCGGGCGCACCGCCGTCCGGCACCCCCACGGAAGGGTGCGCGTCATGTCCGTACGTCCCGAGGGCACGCCCATCTGGGCCGATGCCATGTATCCGGACCTGGAGGCGGCGAAGGCCTTCTACGCCGAACTGTTCGGCTGGACCTACGACCCGGGAGCCGAGGAGTTCGGCAACTACACGCAGGCGAAGAACGCCGACGGCAAGCACGTCGCCGCCCTCGTGCCGCAGATGCCCGGCGCGGAGGGCGTCCCGCCGTCCTGGAACCTCTACCTCGCCGCCCCCGACGTCGCGGCCAGCGCCGAGAAGATCACGGGCGCGGGCGGCACCCTGATGATGGAGCCGATGCCGGTCTCCGACTTCGGCACCATGGTCACCGTCCAGGACCCGGCCGGCGTCATGTTCAGCCTCTGGCAGCCCGGCTCGCACGAGGGCTTCGAGGCGGTCAACGAACCCGGAGCGTACTGCTGGGCCGAGGTCAACACCCGCGACGCCGCCAAGACCGACGCGTTCTTCACGACCGTCTTCCCCTACGACGCCAAGAAGGTCGCCGACGAACACGTCGACTTCCACGTCTGGATGCTCGACGACGCGCCCGTCCTCGGCCGGATGCAGATGGGCGACGGCTTCCCGGAGCACGTGCCGTCGTACGTCAACGTGTACTTCGTCGTCGAGGACTGCGACGACGCCGTCGCCACCGTGCAGCGCCTCGGCGGCAAGCTGCACTTCGGGCCGATGGACAGCCCGTTCGGCCGGATGGCCTCGGTCGCCGACCCGCAGGGCTGCGCGTTCTCCGTCATCGACGTCACGAAGACCCAGGGCGAGATGCCGCCCATGGAGTGACGGTCAGCCGGACTCCGGCAGCGCGAAACCCAGCTCGGCAGCGGCCAGCACGGGTGTCGGCTGCGCCCAGCGCTCCACCGCCGCCCGCGTCTGCGTCGACGCCAGGGAGCGCAGTTCGGCACGGTCCAGATACAGGGTGCCGTTCAGATGGTCCGTCTCGTGCTGCACGATTCGCGCGGGCCAGCCGCCGATCTCCTCGTCGACGGCGCGCCCGCGCTCGTCCAGGGCGCGCAGCCGCACCCGCTCGTGCCGGGCGACCACCGCCTGGTAGCCCGGCACGCTCAGACATCCCTCGTAGAACGCCACCCGGCGCCCGCCGTCCACGGCTTCGTACGACGGATTGACCAGGACCCGGAACGGCTGCGGCACCCGGCCCCGGGCCGTCGCCACCTCCTCGGTCACCGTCGCCGCGTCCTCCAGCACCGCGAGCCGCAGCGCCACCCCGATCTGCGGCGCCGCGAGGCCGACACCGGGCGCCTCGTGCATGGTGCGGCGCATCACTTCGACGAGCCGGGCGAGGGCGGTGTCGGAGAGCTGCCCGTCGACGGGTTCGGCGGGGCGGCGCAGCACCGGGTCACCGGCGGCGACGATCGGCAGGGGGCCCGCGTCGGCGGCGGCGAGCAGCGCGTCGACCTGGTCGTGGATCGGCATCGTCGGCATCGCGCCAGCATGCCAAGAACGATCACCGCGCGGCAACACATTGCAGGTTCATGAACACCCTGCGCGCACGGGAATGAAGGCACTGACCTGCTGGTTCGATGATGAGGGGCGCTCCGGTACACGGAGCGGCCCCGACGGAACACGACCCACCGCAGGCGAAGGGGACCGGTATGACGCAGACGTACGAGGAGCACGGGGGCGCCGGCCTTCCCGATGCCGGGACGCACCCGCTGGACAACCCCGCGTACGCCGCTCTGACCGGCCCGCACGCGCGCTTCGCCGAGCGGCGCGGCCGGGTGCTGCGCTACCCGGCCGACGTGACGCCGTGGGTGGCCCTGCCCGACGACGTCACGCCCGCGGACTGGGCGGACCTGGCCGCGTTCGCCGCCGCCGACGGCACCGTGCCGGTGCTCGGCACGAGCGCGGAACTGCCCGCGGGCTGGGAGGCCGTCTTCGACATTCCCGGCGTGCAGTTCGTCGACGACACCGTGGACGCGGCGCACGACCCGGAGGCGGTGCGGCTGACCGAGGCCGACGTGCCGGAGATGCTGGACCTGGTGGCCCGCACCGAGCCGGGACCGTTCGAGGTGCGCACCGTCGAACTCGGCACGTATCTGGGGATCCGGCGCGACGGAGTGCTGGCCGCCATGGCGGGGGAGCGGCTGCACCCGCCGGGCTTCACCGAGATCAGCGCCGTCTGCACCGACCCCGCGTACCGCGGACAGGGACTCGCCGGCCGGCTCGTGCGGGCCGTCGCCGCCGGGATCAGGGACCGCGGCGAGACGCCGTTCCTGCACACCGGCGCGGGCAACACGAACGCGATCCGGCTGTACGAGGCGCTGGGCTTCCGGCTGCGCCGCACCACGCGGTTCCGCACCGCGCGGGTGCCGGTGGCCGGTCAGTCGTCCCGCGCGGCCTCGTTGTAGCGCACCAGGTACTCGGCGAACCGCGCGAGATCGTCCGCCGGCCAGTCCGTCAGGCGGTCCCCGAAGATCTGCCGACGGCTGACCGTCACCTGCCGCAGAATCTCCGCGCCGGCCTCGGTCGGGTGCAGGACCTGGACCCGGTGGTCGTCCGGGTCCACGCGTCGCATGACGAGCCCGGACCGCTCCAGGGCGGAGACCTGGCGGCTGACCGTCGACTTGTCCAGCGCGTAGTGCGCCGCGAGGTCCGTGGCGCGGCAGCCGCCCTGCTCGTCGAGATGGCTGAGCAAGGTGTACGACACCAGTGACAGCTCGGGGTGGAGCCGGGCCGCCGTCGCTCTCGCGCGCCGCGCGAAGGACGTCAGCTCCCGCTGAATCACTTCCACGGCTGCCTCCCGGCCTCCGTCTCGCTCGCCCTGTGCCACGTGCGGTTCCTTTCGCTGCGCTGGTTGCACTGTACAACTGGGTGCGGTGCCTTGTGCGGTGCGGCTCTCGTCGTGGCCGGTCGCGCAGTTCCCCGCGCCCCTGGAAGCGAGCTGCGCTCGCCCAGGGGGGAAGCTGCGCGTAGCGCATGCTTCAGGGGCGCGGGGAACTGCGCGACCAGCCCCCACCGGGGCCGCACCCGACCACGCACCCCTCTTGTCACCCGTCACAACCCCACCGCCCCCGCTTTGATCCACGCTCCAGTTCAAACCGGCGCTCCCCGTCGACATCATGGCTGCCGAAGTCGCCGCCCCCACCGCGAGGAGACGCCCGACCATGCAGCCCAGACGCCTGACCGCAGCCGCACTGGCCACCCTGGTCCTCACCGGCACCGCCGCCCTGGCCCACCCGGCACTGGCCGAACCGCACACCCCCGCCACCACGGCGGAGCGCGCGGCGGCGCAGCCCGTCCCGTTCACCCAGGCCGCCGCCCACCTCGCCACCGACGGCTCGTACACGCTCTCCTGGTCGTCGCCGGCGGCGCACGTCCAGGTCACCGCCCACACCAAGCCCGACGCGAGCGACCCCGGCACCCCCCTCGGCAGCGCCGCGGGCACCGGCACCCTGACGGTCCCCGCAGGCGCGCTGGCGGCCGACCGGCGCTGGTACTTCGAGCTGACCCCCGACACCGGCGGCGCCTACGTCGTCGCCGAACGCTCCCTCGGCATCGCCTCCGCGAAGAACTTCCGCGACGCGGGCGGCTACCGCACGAGCGACGGCCGCTGGGTCAAGTACGGGATCGTCTACCGCAGCAACAAGCTGAGCGGCCTCACCGCCGCCGAGCAGCAACGCGTCGTCGACCAGGGCATCACCCACGACATCGACCTGCGCAACTACTTCGAGCGCAAGGACGAGCCGGACAAGGTCCCCGCCGGTGTCACCTATCAGGTCGCCGACGTGGTGTCCCTGGCGCACGGGGTGAGCTTCCACGACCCGGCCCTGATGACCCTCGCCCAGGCGATCGCGGCCGGACTGTTCTCCGGCTCCTCCGACCTCGGGCAGTCCATCGGCTACCCGTTCATGGTCAACTTCGTCGGCGCCGACCACGCCTTCAAGGACCTGCTCACGGCCGTGAACAGCAACACGGGCGCGACCGTCTACCACTGCTCGGCGGGCAAGGACCGCACCGGCTGGGGCACCGCCGTGCTGCTCACGCTGCTCGGCGTCCCGCGCGCCACCGTCGAGGCCGACTTCCTCGCCAGCAACGACTACACGGGCAACCCCGACGCGGTCGAACTCTCCTGGCTGCGCGCCGCGTTCGCCGAGGTCGACCACATCTACGGCAGCTTCGACGCCTACCTCCACAAGGGCCTCGGCCTCGACGACGCGACCATCCAGAGCCTGCGGAACCGGCTGCTCACCCCCTGAGGGCCGGGTCACCGTGGACGGCGGATCCGGACAGGGCCGCGCGCACCGTCGATCTCGACGGTGCGCCCCCGCTGAGTGACCTCGACCTTCCCGGCCGCGACCAGCCGGGCCGCCGCCCGGCGCGCAGGCTCCATGAGGTCGCGCCAGCCCTCGTCCTCGCCCTCGTACGCCGCGCGGGCCGCGTCCGAAGGGCAGATGGAGCGCCCCGCACGCTCATTCAGCAGACGAAGGATGGCCTGCTCCAGGCGCTGATCGGTCGCCCGTGAAGTGTCGCTCATGTTCTGAGGTTCACACCGGCGCGGTGGGGGCGCACTGCACGAGACGTCTCCCGGTAACAAGGTCACTTCCGTATCGCTGCCTTATTGCGTTTCTTCCTAAGCTTTTTGCGGAATGATGAACGGCTATTGCGTTCTCATGTTCACGTCAATACGCTCCCGTCTGCCACCCTCTCGTCGCGGACACCACGGCCGACGACCCCTGTCCGGCTGTGGAGCGGCGATGCGTCCGTGAAGGAGAACTGGATGACCGTCTCACGTCGCACTCTCCTGCAAGCCGTCACCACGGCGGGAGTCGCCGGAGCCGTCGGGCTGGGGCAGATCCCCCTCGCGGCCCCGGCCGCCGCCGCGAGCCAGCCCGGCGATGTGGTCGGGAAGGTCACCGTGGGCTACCAGGGATGGTTCGCGTGCGCCGGGGACGGCGCTCCGATCAACGGCTGGTGGCACTGGGCGCAGAACTGGGGCCAGACACCGTCGGCGACCAACAAGGCCATCGTGGCCTGGCCCGATGTACGGGACTACCCGGCCACCTACCGCACCGCCTTCGGTGATCTCGGCAACGGACAGCACGCCGCGCTGTTCTCCTCCTACGACCAGTCGACCGTGGATGTGCACTTCCGCTGGATGAAGCAGTACGGCATCGACACCGCGGCACTCCAGCGCTTCAACCCCACGGGAGGCGAAGGGCCGACCCGCGACGCGATGGCCGCCAAGGTGCGCAGCGCCGCCGAGTCGCAGGGCGTCAAGTTCTACGTGATGTACGACGTCTCCGACTGGACGACCATGCAGACGGACATCAAGGCCGACTGGACGAACAAGATGCGGGCTCACACGGCGTCGTCCGCCTACGCCCGGCAGAACGGCAAACCGGCCGTGTGCCTGTGGGGCTTCGGCTTCAACGACGCCCAGCGCCCCTTCGCCCCGGACGTGTGCCTGGACGTCGTCAACTGGTTCAAGGCGCAGGGCTGTTACGTGATCGGCGGGGTGCCGACCTGGTGGCGGACCGGCGACCGCGACTCCCGTCCCGGCTTCACCGGTGTCTACCGTGCGTTCGACATGCTCTCGCCATGGATGGTCGGCCGCATCGGCACCCTCGCGGACGCCGACAACTTCTACAACGTGGCGACGGTGCCCGACCTCGCCGAGTGCTCCGCGCACGGCATCGACTACCAGCCGTGCGTGCTGCCCGGCGGTGTGGGGGACCGGCAGCGCGCTCACGGCGACTTCATGTGGCGACAGTTCTACAACATGGGCCGCGCCGGGGTGCCGAGCGTCTACATCTCGATGTTCGACGAGTACAACGAGGGCAACCAGATCGCGAAGACCGCCGAATCCCAGGCCTGGGTGCCGGCCGGGTCGGGCTTCCTCGCCCTCGACGAGGACGGGACCGCCTGCTCCTCCGACTACTACCTTCGCCTCACCGGCGACGGCGGCAGAATGCTCAAGGGCCAGATCGCGCTCACGGCGACCCGCCCCACCCCGCCCAGGGTCGACAACGGCGACACGGCGGCGCCGACCGCCCCCGGGAACGTCCGGGCCACCGGGGTGACCGCGACCACCGTGGCACTGGCGTGGACCGCGTCCACCGACAACGTCGGCGTGACGAGCTACCGGGTCCGCCGGATCACCGGCAGCACCGCGATCCCGGTCGGCACCGCGGACGCGAACGCCACCTCGTTCACGGTGTCCGGACTCACCGCCGCCACGTCCTACACCTTCGACGCGCAGGCACTGGACGCCGCGGGGAACGTCTCACAGCCCTCGAACCGCGTCACCGCGACCACGATCACCGGGCCCGCCTCCGACAACCTGGCCCTGAACCGCCCGACCACCGAGAGCGGCCACACTCAGACCTACGGTTCGGCCAACGCCGTCGACGGCAACCCGGGCACGTACTGGGAGAGCACCAACGGCGCGTTCCCTCAGTGGCTCCAGGTCGACCTCGGCGCCGCCACCCAGGTCGGCCGTGTCGTCCTGACCCTGCCCCCGGCCGACGCCTGGGCCACCCGCACCCAGACCATCGCCGTGCAGGGCAGTGCCGACGGTGCTTCGTTCAGCACGCTGCGGTCCGCCGCAGCCTGCACGTTCAATCCGGCGAGCGGCAACACCGTCACGCTGACCCTGCCCAGCGGGGCGAGCGCGCGCCATCTGCGGCTCGTCTTCACCGCCAACACCGGTTGGCCGGCCGGGCAGATCTCCGAGTTCCGCGTGTACGCCGCCTGAGGACCTCGCCGGTCCAACGGCCTTACGGAGAAACCGCGTCGGCATCTGGGGCCGTCAGTTGGTCCGTACCAGCATCTTGACGCTCACTTCCTTCACTTCTTAAATCAACAAGTGAAACGCCTTCACCTCCACCTCGGTCGGCCCACTCGTGCCCGACCGCCCAGGAAGGACTGAGACGTGAGACCCCTCCACTTGCTCCGCAGATCCCTGCTCGGTGCCTTATCCGTCGTTCTCGTCACTTCCGCGGCCACGGGCGTGGCCCACGCGGGGCCTTCGGACGCCGCCGCTGCCGTGACGTTCTCCGACACCTTCGACGGTGCCGCCGGCAGTGCGGTCAACTCGTCGAAATGGACGCTGGAGACCGGAGACAACGTCAACAACCACGAGCGCCAGTACTACACGTCCGGCACGAACAACGCGGCCCTGGACGGTCAGGGTCATCTGGTGATCACGGCGAAGAAGGAGAATCCGGCCAACTATCAGTGCTGGTACGGCACATGCCAGTACACCTCGGCACGACTGAACACGTCGGGAAAGTTCAGCGCCCAGTACGGGCACGTCGAAGCCCGCATGAAGATCCCGCGCGGACAGGGCATGTGGCCCGCGTTCTGGATGCTCGGTACCGACATCGGATCGGTCGGCTGGCCCAACTCGGGTGAGATCGACGTGATGGAGAACGTGGGCTTTGAGCCGTCCACCGTCCACGGCACCATTCACGGGCCCGGCTACTCCGGCTCGGCGGGCGTAGGAGCCGGCTACTCGCTGCCGGGTGGTCAGGCATTCGCCGACGCCTTCCACACCTTCGCGGTCGACTGGGCGCCCAACTCGATCAAGTGGTCGGTCGACGGAGTGGTCTACCAGACGCGTACGCCTGCCGACGTGAGTGGCAAGACCTGGGCGTTCAACAAGCCGTTCTTCCTTATCCTCAACCTGGCCGTCGGCGGCTACTGGCCGGGTGATCCCAACAGCTCCACGGCCTTCCCCGCCCAACTGGTGGTCGACTCGGTGTCGGTGACCACGAGCGACACGCCCGCTCCCACCGGCGGCGCGATCCGGGGTCTCGCCGGTAAGTGCGTGGACGTTGCCGCCGCCAACCCCGCCAACGGCACGCCGGTCCAGCTCTACGACTGCAACGGCACCGCCGCGCAGCAGTGGACCGTAGGCTCCGACGGCACCATCCGCGCCCTGGGCAAATGCCTCGACGTGAACAGCGGCGGCACCGCCGACGGCACGCCGGTCCAGCTCTACGACTGCAACGGCACCGCCGCGCAGAAGTGGACGGTCAGTTCCGCGAGGGACATCGTCAATCCGCAGGCGAACAAATGCCTCGACGTGACCGGCAACAACTCGGCCAACGGCACCCGACTCCAGATCTGGACCTGCTCGGGCGGCGCCAACCAGAAATGGACGGTGGGCTGACCCTGATCCTCCGGAGCCCCTGTCGTGCGCTCATTCTCCATGAGTGCGCGACGGGGGCCTTCACGAATACAGAAAGGTCACCCATGAGACGGGTGCGCAAGCGCGGCAAAGTGATAGTCGCCGCAAGCGCATGTGTGGTCCTGCTCGGATTTGAATTTCTTTTGCAGGGCTCGCAGGATGAATTTTCGTGGCGCGATTTCCCAGGGTTTCTGGCGCCTCTTCCTGTCATGCTGTACATCGTCTGGCGCCTGCATCTGAATCCTTATGTCGAACTCATGGATTCCAGTATCTGCGTGAACAATATCTTCACTCGCCACGTCATTCCTTACAGTCGAATAAAGAAGATACTGGGAATTCGTTCCATTCTGCTCGAGGTGAGCGGTGAACGCGGAAACCTGCCCGTGGTTGCTTTCGATGCGGGAATTCTGGGAAAGAAGTCCAGGGATTCCTTTGTGAGGGAGCTGGAACTGAGAATGGAGCAGGCGTCGGTCGACCCCGACGCAGCCAGATCTCGAGCGGTGACCACCGGGCTGCCTGAATATCTGGGACCTGGTCTGTCGCTGTTCCTTCTGGCTGTCGCTCTGTTCGCGTCCTGAGGTGGCACCACTTGATCGCCGATGTCACCGGCATCCGCCTCAGGTCCGTGGCGTGGCGTACCTCTCTTCTGCAACTTGTTGCATAACCGGGCCGGCGTCGTCTAGAACAGTTACGACGTTCGCCGCGCACGGAGGGCCCCATGAGCCGTTACCCCCACCTTCTCGCCCCGCTAGACCTGGGCTTCACCACCCTGCCCAACCGGGTCCTGATGGGCTCGATGCACGTGGGCCTGGAGGAGGCGGAGAACGGCTTCGCGCGGATGGCCGAGTTCTACGCGACCCGTGCCCGGGGCGGTGTCGGCCTGATGGTGACGGGCGGCATCGCCCCGAACGAGGCGGGCCGCCCGTGGGCCGGCGGCGCCAAGCTGACCACCGAGGCGGAGGCCGCCCAGCACCGCGAGGTCACTGACGCGGTGCATGCCGCGGGCGGCAGGATCGCCATGCAGATCCTGCACTTCGGCCGCTACGCCTACCACGAGGACCTGGTCGCGCCGAGCCCGATCCAGGCCCCCATCAGCCCCTTCGTCCCCAACGAGCTGAGCGACGCCGAGGTCGAGCAGACCATCGAGGACTTCGCGCGCGCCGCCGAACTCGCCAAGTCCGCCGGATACGACGGCGTCGAGATCATGGGCTCCGAGGGCTACCTCATCAACGAGTTCATCGTCGCCCACACCAATCAGCGCACCGACCGCTGGGGCGGCAGCTACGAGAACCGCGTCCGCTTCCCCGTCGAGATCGTGAAGCGGGTCCGCGAGCGCGTCGGCGACGACTTCATCCTCATCTACCGGCTCTCCATGCTGGACCTCGTCCCCGGCGGCTCGACCCACGACGAGGTCGTGCGGCTCGCCAAGGAGATCGAGGCGGCCGGCGCCACCATCATCAACACCGGCATCGGCTGGCACGAGGCCCGCATCCCGACCATCGCGACCTCCGTGCCGCGCGGCGCGTACACCTGGGTCACCAAGAAGCTGATGGGCGCGGTGTCCGTCCCGCTCGTCACCACGAACCGCATCAACACCCCGGAACTGGCCGAGGAGTTGCTCGCCCACGGCGCCGCCGACATGGTCTCGCTGGCTCGCCCGATGCTCGCCGACCCGGACTTCGTGAACAAGGCCGCCGCCGACCGCTCCGACACCATCAACACCTGCATCGGCTGCAACCAGGCCTGCCTCGACCACACCTTCAGCGGCAAGATCACCTCCTGCCTCGTCAACCCGCGCGCCTGCCACGAGACCGAACTCGTCCTCCTCCCCACCCGGACGAAGAAGCGCGTCGCCGTCGTCGGCGCGGGTCCGGCAGGCCTCGCCTGCGCGGTCTCGGCCGCCGAGCGCGGACACGACGTGACCCTGTTCGACGCCGCGGCCGAGATCGGCGGTCAGCTCAACGTCGCCCGCAAGGTCCCGGGCAAGGAGGAGTTCGACGAGACGCTGCGCTACTTCCGTACGCAGCTCGACCTGCACGGCGTCGACGTACGGCTTGGCACCCGGGTCGGCGCCGACGACCTCGACGGGTACGACGACGTGGTCGTCGCCACCGGTGTCCGCCCGCGCACCCCCGTCATCGACGGCGTCGACCACCCCAGCGTCGTCGGCTACCTCGACGTCCTGCGCCGGGGAGCACCCGTCGGCGACCGCGTGGCCGTCATCGGCGCGGGCGGCATCGGCTTCGACGTCGCCGAGTACCTCACCGACGGTGGCGAGCGGGCGAGCCAGGACCCGGCCACGTACTTCCGCCTGTGGGGCGTCGACATGGACTACGCCGACCGCGGCGGCCTCGCGAAGCCCGAGCGGCCCGCCCCGCCGCGCCAGGTCCACCTCATCCAGCGCAAGACCTCCAAGGTCGGCGCGGGCCTGGGCAAGACCACCGGCTGGATCCACCGCACCGAGCTGCGCCACCGCGGCGTCACGATGATCGCGGGCGCCACCTACGACCTGATCGACGACGCCGGCCTGCACATCACCTTCGACGGCGAGCGGACCCTGATCCCCGTCGACACGGTCGTGCTCTGCGCGGGCCAGGAGCCGCTGCGCACCCTGTACGACGACCTCGTGGCCGCCGGACGCACCCCGCACCTCATCGGCGGCGCCGACGTCGCCGCCGAACTGGACGCCAAGCGCGCCATCAAGCAGGGCACCGAGGTCGCCGCCGCCCTCTGAACCACCCGCTCCACCCTCTGAGCCGGGTGGTCACGTGGCCGGGCCCGCCGGCCGCGTGACCACCCCTTCGCCCGAGAGACCCCCTCTAGGCTTACGCCATGTCACTGCCGCACGCGATCCTCACGGCCCTCCTGGAGAAGCCGTCGTCCGGCCTCGAACTGACCCGCAGGTTCGACCGGTCCATCGGCTACTTCTGGTCGGCGACGCACCAGCAGATCTACCGCGAGCTGGGCAAGCTGGAACGCGACGGCCTGATCCGCGCCCTGCCCGCCCAGGTCCCGGCGCGCGGCCAGAAGAAGGAGTACGAGGTCCTGCCGGACGGCCGGGCCGAACTGGCGCGCTGGACGGCCGCGCCCCAGGACCCCAAGCCGATGCGCGACCCCCTGCTGCTGCGGCTGCGCTCCGCGGCGGTGATCGGAACGGCCGGTGTCGACGCCGAACTCCACCGTCATCTCGACCTGCACCGGCGGCAGTTGGCCACCTACGAGGAGATCGACCGGCGGGACTTCCCCCCGGGGAAGGACTCCGAGGCGGACCGGCTGCAGCACGCGGTGCTGCGGGCCGGGATCGACCTGGAGAAGTTCTGGGTGCGCTGGCTCGAACGCACGCTGAGCGACCTCGGCGAGTGAGTCCGGGCGCACGACAGGGCCGCCGCCCGGACTCCGGACGGCGGCCCTGTCGCATGTGCTCAGGCGCGGCGCCGCCGCAGGTACCAGACGCCACCGGCCACGGCGGCCGCCACCATGGTGCCGCCCGCGGCGTACGTCAGCGTGCCGTAGTCCTCGGACGCGCCGCCGAGACCACCTCGTACGCCGCCCAGCGGGCTCGACGTCGCCGAGATCGTCGGGCTCGCCGAGACGGTCACCGACTGGGTGCCCGCCGTCGAGTGGTCCGCGCACACGACCACGACCGTGTACGTACCGGAGGCGACACCGGTCCAGGCGGCGCTCCCCGAGGTCAGTGCCGCCTGCCGGCCCTGGGCGAAGTCGGCCTGGCCGGCGGCCAGGAGCGAACCGTTGCCGCCGTTCGTGCAGGCCGTGGTGGTGGCCGTCACCGTGGAGCCGTCGGCGGTGACCGAGACCCCGGCGGCGTGCGCCATGGGGGCGGCCGACGCCAGCGGCAGCGCGGCCGCGGCCGCGACGGTGAGCCCGGAGCGGGCGATGGTCGACGTGATGCGCATGGTCCCTGTCCTCCGGCGGCACGGGAGGCGGTACGTCCCGTGCCCCGCCCGAGTCGGCAAAGCCCGTGCTGCCTGACGCTCAGCCAAAGTCCCCGCCGGGGCGGGCGCATGCGGACCGGGGCCGGGCAGGTGACACGTTCCGTCGTCCGGCCCAGCCGCGCCTACTGACGGCCGGTCACCGTCCGCTCCGGCGAGAACGCGCCCCAGGTGCCGTCCGGCAACTGCGCCCGGATCTTCACCCGGTGCCGCGCACCGCTCTCCTCCCCGATGTAGAAGCTGTACTTCGCGGCGCCCTCGGGCGCGCTGTCCCCCCACACCACGGTCGTGGCCTGCTTGCCGTCCAGGTACACCTGGTACGCCGGAACGTCACCGCCGGTCTGCGGCGCCGTCCAGGTGAGATCGATGTACGAGGCGCCGTCGGAGCGCCGTACGGCCGCCCGGAAGTCGGCGGGTGCGGTGTCGGCTCCCTCGTCCTCGCCCCGCGCGGTCGTCAGCCGCACCGTCCCGCTCGCGGGGGAGGTGTTGTCGGCGGCGTCCCGTGCCCGTACGGAGAAGGCGTACGCGGTGCCCGGCCGCATCCCGGTCAGCAGCGCCTCGGTCCGCGTCCCCGGCACACTGTGGATCTTCGTCGTGCCCTGGTAGACGTCGTACGAGACGACGCCCTTGTCGTCGTGCGACTTCCGCCACGACAGCGACACCGAGCGCGCGCCGTCCGCCTCCCCGCGCAGACCGGTGGGCCTGCTCGGCGCGGAGCGGTCCGCGGCGACGGCGGCCGGGGTCGTCACGGTGACCCGCCGGCTCGCCGGACCCGGCTCCCCGTCCTTGTCGCGGGCCCGCACGGTGAACACGTACCGGGTGCGCGGCCGCAGTCCGGTGACGTCGACCATCTGCTGGGTGGCGGACAGCCGTTTCACCCGTACCTCGCCCCGGTAGACCTCGTAGCCCTCGACGGCGGCGGTGCTCGCCGGCCGGTTCCACATGACGTGCACGGAGGTGGCGCTGCCCGCCTGGGCGGTGACACCGAGCGGCTCCGAGAGGGCGGGGCCGCCCGTGTCGTCGCCGGACGACAGCAGCCCGCAGCCGGAGAGGACCGTCAACAGGGCGGTGACGCAGGCCGCTTGGGGGAGCAGGGGGCGTGGGGGGACACGTCGCACGGGATGCCTTCCGCTCGGCGGGACCGAATTGGTACAGACCTGTATGGCATGGGTGACGGGTGCTCATCAAGAGGGGTGCGCCGCTCCATCGGGAGGGAGACGGGCCCGTCCGGCCCCCGTGCGGTGGACGGGCCGCCGCGGTCATCCCACATTGGACGGGTATGTCCCCCGGCCGTCCCGGCCGGTCCCCGACGTCCGCTTCTGTTCTCTGTCCCCGACCGAAGGCTTGTGCGTGCACCCTCGATTCCTGGCCCTCGCCGCCGTGTGCGGCGCCGCTCTTCTCGCTCCGGCCGCCCTGCCCCCGGCGTCCGCCCAGCCGAGCACCCCTCAGAAACCGGACGCGACCCCGCAGTCCGGCGCCGGCGAGGGCGACGTGCGCGCCACCGCCCTGCTCGCCGCCGTGCGCGGCTGCCCGCAGATCTCGCGCGGCCGTTACCGCAGCGACGACGGGGCCCGCGCGAACATCCCGGTGTGCGGACGGCGCGGCGCCGTGTACTGGAAGGCCGATCTCGACGTCGACTGCGACGGACGCCCGGGCCGCCGCTGCAACCGCCGCACCGATCCGCTGTTCCTGAACACGACCGCGTACCAGCAGTCCGACGGACGGCAGCTGAGCGCCGAGCGACTTCCCTACGTGGTCGTGCCGGGCGCGAGCCGCATCTGGAACCCCGCGCGCTCCGGCATCCGGGGCGGCACGGTCGCCGCGCTCGTCCACCGCGGCAAGGTGCTGTACGCGGTCGTCGGCGACACCGGCCCCGCCGACCTCATCGGCGAGGCCTCCTACGCGGCCGCCCGCGCCCTCGGCATCGATCCCGACCCGGTGCGCGGCGGCACCGCCGACGAGGTCACGTACATCCTCTTCCCCGGCACGACCGCCCGCCCCATCGAGAGCCGTCGCGCGGCGGCGACGGCGGGGCAGGCGGCGGCCAGGAAGTTCGTGGCGGCCCGCTGACGGACCGCCACGAAACGGCCCCCGCTCACTCCTTGCGGTACGTGTACGCCTCGGAGGCCGCGGCCACCACCGCGTCCAGATCGGCACCGGCCGACGCGGAGACGACGGCGGCGACCGCGCCCTCCACGAACGGGGCGTCCACGAGCCGTGTCCCGTCGGGGAGTTCGTCCCCTTCCGCCAGCAGGGACTTCACAGTGAGCACCGCGCTGCCGAGGTCGACCAGGACGGCGACGCCCGCGCCCCGGTCGACCGACGCCGCGGCCGCCGAGATCAGCTCGGAGCTGGTGCCGAGCCCGCCGTCCTCGGTGCCGCCCGCCGCGGCCACCGGCGCGAGGGTGCCGCCCCCGGCGAGTCCGGCCGCGAGCCGCGCCACCGATTCGGCGACCTCCCGGCTGTGCGAGACGAGCACGATGCCGACGGCCTTGTCCGGGGCGGTCACGCGGCGCTCCCTTCGGCAGTCTCGGCGAGCGCGCCGATCAGCAGCGCCGCCGACGTGGCACCGGGATCCTGATGCCCGATGCTGCGCGGGCCCAGATAGCTGGCCCGTCCCCTGCGCGCCTGCAAGGGGGTCGTCGCCTCCGCCCCGTGCTCGGCCGCGGTCCGGGCCGCCGCGAGGTCTCCGCCGTCGAGCGCGTCCACGGCCGGCACCAGCGCGTCGAGCATGGTCTTGTCGCCCGGCGCGGCTCCGCCGAGCGCCGCGACCGCGTCCACCCCGGCCCGCAGCGCCGCCGCGAGGTCGGCCTCGCTCACCTCGGCCGCGTCGCCGAGCGCCTTGCCGGTGCGGCGCAGCAGCGTCCCGTAGAGCGGACCGGAGGCCCCGCCCACCTTGGAGATGAGCTGCCGTCCCGCGAGGGTGAGCACGCCGCCCGGTGTGTCCGGCGACTCCTGCTCCAGGATCTGCGAGACCGCGGCGAAACCGCGCTGCAGATTGCTGCCGTGGTCGGCGTCACCGATCGCCGAGTCGAGTTCGGTGAGCCGGGCCGCCTCGTGGTCCACGGCCACCGTGGTCGCGAACATCCAGCGCCGGAAGAAGTCGGCGTCGAGCACTTGATCTCCTTGCCTGGTAGATACGTTGACGAAGTCGGGCCGGGCTGTCACCTGCCCCAGCGCAGCCCCGCCGTGCTGACCGGCGCGTCCCACAGCCGCAGCAGCTCCTCGTCCATCTCGCAGAGCGTGACGGAGGCGCCGGCCATGTCGAGGGAGGTGACGTAGTTGCCGACGAGGGTGCGCGCGACCGATACCCCGCGCTCGCCGAGCACCCGCTGCACCTCGGCGTTGAACCCGTACAGCTCGAGCAGCGGGGTGGCGCCCATGCCGTTGACGAGCGCCAGGACCGGGCTGCTCGGGTTCAGGTCCTCCAGTACGGCGTTCACGGCGAAGTCCGCGATCTCCCCGGAGGTCATCATCGGGCGCCGCTCACGCCCCGGCTCACCGTGGATGCCGATCCCCAACTCCAGCTCACCGGAGGGCAGATCGAAGGTGGGGGAGCCCTTGGCCGGGGTGCTGCACGCGCTGAGCGCGACCCCGAAACTCCGCGACCGCTCATTGACCTGCCGCGCCACCGCCTCCACCCGCTCCAGCGGCTGCCCCTCCTCGGCCGCGGCACCCGCGATCTTCTCCACGAACAGGGTGGCCCCGGTGCCGCGCCGTCCGGCGGTGTACAGGCTGTCGGTCACCGCGACATCGTCGTTGACCAGGACCTTGGCGATCTGGATGCCCTCGTCCTCGGCGAGCTCGGCGGCCATGTCGAAGTTGAGCACGTCACCGGTGTAGTTCTTCACGATGAACAGCACGCCCGCGCCGCTGTCCACGGCGGCCGCCGCCCGCACCATCTGGTCCGGCACCGGCGAGGTGAACACCTCACCGGGACAGGCGGCCGACAGCATCCCGGGCCCGACGAACCCGCCGTGCAGCGGCTCGTGCCCCGAACCCCCGCCGGACACCAGCGCCACCTGCCCGGCCACCGGCGCGTCCCGGCGCAGGATCACCCGGTTCTCGACGTCGACGACCAGATCGGGGTGGGCCGAGGCCATCCCGCGCAGGGCGTCGGCGACGACGGTCTCGGCCACATTGATCAACATTCTCACTGGTACCTCCGGGTGACGTTAGCGGCTCAAGCTCTGGCCGGTGTATTGCCTGGGCGGACTAGTTTCGGATGGTTCTTGATCTTGGCGTTCCTGGGCGGGCTGTGGCGGGGTTGAGCGGTACTGATGCTGACCTCATGCTGACTTTGGTGACAGGTCGTCAGGAAGGCGTGGTCGGCTGTCATCGGTCTGACGCCAGTATCGGCGGAGGTCACGCGCGGAGCACCTGTCGGGCCTTGATCGGCGAGGCGTGCCGTGAGGTTCCCTGATGGTGACGGCTTGGAGCACACATCTGTGAGAGCACGATGGGCCTACCGACAATGCTGTGGACAAGGAGACGATGGTGTCGCGCTGGAGGCGCAGGCGGACGTGGGCGTAGAGGGTGGCGGTGACGCCGATGTGAGCCGCCGCGGCCGAAGACGTCGACATCCAGGTGGCGTTCTCCCGTGCTCGCCGACCGCGCCTACATCGGGGCCGGCCTCTGGGTGATCACGCCCATCAGACGGCTTCCCACGACTCAGCAGACAATCAACCGAGCCCTGTCAGCGGCACGAGCACCGGTCGAACCAAGCATCGCGCGACTCAAGTCCTGGCAGATCCTCCGCCAGGCCCGCTGCAGCCCCAACCGGATGACCGTCATCGCCGCAGCCGTCCTCACCCTGGAACGTCAACGATGATGAGTCTCATAGCCGTTCCAGGGTGAGGACGGATTGGCAATGGCCGTCATCCAGTTGGGAACCGTTTCACGACCAAACAAGTCGACCTTCGGCGAACCGACAGACCGGGTGGCTTCCACCGGCGATCCTCGTCAGCTTCTTCGCCACGGAGTCGAAATACTGGGCCATCGATTCGTACTCGCCCGTGATCGTGGCCTCACCCACGAACCAGCTACCGACGCGCCCGTCCCGCACATCGATGAATTTTCCCATCCAGCCGTCCTGGTCTGACAGGAACGGGATCCACTCGTTACGCCAGAACGGATCGTCCACCTGGTCCGGAGGGTCGAATCCACCAGGCATGGAGCGGTTCGCGTAGAGCCTCTCCATCGCCCGGATGCCCAGAAAGAAGCTTCCCTCGTCGGGGAACCCGTCGAAGCCGCAGCATGCCACTTCGACGTCGACGTCTTCCTCCGGCAGATCCAAATTGTTCTGCAAAAGCCACGTCCGCAGGTCCCCATGCAGAAAGATCCCCATCCGTTCCTCGGCTGCCGCGAGGGTCTGCTCCGTGGCGGGCCCTGGCAGATCCGTGTGATCGGCCGGCGCGTGCTCCCGAAGAAGACTCATCACACGCGACCAACTCTCAGCCACACTCATCGCCGTCTGCCCTCTCTACAGGGATGTCTCCGTCCGGACACGCCACCGCGGATGTGAGAAAGTACCGGCCGGAGAACCTTGCAGGGATGGTATTTCGAGCATGCGTTCCTCCCTCGCCACGATCATCTTCCGCCCCGAAGCGCAGGGTCGGCCCGTCAGCGAAGTGACCGTCCGCGACTATTCACAGGCAACCCACTGCGCCCGGCGGGTCTAGGCGGCGGGTGTCCAGTTGCCGGTGTGTGTGGTGTCGGCTGCGTGGTCTTCTTCTTGGCGCTCATGGCCTGCAGCCGGCCCATCGCCTCCGGCAGCTCCATCCGGGCCGCTTCCTCCAAGCGCTCGGCGCGGTGACACGCCCGCAGGGTCGCCGGCGCCCGGGGACTGTCGACGTGTGCCCGGTGCCACTCCCGGGACGGGATCATCCGTCACACCCGCACCGCCGGCACGACCTGCATCCCACCGGCACCGGACCGGGCGCGGGCTCGGGGCTTGTTGCGGGACCTGACCTCATGACGGTGGCGTGGGCACCGTCGGTGCTGCCCATCCCAGCGGGAGTGCGGCTTAAGTTCCGCGGACGAAGGTCGCGCAGTCCGGACAGTCGTCGAGGTATCGGTGCCGGCACTCTACGGTGTGTTGCAGGAAGGTGATTGCCTGCTGTCTGTGGACGACTTCATCTTCGAGTGCCGCGATCTTCGCCCTCACGACGGCCTGTGCCGCCGACTTCTTCGGGGACATGGCGGCAGTGACCTCGGGCAATGAGAGCCCGACGCGTCGCAGTTTCAACACGGTACGTGCCTGTTCCAGCGCGCTGTCGTCGTAGATGCGGTAGCCGTTGCCATCGCGACGCACGGTGAGGGCACCAACGTCTTCCCAGTGCCGCAGTACGTGAGCCTCAACGCCGAGCTCTGCGGCTACTTCCCCGATCGTCATCACCACGCGCGCCTTGCCTTCACGTCGACCTGAACCCATAGCGTCATGATCATGCCTGATACCACCAACCCCACGAACTCCCCGTGCTCTCCATCAATCCTGGTCACCGGCGCTACGGGCAACCTCGGCCGAGAGATCGTTGGCCGACTTCAGGCCCACGGCGCGCGCGTACGATGCCTTGCGCGCGATCAGGCCGACCCGCATCCAGGAGTCGAGTGGGTAGTCGGCGACCTCACGGATGCCAGCACCGTGCGCGAGGCGCTCGTGGGCATCGACGCGGTATTTCTGATCTGGCCACTGCTCGATTCCGCCGTCGCCTCCGACCTGATCGCAGAACTCACCACGGCAGCGCCGCGTGTCGTCTACCTGTCCTCGACCGCTGTAGACGACCAAGCCGCTCGTCAGAGTGATCCCATCGTTCAAGTTCACGCGGATATGGAAGCGCTGCTTGCCGACCTGCAACCCGTAGTGCTCCGCAGTGAGACGCTGGCCTCCAACACCCGTGGTTGGGTGCAACAAGTGAGGGCGGGCGATGTTGTCGCAGGTCCAGAGGCGGCACGCACAGCGGTCGTCGACGAGCGCGACGTCGCTGATGCGGCGGTAGCGGTATTGCTCGCACATCACGATCAACTGGACCATGGCCCCTACGTGTTGACCGGCCCCGAGGTGCTCAGCCGCGCCGACCAGGTCGCTCACCTCGGCGCTGCACTCCGGCGCGATCTGCGCTTCCAGGCGCTTCCCACTGATCTCGCGCGATCACGGATGCTCGCCGACGGTCGTCCCGAACCACTGGTGGAGGCCCTGATCGCCGCTTCGGTGTGGCGGCCAGAGTCCCATCGCATCACTGATCATGTTGAGCGTCTCGCCGGCCATCCGGCCGGCACCTTCGCGAGGTGGGCCATCGACCATGCGTCCGAGTTCATCTGACGAGAACCCCGAAACGCCCCGCCCGCCCATGACGAAGGCGCTCGGTCAAGACCGATCGGCCTCCAGTGCCCGTGACCATCAGGTCTCGGGTCGCGCGCCGACCTCGATGTGATGGTGCCGAACGGCGCCTGTTTTCTCCTTGTACCCCTTGCCGTGCTTGACCGGGGTGGGGCGCGGGACTTGTGGCCGTGGCTGAAGACCTGCGGCGACAAGGACTTTCGTGCGGAAATGACGTCTAGCGGAACGCTGTCACCCGTCTGTGATGTTTCATACGGAATGTCTTGATGTACGGCTCCTAGCTTCATGAGTACGCGGTCCACACGACGCGTTCGACTCAGTCAACCCGCTCGACTCGTTCGACTCATGGAAAGGGGCCGGCGCATGCAGACCTCTCGTATGCTCCGCACGTCTCTGGCATCCGCTGTTCTCGGCCTCGGCGCCGTGACCGCCGTCGCCGCCACCGCCGAAGCCGCTCCAACGACCACCGCGCCTGCGGCCGCCGCCCAGCATGGCGCTCGGGCAGGCCACACCGAAACCCTGCCGCTCAGCGACGGCAGTTCCGCGTATGTCACCAAGCTGGCGAACGGTACCTACCAGGCCTGGGTCACGCACAAGGGGGTGCGGATCGCGGCGCTCGATTCCGCGCACAAGTCGCAGCGCGTACACGGCTACACGTATGAGCTCAACCAGGCGAACGGCTTCGTCGGCGTGGTGCACCCCGGCGGCTGGCACAGCGAGCAGAACGTGCCGCAGCACCAGGACAAGCACCACACGAATCAGACCGGCAAGACCCGCGACGTGCGGCTCGGGGACGGCGCCATCGCCCACGTCACCAAGCTGCCCAACGGCACCTACCAGGCCTGGATCACCCGGCACGGAGTGCGCATCGCCGCCCTGGACGCCGGCCACAGCACAGCCCGCACCCACGGCCACCACTACACGCTCAACGCCCACACCGGGGCCGTCCACGTACGCTGACGCTCCCGCCCGTCCCGGCCTTGTCCCCCCAGCGCTGGGAGGACAAGGCCGGGACGGTCTCGACGGACATGCCCCGTGGCTCGCTCGCCATCAGCGTGCCGACGCCGGGCCTGGTCGAGCCGTTCGTCGTCCTCAGCGAGCAGCCGCAACGTCTCCCGGACTGCTGTCGGTCAAAGCGACGTTCTCGGTGCTGGCGCTGCGGGTGACGCCGCGGGGGCTGTATGGAACGCGACCTTGCTCGCGCTCGGTCGATCGTCCGTCTTCGTCGCGTATCTGTGGTCGTCGCGTGTGTCGCGCTCATGGCGGGGCTCGGCTGGACGGCACAGAACTGGCAGACGCCCTCCCGCTATGCCGGTATCGATGTCTTCTTCGGTGCCCTTATCGTGCTGTGCATCGGAGCAGCTATAGCCGGTGCACGCTGGCGGCGGCCCGAGGACGGGCTGGTTGATCTGGAAGACCAACGTGAGATCAAACGCGAAGCCGCCCGGATCGTCAGTGCGCTGCGTGAGCCTCCCCTCGACGAGCGGCGCAAGCTGTATCGAACCGACGTGGCGTCTGTCATTGAGCAGTACGAGACCGACAGCCGAAAGTACCGGCGCATCCACAACCGCCTGCAGACCCTCATCATGGTCGGCTCAGCATCCACGACCACGATCGCGGCCTTGGACACCGGCAAGGAGCTGACCTGGCAGAGCGTCGCCCTGACCGCGATCAGCTTCGCTATCACGGTCGCCGCCATGTTCACCGGCTACTACAAGTTCCGCGAACGCAGTTACTTCCTGCAGCAGACCGCCGACGCCATCGAGGAAGAAGTCAACGCCGTCACCCTAGGCATCGGCCCCTACGGCGAATACGGCCCCGGTCAGGAGGACGAGGCGCTGAAGAAGTTCACCCAGCGAGTCGAAGACCACCGCAACGAGCAGCGGCGCCGCCAGCAGCAACTGGAACAGCCCGCCGACCAGGCGACCCCGTCCAGCCAGCCGCCGGCGGCCTGACCCCGGCTCACCCCCGCCGTCGGCCTCCTCTGCGCTCGGACCACACGGGAATCGGGGCGTGATGGTCCAGCCCCTCGCCCCGTCGCCCAGGCCGGCGAGTCCAGGCACACGGTCAGCCAGCCGGAGCCCGAGTCCCGCTGCCTGCCGAGCAGGCGTCAACTCGGGGACGGCTCGCCCAGCACGCTCAGCTCGGGCCCGGCGCAGAGTGCGAGACCGTGACCTCCGCGTGAAGCCATCAGTTGCACCGGCGTGACCGACATCGACGGCCTCCCCTCGCCGACGCCCCGCTCCCTCCGCTGCTGCCCCTGCTGCCCCTGCTGTCCCTTGAAGAAGCACAGGAGATCGTGACGGTCCGGGGCGCAGTCGTCAACGGCAGCGCCCCGGACCATGAAACGGCCCGCTGGCTGCTGGCCAACCTCGCCGCCCGCGTGCCGTCACGCGACTAGCGGCTCCGGCCGCCCGGGCGGGGGCCGCAGCGGGAACCGCACGTCCCTGCAACGAGCCGGGAACGCCCGGACAGCACGGTCATCCGCTGCCGAAGGCCCCCCTGCGCGCCGTAGGCGCTCGCCCGATCGAGGGCACCCTCCACGCTTCCCCTGTTCTCCGCCTCAAGTGTCTGGGAGATTCATGCCGACCGAACTCGCCTGGAGCGCCGCTGTCGTGGCGGCTGCTCTGCTCGCTCTGCCCCAGCCTCCGACCACATCCACGGCGGCGGCCGCCGCCAAGTGTGTGGGCGGGGCGAAGGACTCCCGGGGCCGTTCAGCCGTCGACGGCCGGGAGGTGCGCTGGGAGGACGAGACCAAGTTCAACGACGCCTACCGGCACGCGCACAAGGCATGGAGTACGCATGGGCTGTCCCAGGTGAAGTTCAGGCCCGACAACGCCAGCTCAATCGCCGACCTCCAATGGCAAGACGTCAACAGCACCCGCGACAACTTCAAGGGAGTTCTGGGCCAGTACGCCCCGCACCCGGGCGCTGACACCCTCTACCTCAACCGCGCTTATCTCGACCGCGGAAAGCGCTACGGGGACGACATGTACCGGCGGATGGTCGCCGCACACGAACTCGGCCACGCGCTCGGTTTCTGCCACAAGAACCCGGACTGGTATCCCACGCTGATGGCCAAGGAAATCGACGATGTCCCAACCAACGCCCAGCCCACCTCCAAAGACCGCGCCAATTACCACAAGCTGTGGGGATGAACAGATGACCCGCACCAGACTCACCGTCCTCGCCAGCACGCTCGCCCTGGCCGCCACGCTCACAGGCGCCGGCTGGTGGGGGCACCAGCAGTGGACGGCTGCCTCCTCCCCTCCGGAGGCGCTGACGACCTATGATCCCGACAACGCCGACGAGGTGTCCCGGATTGCCGACGACGTCTTCACCGCCACCGTCCTCGACGACGAAGACACCCGGCAGATCAACGACATCGACTGGGACATCTACCGGGTACGGGTGAGCACACCGCACAAGGGCACCCTGCACGGTGCCCTCGAGGTCGCCCTGCAAAACGGCAGCACCAAACTCGTGAACGGGCACGCCTACGTATTCGCCACCTTCACCTTCCACGACCTCCGCGACATCCACGGCCAGGTCACCGAAACCACCCCACAACCCGCCACCAACCGAGCCGTCGACACCTGGCATCAGGCTGCCGCCCACGCAGCCTCTCAGCGCGCGAGTGAGTGAGGCTTGGCGGCGGCGTTCGACGTGGGCGTGCTCGATCGAAGCTGGCTCATCGTCCGTCGGTACTCACTCGAGGAAGGCATCGTGGAGGCGGTAGCGCCACCCGGCAGCCGGAGTGGGATGGTGCGATAGCGGCCACGCTTCATCGCAGGGTCGGGCCGTCGCTCGTTGTCCGTTCAGAGGTGCTGCTGGAGCAATTGTCAATTCCTGTGGATCACCGCGTGGAGCCTTGAGGGGCCCGCAGCCAATGATCGAGGACTGCGAATAGCAACGGATCGGCGGTGCGCTCTCCCGGGTGGCGCCCGTGCCGGAACTCTTCGTGGGGCGGTCACGAGGGCCGTTGTCACAGGCGATTGGCAGGATTGCGGCCATGAATGTCACTCCTGTCACTCCGCCACGGCCGATCGACGTTGCCGCCGTCTTTCCCCAACTGGCTCCGCTGGCCCGCACGGCGACCCGCCTGCACCCCCGTCCTGGGGCGCCGACGTGGCACGACAGCTCGATCGGCGGGCCGCTGCTGTGGCCCGCTGAGGAGCCGTGGCCGCAATGCGAGGAATCGCACGTGGTGGATGGCATCAACCCAGCCCAGTCCCCGGCGGATCTGCGGCTGCAGCGACGTATCTTCGCCGCCTCGCACGGCCGGGACCTGACTCCGGAGGAACGGGAGACTCTCGAGCGGATCCGGCCGCCTCGGACGTATCCGGTGAGGCTGGCTGTCCGGGCGTACGACGGCCCCATAGCGATGCTGCCCGTCGCGCAGCTGTACGTAAGGGATGTGCCCGATCTGAGCCCGCCGGAGGGCAAGGACCTGCTGCAGGTTCTGTGGTGCCCCTTCGATCATCCGATCATGCCCAGGACCCTGCTCTTCTGGCGTTCGGCAGCCGCCGTCACCGGCATTCTCGACACGCCCCCCGAGCCGCCCGCAGTGCAGTTCGACGGCTATCTACCGGAACCGTGCGTTCTTGAACCGGAGCAGATCACCGAGTACCCCGACCATCTGGAGCTGAGCGAAGAACTGCAGGAGCAGCTCCAGCAGTGGAGTGTGCCGCAGGCCGCAGAGGAAGACATGGACCCGGACACGTACTACGACTGTGTGCTGTCCAACGCACCCGGCTGGAAAGTGGGTGGCTGGCCCGCCTGGAACTCCACCGACCCCAGCCCGCAGCCCTGCTCCGAGTGCGGCACCGACATGCAGGTCCTGATGACCGTCGCCACGTTCGAGGAAGGGGACGACGCCGGGAACAGCTGGTCTCCGCACCCCCACCCAGGTGCTGGACCGTACCCCGGCCACCGCGGCTACAACGCGACCGGTGTCCAGATAGGCAGTGGCTACCGCCAGCACCTGTTCGTCTGCCCGGCGGAGCCCGAGCACCCGCACATCGAGTTGATGACGTAGCCCTCAGCGTGCAGCAGGGGCGTCGCGGTGCGGGCATGCGCTGAGCGCGTCCCGGTGAGCTTGCCGGTCAGTAAAGTCGACGTCCAGGAACAGCAGGGGGCGTTACTCGCGCTCACTCATGCCGCGGCGTCCTGCTCACGCTCGACCAGGACGCCGCGTTCGAAGCGGGCGCCATTGCGGACGAGGGCAACGAGATGGGGTGCGGTGATCCCGCGCCAGCGGGCCTGGGCGGACTCGGCGAGCTTGAACACCACCGCCAGGGCCGCGGCCGGGCTGCGGGCGCCGCGGGTGACCTTGGTCCGCAACTTCACCGTGCTGAAGGTCGACTCGATCGGATTCGTCGTGCGCAGATGGACCCGGTGAGCGCGTTTCATCTTGGCGTTGACCTGGCCAGATGAAGCGTGAGGACGGCTCGGACGAGGTCGGTGATTCGGTTGGTGCTGCATCGGATCTTGCGGAGGACTCGCCAGCCCTTCAGCGTGGCAACGGCCCGTTCGCCGACGCAGCGGATCTTGGCGTGGGTGGTGTTGTAGCGGCGCTGCCATCGCTTGAGTTTCCGGCCGCGGATCGGCACCCGGATGAGTTTGGTCGCCAAAGTGCACAGCTCCTGACTCATGCTGGGAGATTGCTGACCTGAGAGCCCACAGCATGGTCCTGACCTGCGGCCGCGCCAAACCAGGGCACTTTGATCAACATTCTCATCGGTACCTCCCGGTGACGTGAGCCGTTGCTGCTCTGATCCGCATCTTTTCTGGCAGCGGGACCCAGGCCTTGATGACGTCAGTATCGGTCGACGGGCGGTGTCAAGCACCTGCTGGTTTGTGGATACACGCCGAGACCGTGGGCCGCACCGGACTGGCGCTCAGTGCGGGGCGGCGAGCGGGCGAGGAGCGGGCCGGGCGCCTGGACCGGGGCGGCCCACGTCGCCTGCCGACCGGAGAGCCATCCGCACCAACGGCGAGGCCGCGTTCGAGTGACGTTGCGGTGGCTTGGCGAAGCGCTGCCCAATAGTCGTATTTGTCCTGCCTAGGTTTGGTGCGGGCGTCTCTGATGACGTGTCAGCGGACACGCGCATCACACGGAGTCGCATCTCGATCGAGCCCAGGGAGAGACGGGTATATGGGCAGGTTGCACAGGAGACGACCACGAGCGCGCACCGTCGTGGCGTTGCTGCTCGCGCAGGTCGCGCTGGTGACGGCACCGGCCATGGCGGGACCGGATCCGGTTCCGTCCGCGTCCTCGGCCGGCGCGTCCGGCAGGCCGTCGAGCACGGCGTCCGCGTCCCCGTCGGCCTCGCCCTCCGCCACGGGCTCTCCCTCGCCCTCCCCCTCGTCGCGGCACCGCTCGCCGTCCGCGACGAAGGAAAAGCCGAAGGAGAAGCCGAAGGGCAAGAGCAAGGGCGCAGCGGGCAAGGGCAAGGCCGCGGGCAAGCGGGCCGCCGACACGGCTCAGCTGACCGTGAGCAAGGAAGCGGTGGATGTCCCGGATCCGCTGGTGCCCGGCTCGGAGTACACGTACCGCATCACCGTGTCCTGCTCCTCGCTGACCGAGGCGTGTGTGAGCGCGGCCATGGAGGACACCCTGCCGCCCGGCCTCGAACTGGTGACGGTGCCGTCGGACGGCGCCAACTACACCATCGACTACGACCAGCAGACCGGGAAGATCACCGCGAACTTCACCGAGTCCCTGCCCACGCCGCCCAACCCCCCGGGGTCGTTCGGCCTCGCCGCGGGCGGCTCGCAGGACATCCTCATCACGGTGCGCGTGCCCGAGGACACCGACCTCAACGACGGCGACGCGATCACCAACACGGCGAAGGCGGACGCCGACAACGCCGCCCCGGTCGAGGACTCCGACACCCAGACCGTGCACGTGCCGCGCCGGCCGATGGTGATCGGTACGAAGACCTGGAGCCCCTCGTCCACCGTGGCGGGCAGCGGCGGCGAGTCGAAGATCTCGCTGGGCGCCGCGAACACGTCGTCGACCTCCACCGACGTCAACGCGATCACCATCTCCGAGACCGACCCGGACCTCTTCGACAACTTCGACGTCACCCAGGTCGGACCGGTCACCCGCATGCCGGACGGCGCCGACCAGGTGCAGGTGTCGGTGTGCGTGAAGCCCGGCGGAGGCTGCTCCCCGAGTGAACTGATCACCGGCCCGGTCGGTCCCGGCCCCGACGTCATGCTCCCGCCCGGCGTCGACCCCGCCGACATCACCGGCATCGTCTACACGTTCTCCAACTCCGCGGGCACCCCGCTGCCCGCGGACCCCGAGGGCGCCAAGGTCGACATGACCGTGGAACTGCGCGACGAGAACCGGTCCACCGGCGACGCGATCGACCCCAGCGACCGGCAGACCGTGGAGAACTGCGCGAGCCCCGGCATCGACTTCCGGCTCCGCCGCGACCTGGACGGCCCGGACGCCTGCGCCGACCACGACATCCTGCCCAACGTCGCCTCGATCGACCTCAGCAAGAAGTTCTTCTCCGACACCGACGGCGACTGGCAGGCCGACGGCACCGCCGTCATCGGGACCGAGCCCGGCATCACGGCGACGGTCGACTCCAAGAACACCTCGCCGTTCCCCGTCAGCGAGATGACCATCACCGAACCGTCGGATTCCGCCGCGAGCGAGTTCGACAAGACCGACATGACGCAGGCCCGGCTGCGCTTCCCGGCCGGTGCCACCGACGCCACGCTCACCGTCACCTGCCGCGACGGCACGGTCCTGCCGCCGCAGAACTTCACCAACCCGCCCGCCACCCAGACCACCGACCTCGGCTGCCCCGGCGGCGGGCCCGCCGCCTCGATCTCCGTGACCTACCGCGGCACCGACGCCACCGGCAAGGGCACCATCGAGCAGAACGCGACCGCCGGCCTCGACGTGCACGGCACGCTCAACGACCAGGCCGACGAGGGCGACGCCGAGGACGGCGTCAAGGACTGCGCCGACGGCTCGGCCGCCAACCCCTCCAACGGTTCGGGCAGCGCCGCGGGCAACGTCTGCACCAACCTGAACGTCGAAGTGCCGCGCAAGGACGGCCAGGGCACCAAGGACGCCTCACAGACCTCGGTCCCGCCCGGCCAGCCCGTCACCTTCGGCATCGGCCTCACCAACCGCGGCAACGTACCGCTCGACGGTCCCGTCGTCGTCAGCGACCCGGTCGACCCGACGGCCGCCCCCAACCCGTTCGACTCCGTGCGGATCACCTCCGTCACCCCGAAGGTCACACCCGCGAACCTCGCCTACGACCTCGAGGTCTACGACCCGGACGCGAACGCCTGGGTGGCCTACGACGCCGGCGACGCGGCGCTCCTGGAGCGCGCCAAGGGCGTCCGGATCGTCGTGCCCGGCGGCCTTCCCGTGGGCGCCTCGGTGCACGCCGACATCACCGTGCAGCTGCGCGACGGCGTGCCCAACGGCACCGTCATCAGCAACTGCGCCGCCGCCACCAGCGACGGCGCCGCGCTGGGCGACAACTTCTGCTCGCAGAACGCCACGGTCGGCGACGCCAGTTCGGAGGCGTCCCTCAACAAGGCGCTGAGCCCGTCCACGGTGACCCGTCCCTACCCGGGCAGTCCGGCCGCCGACGTGCACGCCACCCTCACGGTCGTGAACAAGGGCAACGTCAACCTCCACCAGCTCGTCGCGACCGACTTCGACACCGACTTCTTCGACGCCGTCGACTTCGTCTCCCTGGACGGCGTCTCCTTCCCCAAGGGCGCCGACCAGGTCAAGGTCGACGTGTGCACCGCCCGCTGCGGCACCGCGAACCCCGAGATCGTCGAGGGCACCTGGACCGGCAGCGACACCCCGGGGCTGCCCGCCGGTGTCTCCGCCGCCGACGTCCAGGGCATCCGCGTCACCTTCCGCTCCGAGAACGGCGACGCCATCGTCCCCGTCGAGGGCAGCCCCACCTTCGACGGCGCCTGCAAGACCGCCTCGGTCTGCTTCACCGTCAAGCCCCGCCAGACGCTGCGCTCCGACTCGTCGAAGACCATCCCCGACCACCTCGAGGACACGGTCACCGGCAGCGGATCCAGCGACAAGCACGGCACCTTCACCATCCCGCCCGCCGACGCCGACCTGAACATCACCGACGGCGACCCGAAGCTGTACGTCGAGAAGACGAAGGACGCCGTCGTCCAGCCCGGTGTCTCCCAGCCCTTCACCCTGACGGTCAAGAACACCGGCAACGCCCCGATCGACCCGCTGCGCATCTCCGACCCGATCCCCGCCGACCTGGTCGTCGACGAGGACTTCGCCGGGAACAGCGGCTACTACTCGATCACCGTCACCACTCCCGACGGCACCGCCAAGCCCGCCAAGGTCGACTTCACCGCCGACCGCAACGCCAACGGGAAGATCACCGGGCTGCACTGGGACTTCCCCGACTGGGTGATGTATCCCGGCGCGACCGTGACCATCACCTTCCACGTGAAGCTGCGCGGCGGCGTCGAGGCCGGCACCAAGATCCCCAACACCTTCGGGGCCGGTTCCCCGGGCCACGACGTGCCCTGCGACAGCTCGTCCCCGCGCCTCGGCGAGGTGGACGACGACCCGGCGTACGGAGACGGCCACTACTGCACCTCCAGCGCCACCCTGACCACCGAGGCCGGCACCGCCTTCGACGCCGACAAGTGGATCACCGGCAACGCCGACCTGGGCTTCTACAACTCCCTGACGGGCGAGTACATCCCGGTCGGTGACGCCCGCTGCCCGAACCTCGTCTCCGGCGGCGCCACCTACACCCGCTACCCCTGCACCGCCCTGGTCCTGCCGGGCCAGAACTACCGGCAGCTGATCACCGTCGACAACATCGGCACCAACCCGGCCACCGACTACGACCTTCTCGACGTCCTGCCGTTCGTCGGCGACACCGGCGTCCTGCTCGGCGAATCCGACCGCGGCACCGAATGGGACCCGCGCCCGCGCCTGGCCGGCCCGGTCACCCTGGACGGGCCCGGCACCCTCGGCGCCGAGTACACCACCACGCCGCAGCCCTGCCGCGACGAGGTGCCCACCCCGCGCCGCAACTGCGCCGACGCCACCTGGTCCGGTGACTGGACGGCGGACGACACCGCCTTCTTCACCCACATCGACTTCGACGGCGGCCTGGCCCCCGGCGACGGCTTCACCCTCAGCTTCCCGATGTCCTCGCCGACCGACCTCACCGACAAGGGCTCCCGCAACGACCTCTCGCTCGCCTGGAACTCCTTCGCCAACAAGGAGACCGTCCAGGTCGGCGGAGGCAGCGTCACCCTGCCCGTCACCGAGCCGCCCAAGTCCGGCATCGGCATGGTCTTCGGCACGCTGCGCGTCGACAAGACCGTCACGCACGCCCCGAACGGCGACACCACCGGCCCGTACGGCATCGAGTACGACTGCGTGGTCACCCCGGACATCGGCAAGCCGGTCAGCGTGCGGCACGGCACCGGGGAGATCACCCCGGGCAAGCCGTTCACCGTCACCGACGTTCCCGCCGGCGCCGTGTGCCGCGTCTGGGAGACCGACACCGACGGCGCGACCAGCGACCACGCGGGCGAGGCCAACGCCGCCTCGGTCACCATCCGGCCCGAGACCACCACGGACGCGCCCAGCGTCGTCGACGTCACCAACGACTACCCGCAGCGCTCCCTCGACATCGTCAAGAAGGTCGAGGACCCGTCCGGCGCCGACCACGGTCCCTTCACCATCGACGTGGACTGCACCTGGCGCGACAAGGAGCTCGACGGCTTCCCGCGTCACCTCACGTTCGACGGGGCCGGCCGTCAGCGCATCGACGGCCTGCCCGTCGGCGCCGAGTGCACGGTCACCGAGTCCGGCACCGACGGAGCCGACAAGGTCGTCGTCACCGCACAGCCCGACGCGGCGGACGACGCCGGCGACGACAGCTCCGCCACCGTCGTCCTGCGGCCCACCGGTCCCGCGCAGGCGACCGTCACCAACACCTACGACAACCCTCCGACCAGCCCGTCGCCGAGCCCCAGCGGGCACACCCCGCCCCCTGGCGGCCACGGCAAGCTCCCCGACACCGGCTGGTCGTTCGGCCCGGCGCTGGCCGTCACCGCGGCCATGCTCCTCGCCGGACTCCTCCTGACCGGGTTCACCGTGCGCCGCAGGTCCCGCAGGCACTGACCTCGCACACCGCCTGACGCACCTTCTGAGAGGCATGCTCCGCCCGGAGCATGCCTCTCCGTCGTCCACCCGCTCAACTGCCCCACCTCGAGGAAGCTGTAGACACGCGCGGCCCGAACTCCATAACATAAAGAACGTTCTGATTGTTGGGTCCGCCTGCGCGTCCCGGGACACGGGACGACGCCACGGGGGCTTCCGTCGATGGAGAGGCGTGTATGACGAACGCGCTCGGTTTTGCCCGCTTGCGGTTGGTGGCGTTGAACATTGACGGTGTTCTGCTCAACGACACCTTCAGCCCGGTCATCCACCGCTACATCACCGGTCACGGCGCCGACTACACGGCGGACGTAGAGCGGACCGTCTTCTCCCAGCCGCAGAAGGTCGCGGGGGAGCGGATGGCAGACGTCCTGGGAGGCGGACTGACCGGCCCGCAGGCGCTGGCCGCGTACTTCGAGGAGCGGGAGAAGTACCTGCGCGACCACCCGGTCACCGTCCAGCCCGGAGCCGTCGAGCTGCTCACCAGGCTGCGTGCGCTGGGGCTGCGGACCGTCTGCTACGGAGGCCTGGCCAAGGCCCACTTCGACCGCTTCCTCGGCGAGCACGCGGCCCTGTTCGACGGACCGGAATACGTCTGCACCGACGCCATCCGTCCCGGGCTGCGTGAGATCACCACCGACGTCTTCTCGCTCGAACACGACCAGGCCCTGTTCGTCGACGACGTCGCGAGGGTGGCGGAGGCCGCGCACACGCACGGCTTCCCGTTCATCGGTTTCCCCACGTCCTTCGAGCACAGCTTCCAGGGGCACTTGATGAAGGAGGCCGGTGTGCGCCACCTGATCCGGTCCCTGGACGACATCGACGAGGCCCTGCTGCGCACCCTCGACGAAGAGTCCGCCACCGGCACGCTGTGGGAGAACTGAATGCTGAACGGCAAGGTGGTGATGATCACGGGCGCCTCCAGCGGCATAGGGGCCGCGGCGGCCGAACTGTTCGCCGCCCAGGGCGCGTCCGTCGTGCTGATGGCGCGCCGCAAGGACCGGCTGGCGGACATCGCCGGGCGGATCCGCGCGGACGGCGGCCGGGCGCTGGACGTGACCGGCGATGTCTGCCGCGAGGAGGACGTCGAACGCGCCGTGCGCGAGGCGGTGGAGAACTTCGGCCGGCTCGACGCGGCGTTCAACAACGCCGGCTTCGCCACGGCCGGCGTGCCGTTGCACGAGATCGGCACCGATGTCTACGAGCGCACGATGGACGTGAACGTGCGCGGCGTCTGGAACTGTCTCGTACGGCAGATCCCGGCGATGCTGGCGGGCGGCGGCGGAGCGGTGGTCAACACCTCCAGCGTCGCCGGTGTGGCCGCCACCGGTGCCTCCGCCGCGTACGTCGCCGCCAAGCACGCGGTCATCGGGATGACGAAGGCCGCCGCGGCCGACTACGGCCGGCAGGGGGTGCGGGTCAACGCCCTGGTCGTCGGCGCGACCAGGTCCGAGATGATGCAGCAGGTCATCACGGAGCACCCGAATCTGGAGAGCGCCTTCATGGCGGAGTCGGTGCAGCACAGGATGGCGGACCCGGTCGAGATCGCCCGGGCCGCCGCCTGGCTGTGCAGCGACCAGTCCTCGTTCGTCACCGGTGCCGCCGTCCCGGTCGACGGCGGTGCCACGGCCACGGCCTGACCGGCCGACAGGTTCCTTTCATGGTGTCGGCCCGGGCGGGAATCCCCGCCCGGGCCGACACCGGCGCGCGCTCTACGAGTGGATCGACCGTCCCTCGCGCTCGGCCCGCTCGCGCCGGGCCTGCGTATGCGGGAAGACGTGCCGGTTGTCGACGCTCCACTGGATCGACTCGTCGCCCCGGGCGGTGCTGCCCGAGAAGCGGGGCGCGACCTGCTCCGCCAGCAGTTCGTAGCTGCGCTTCGTCTTCTCGAACGAGGCCCAGTTCATGGCGTAGACGAGGAACGTGCCGAAGCCGCCCGTCTCCTCCCGCAGCCGCTGGATCGCGGCTGCCGCGTCCTCGACGGACCCGACGATCGCGAGGCCCTTCTCCACGCCCGCCTCCAGCTCCTGGGAGCGCTTGACGCCCTCCATGCTCGTGGCGACGTCGAACCCGGCGGCCTTGCCCCAGTAGTCCCAGAGCCACGTGGAGAAGCCCTCCCGGACGTCGCGGTAGGCCTCCTCACGGGTCTCGGCGATGTACAGCGGAGCCACCACACGCCACTTGGAGCGGTCCATCGTGTTGCCGTGCTCCTCGGCCGACTCCTCCGCGTAGCGCCACTGCTGCGCGAGATCGACGGCCGGCGCGCCGGGCGGGGGAGCGCCCCAGGAGACCAGGCTCAGACCGAACTGGCCGGCCACCTTGGGGCTGTTGGCCGATCCGATGCTGGAGATCGCCATCTCGATGCCCGGCTTGCTGTAGCGGGGCAGCTGCATCTTGGCGTCCTGCAGCACGAACCAGTCGCTCTTGGCGCTGACCCGCTCCTCGCCGTTGACCAGCTCCTGGACCGCGGGGATCGCCTCGCTGGCCATCCGCTTGAGCTCGTCCTGGTCGACGCCGAACTGGTGGGCGTCGTTGGGCGTGGCCCCCGGCCCCACCCCGAGGATGTACCGGCCGCGCGACAGGTGGTCGAGCATGATGGCCCGGCTCGCGACGTTGTACGGGTGGTGGAAGGGCAGCGGGACGACGCCGTTGGCCAGCTTGATCTGGCGGGTCCGCTCGGCGGCCGCCGCGATGAAGGTCTCCGGCGCGCCGATCGTCGGCCAGGCGAGGGAGTGGTGCTCGCCGAACCAGCACTCGTCGTAGTTCAACTCGTCGAGGTGCTCCACCAGTTGCAGGTCGCGGCGGATGGTCAGGTGCGGGTCCTGGCCGGGCGCGTGCAGCGGTGAGAGGAACGCTCCGATTCCGGTGTGCAAGGTGTCTCCTCGGCTTGGCGTGGGGGATCAGGGGCGGGACGGGGTGACGCCGGGTCAGGCGGGGTCGGACACACCCGGAATGGCGAGGATCTGGTCCAGGCGCTCCTCGACGGTGCCGGTGACGACGTGCACGGGGATGTCGAGGGTCTTGAGGATGTCGAGCATGAGCTCGTCCGACAGCGTGCGGAAGCTCTCGCTGATCGGGTCGACGCCCTCCGGCAGCGGGAACTCGACGGGGGTGTGGATGAACACGTCGTAGCCGGTGCGGGCGTGCTCCTTGGCGAGCAGGCCCAGCTGGTCCACGACCTCCTCGAAGAGCAGCGTGCGCGGGTCGCGCACCGCGCCGGCCAGGGTGTCGGTCGGCTCGGGGAAGCGGCCGACGGCCAGCCGGACCTTGCTGTACACCCACTCGTGCAGCGCGGAACCGTCGGACAGGAAGCCCTCGGGGTGCGCGGCCTCCTCGACGGCGCGCTCGGTGAAGCGGCGCACGGCGAGCTGGACCAGCTCGGCCTCGTTCGTCTCCTCCAGGGCCTTGGGCGTGCCGCCGGCCGGGTCGCGCATGGCGCTGCCGTGGGTGCGCGCGAGGCCGAGCTTCGTGGACAGTTCGGTGGTGAGCGTCGTCTTGCCGTTGCCGTACGCGCCGACGAAAGCGATGCGCATGTGGGTACCTCTCGTAGGTCGAAGTCGATGTCGTGGCGGGGGAGTGGGGTGTCAGGCGGCGTCGGCCATGCGCTCCAGCTCGTTGCGGGTGTCGAGCTGCGCGTACTCCTCCTCGGCCCGGGCGATGGCCTGCTCGATGGTCATCACCTGCGGGAAGTCGAAGATCTCCACGATCCGCGCCAGCCGCTCGGGGATCGTGCCGCCGACGATGTGCACCGGGATCTCCAGCTCCTCCAGGGTGTCCAGGAGCAGCTGCTCGGCGAGCTGGCGGAACCGCTCGTTGACCGGGCGGTGCCCGTCCTCGACGATCGGGAACTCGATGGGCAGGTGGACGAACGCGTCGTAGTTGGCCTTGGTGTGCTGCTTCGCCGGTATCGCGATCTGCTTCATGACCTCGGCGTAGAACCGGACGTCGTCCGGCATCTGGACGTTGTCGAGGTCCACGGACTCGTTCGGGTTGATGCCGACCTTGACCCGGACGTTGGCGTACGACCACTCGTGCAGGGCCGAGCCGTCGGAGATGTAGCCATCCGGCAGGTGGCTCTCGGCGACCGCGCGGCCCTGGATGCGCCGGCTGATCAGCATGATCAGCTCGGCGCCGTTGCACTCCTCGAGCGTCTTCCCCGGGAGGGAGATGGGCAGCAGCTCGCGCATGGTGGGGGCCGCGGTGCGCGGGATCCCGGTCAGGTGGGCGATCGCCATGCTGGTGATCGTCTTGCCGACGGAGTAGGTGCCGGAGATGGACAGGTTCACTGATGCTCCCGTTGGAGTCGTGAGGGTCGGAACGAGGAAAGGGGGCGGGGCGAGGCGTGGAACAGGTCGTCCACGCGACGGACGGCGCACCGTGCGTTTCGGCCCTCGCGGCCCACGTGAGAAGCATGGCAACGGCCCGCTGAGGTGCCCAGACTCCGGATTCAACAGTGTTGGCGGGCCAGCCGTCGCGCACACCATTGCCCGCACCAACAGCGTCCCGGACAAGAGGAATCGGCCGGGACGGGGCGTGCCACGACACGAAGCGGCGCCGGCCGCGATCGTCACGCTGGACGATCGCGGCCGGCGCCGCTTCGTGTGCTTCGTCTCCTACGGGCGCGGGGTGAAGGCGGGATGGCTGTCGGTGAGCCCGTTGAGGACCAGGTCCCACACGTCGGCCAGCGCCTCCACGGGCGCGGAACCGGTGCCGGGAAGCGCCGACTCCTCCAGGCCCGAGACGAGATGCCGCGTCAGTGTCGTCACGGTGTCCGAGGTCACCCCGGGTTTGAACTCGTCGTCGCCGCGGGCCTGTTCGACCAGCCGGCGGACGCTGGGCAGCCAGCTGTCGCGCCAGTCCTCCCGTCCAGGGACGCGCTCACGGGTCAGGCGCGCGGACGCGCGGACCGTGGCCTCCGTCGCCAGGAGCTCGCCCAGGGTGAGCGTGATCCGCACGATGCGCGGCAGCGCGGGCTCCGGCTCGCTCTCCGACCCGTCCGGCCCGCGCGGTGCGGCGATGCGCAGGACGGCGTCCCCGGCGAGGGCGGCGCCGTCGGCGTGGATCGCGTGCGCCAGGTCCATCTTCGTAGGGAAATGGAAGGTCAGGGCGCCCATGGTCAGGCCGGCCGCCTTGCTGATGCGCTGCAGGGACGAGCCGTCGTAGCCGAACTGGGAGATCTCCACCGCGGCTGCCTGGAGCAGACGCCTGCGTGTGCGCTCGGCCCGTTGCTGGCTCGCCATCATCATCTGTCTCCTTCGAGCCCCGGGGGCCTGGGACCGGCAGTGCCGACCCTGGCAGCAAACCGATTGATCTCTATGATTATTCAGCGCCCCGTCGAAGGTGCAAGTCCCGACACGAGCCGTGTCCGGATCTGAACAGAGTGAACACTCTCGTTTAAGGCCTGATGTCAGCGCTTCTGCGGTGTCGCAAAGTGCCTAAATCGCCCAAATCGAGGGCCTCACGTCACGAAACGTGTCTGGTTCCTGTGTGAAGCGTAGGTAAAAACGTAACGATCCCTCTGTTTGGAGTAGAGAAAAAAAAGATCGATCACTATCTTGTTGGTGAAGCACCGCGCCGGGACCGGGCGGGTGCCAGTTGATTCGCGGAGGAGGACGGCCACGATGACTGCCACGGGATCGTCGGCGACCCGTGTCGCGTTGTTGATGCGTGACGCGGGGCGCCTGGAAGCCGGCAGGGTTTCCCCCCGGAAGGGGGCCCAGGGCGTCGTACCCCCCAGGCCCTCCACCCTGAAGTTCGCCGAACTGGGCAGCTTTCTCGCGGCTCGGCGGGCCGAGGTGACCCCGGAGCAGGTGGGGCTGCCCGGCGGTGGCTCGCGCAGGCTGACCGGACTGCGCCGCGAGGAGGTGGCGATGCTCGCGGGGATCGGCGCCTCCTGGTACGCGTGGATCGAACAGGGGAGAGCGAAGAACGTCTCCCTGGAGATCCTGGAGGCCATCGCCCACGTACTGCGCCTGAACGAGGTGGAGTGCCTGCACATGATGCGGCTGGCCGGTTACGCCGTTCCGCGCAGGCCGCGCAACCCGGTCGACGACGACCGGCGCCTCGCCCTGCGGGTCGTCGACAGCTTCCTGTCCAAGCCGGCCTATTTCATGGACCGTTACTGGGACGTCCTCGCGGCCAACCGTCTCGCGACGCGGCTGCTGGGCTTCGAGGGGGCGCACCACAACTACCTGGAGTCGCTCTTCCTCGACCCGCGCGCCCGCGACCGGTTCGCCGACTGGGAGCGCGCGGCCGACGAGGCGGTGGCGCGATTCCGTACCCAGAGCGGCGAGTACCTCGGTGATCCGAGGCTGGCCGCGCTCACCCAGCACCTGCGCGAGGGCAGCCCCGTCTTCGCGGACCTGTGGGAGCGGCACCGTTTCGGTGACGGGACGCAGGTCACGCAGGCGCTGGCCCATCCCGACCTCGGGCAGGTGAGCCTGTCGCAGATCTGTCTCGACTTCGCCGCCCGCCCCGGACTCCAGCTCATCCTGCTGGATCCGCAGTCCGGCCCGGTGGCCGACCGTCTGGCGCGGTGGGCGCAGGGCGCCCCGCTGCCGGAGGCCGGGGTCCGGGTGCCGGCCTGACCCTTCCCACGTCCCGCCGGCGCAACGACGCGCCGGCCGGCGGAGCGATGCGCCGCGTCGTGCGGGCTCGCCCTTTCCCACCGGCCTCACCGCCACCCCTTCACCACCGGCTCGACCGATACGAACCGGACGGATCCGCGCCGTGCGCACCAGCCATCCCTCCCGAACATCCAGAGAGGTACACAGACCCATGACCGCATCGGGTACCACCCGCCGCCCAGCCCTGATCCTGGCTGCGCTGGCACTGGCCCAGCTGATCATCGCGCTGGACTACAGCATCGTGTTCGTCGCGCTGCCGGACATCGGCGAGGGGGTGGGCTTCTCGGGACAGCAACTGCAGTGGGTCATCGGGGCCTACGCCGTCGCCTTCGGCGGCTGCCTGCTGCTCGGCGGACGCCTGGCCGACCTGCTCGGGCGCCGTCGCATGTTCCTCACCGGGCTCGCCCTCTACGCGATCGCCTCGGTCGTCGGCGGCCTGGCCGCCGGACCCGGCCCGCTCGTGGCCGCCCGCGCCGTGCAGGGCATCGGCGGAGCGCTCCTCGCCCCGGCCACCCTCTCCCTGCTCACGACCACCTTCGAGGAGGGCCGCGAGCGCAACCGGGCCCTGGGCATCTGGGGCGCCACCGGCAGCAGCGGCATGGTCGTCGGCTCCCTGCTCGGCGGCGTGCTGACCCAGGCCTTCGGCTGGGAGGCGGTCTTCTACGTGAACGTGCCGCTGGCCCTCGGCGTCGGCCTGCTCGGCGCGCGTGTCCTGCCGGCCGACGCCCCGACCGAGCGGCGCCAGGGCTTCGACCTGCCCGGCGGCCTCTCCGTCACCCTGGGCGCGCTGCTCCTGGTCTTCGGCCTCGTCCAGGGCCCCGAGGCCGGCTGGGCCGCGCCCGTCACGCTGATCAGCTTCGTCGCCGCGGCGGCGCTGATCGTGGCCTTCGTCGTCATCGAGTCGCGCACCGCCGACCCGCTGGTGCCGCTGAAGGTCTTCTCGTACAAGAGCCTGCGGCTCGGCTCGCTCATCACCTTCATGTTCATGGCCACCTTCGGCGCCAGCGCCTACTTCCTCACCCTCGCGCTGCAGACGGTCCGCGACTGGAGCGCCCTCGCCACCGGCCTGGCGTTCATTCTGCCGTGCGCCTGCATCCTGGTGGGCTCCGTCGTCGGCGGCAAGCTGGCCACGGCGTTCGGCGTCCGCGGCACGCTCGTCATCGGCCTGGTGATCGGCGCCGTCGGCACCGCCCTGTTCGCCGCCTTCCTGGACTCCGGCTCGACCTACCTCCAGATGGCCCCCGGCATCGTCGTCTTCAGCCTGGCGCAGGGCGTCATCTGGACCGCCATGTTCTCGGCGGCCACGGCCGGGGTCGAGGAGCAGCTGCAGGGCCTGGCCTCCGGTCTCGCCACCAGCGGCCAGCAGGTCGGCGCCGCCGTCGGCCTCGCCGTCCTCGTCGCCGTCTCCAACGCGGTGACCGGAGCCGACCCCGCCCCGGCCGAACTGTCCGACGGCCTCCAGGCCGCCACGTACACCTCCGCCGTGCTCATCCTGCTCACCGTCGGACTCGCTCTCGCGCTGAACAAGCAGCCCAAGGCGGCGGACATCTCGCCGGTCGTGGCAGGTGGCCTGCCCGAGGAGTCGGTGGTGCCGGTCCAGAACATCTGACGCTCCATCAATCCTGACCGAGGCCCGGTGTCGAACCCGTCGACACCGGGCCTCGCGCGTGCGGTCCGCAGACGGCCCGCACGCGCCCACTCCACCGCTCGACACCGAAAGAGGACCGATGACCCACCACGACGCACCGTCCGTCACCGGCGACCACGCCACGACGCTCCGCCTGGGCGAGCACACCGTCACCGTCCTCACGGACGGCGGCGTCCAACTGCACCCCCTGCACTGGTTCCCCGACTCCACACAGGACGACTGGAGCGCCCCGGACGCCTCCCCGCTGGACGACACCGGACACCTCGCCGCCCCCATCACGGCCCTGCTCGTCGAGCACCGCGACCCGTGCCTGCTCATCGACACCGGGTACGGCGCGCACAGCGTGGCCGCCGAGGACACCATCGCCACCATCGGAGGCCTGTACGGCGGCCGGCTCCCGGCCGAACTCGCCCGACACGGACGCGAGGGCGCGGACATCGACACGGTCGCCTTCACCCACCTCCACGACGACCACGTCGGCTGGGCCTTCGGCGCCGGACCCGACGCGCCACGCCTCTTCCCCCGGGCCGCGTACGTGGCGTCGGCCGCCGAGTGGGCGGGCCAGGAGCGCAGGGCGGGCGAGGCGGTCACGCGGGCCGTGGCCACGGGCGACGAGATCTTCCCCGGGGTCCGCGCCTGGGCCGCCCCCGGGCACACCGACGGACACACCGCCTACGTGATCTCGGCCGGCGGCCGGCGGCTGATCGCCTTCGGGGACGTCTTCCACGTCCCGGACCAGTTCGCCCGGCCCGACTGGACGTGCGCGATGGACGCCGACCCGCGGCAGGCGGTGCGGACCCGGCACGCGATGGCATCCGAACTGACCCGGCCCGACACCCTCGCCTTCGCCACCCACTTCGGCGCGGGACCGCTGGGACAGGTGCGGAACCGGCGCGGTGTCCCGCGCTGGACGCCCCTGGACGCGTAGGGGAGTTCCCGGTGCGGGCGGGCGGACGCGTGCCGTCCACAGCGTGTTGGTGTGAATGGCAGCTTCCTTGGCGGTGGCGTCGCGGAAGCCGGTGACATTGAAGTCTGGGGAACCGGAAAACCCGCTGCGATGATTCACAGCGTGGGCCAGAACTTCCATTCGAAGTTCGCAGCAGAATCCGGATCCGCCTTTGCCCGCCCGTGGCCGGGATCCGGAAAGACCACGCTCACCCCGAATCCGACGAGGGAATCCGGCACGTCGTTCTCCCGCCCAGGCCACAGGAGGTACCAGACAGATGAGTCGGGTGAAAGTCGCCTTCTTCGACGTGGATCACACCCTGACCACCTCGGGAAGCATGTCCCGGTTACTTGCCTATTACCACGCGGCCCTGGGCCACCCGCGCCGGGAATTCGACGACCGTATGTGCGAACTCAAGGCCATGACGGCCGTCGGATGCCCGCGCGAGGCGGTCAACCGCGCCTATTACGCCGGTCTGGAGGGCCTCGACGCGGAAGTCATGGCCGCGATGGCCGGCGCCTGGTTCGACGCCGAACGCGCCACCGGCCGCTTCTACCACGAGCCCGCCGTCGCCGCGCTGCGCCGGCACCAGGAACGCGGCGCGCACATCGCACTCGTCTCCGGCTCGTTCCCCGCCCCGCTGCGCCTCATCGCCGCGGACCTGGGCGCGGACGAGCTCCTGTGCACCGAGCCGCGCGTCGAACGCGGCCGCTACACCGGGAAGTTGGACGGGCCGCCGATGATCGGAACCGCCAAGGCGGACGCCGCGCTGAAGGTCCTCCTGCAACGCGGCGTGCCCGCCCGTGACTCCATCGCGTACGGGGACGACATCTCGGACCTCCCCCTCCTGCGGGCCGCCGGTTCGGGCGTCGTCGTCGGGGGCGACCGCCGGCTGCGCACCCTGGCCGGCGCCGAGGGCTGGACCCTGCTGCCCGGCACCCCGCCCGCACCGGACCTGCGCCTCCCGGCCTGGTCCGCCCCGGCCCGTTCCTCCCCCTGGACGGCGCGCGGCCGCACCGCACAGCCCGTTGTCACCTCAGCCCGCTATGACATGTCGGAGAGCGCATGACTGCCTGGTTCTTTCAACGACTCGAACAGTTCGGGGACGCCGACGCCATCGTCTTCGAAGGCCGGACGCACAGCTACCGGCACGTACTCGGCCTCACCGCCCGGTGGAACGACCTCCTCGACGCGCACGGCATCCGGTCCGGGGACGTCGTCGCGCTGGAGGGCCCCAGCAGCGTCGAGGCGTGCGCCGGACTGCTCGCCCTGATCGCGCGCGGCGCCGTCGCCGTCCCCCTGGCCCCGCTGCCCGCCGCGAAGCGGACCGAATTCCTCGACGTCGCCGAGGTCGAGACGGTCGTCACCCTCGGCGGGGCCACCGCCGAGCACCGCGTCGAGCGCACCGGACGCCGCGCCGCACACCCCTTCTACGAGCAGCTGCGCGCCGCGGCCACCCCCGGTCTCGTGCTGTTCAGTTCGGGCACCACCGGGCGCAGCAAGGCCACCGTCCTCGACATGGCGAAGATGCTCGGCAAGTACCGCGAGGTCCGCAGGGCGCAGCGCACCCTCGGATTCCTCAGCCTCGACCACATCGGCGGCATCAACACCCTGCTGCACACGCTCAGCCAGGGCGGCGCGCTGGTCACCATCGCCGAGCGCACCCCGGCCACGGTCTGCGCCGCCGTCGCCGCCCACGGCATCCAGGTGCTGCCCACCACGCCGACGTTCCTGAACATGCTGCTGATCTCGGGGGCGTACGCCGACCACGACCTCGGCTCCCTGCGGCTCATCACCTACGGCACGGAACCCATGCCGCTCGGCGTCCTGCGCAAGCTCCACGAGGCACTGCCCGACGTACGCCTCAAGCAGACCTACGGCCTGTCCGAACTCGGCATCCTGGCCACCAAGTCGCGCGGTGACGACAGCCTCTGGGTCAAGCTCGGCGGCGCCGGATTCGACTACGAGATCCGGGACGGCATCCTGTGGATCCGGTCCGACATCGCCATGCTCGGCTACCTCAACGCGCCCGCGCCCTTCGACGAGCAGGGCTACTTCAACACGCAGGACGCCGTCGAGGTCGACGGCGACTACGTCCGCATCCTGGGCCGGAAGTCGGAGATCATCAACGTCGCGGGGGAGAAGGTCTACCCCGGCGAGGTGGAGAACGTCCTGCTGGAGATGGACCTCATCGCCGACGCCACGGTCTCCGGCCGCAGCAGCCACATCACCGGCCAGGTCGTCCAGGCCCTCGTGAAGCTGACGCGTCCCGCCGACCCCAAGGACGTCGCCCGCCAGGTGCGCCGCCACTGCGCCGAGCGCCTGGAGGCCTACAAGGTGCCGCTCCTGGTCGAGGTGTCGCAGGACGACCAGCACTCCGAACGCTTCAAGAAGATCAGGGCCGCGGTATGAGCACGCCGGTCGCGGACCGCCGGGCGGCACTCGTCAGCGGCGGCAGCAGAGGACTCGGCCGGGTCCTGGTCGAACGGCTGCTCGGCGACGGATGGTCCGTGTCGACGTTCAGCCGGACCTCCAACGACTTCGTCACCGAGATGTCGGACAAGTACCAGGACGCGTTCCACTGGGAGTCCGTCGACCTCGCCGACTCCCAGGCCCTGCGCGCCTTCGCGCGCGACAGCGGCAAGCGGTTCGGTGGGCTCGACCTCCTCATCAACAACGCCGGCGTGCTGCACCAGGAACTCTTCCTGACCGCCGCGCCCGGCCGGATGGAGGACCTGATCCGCGTCAACCTCCTCGCCCCGCTGCACCTCTCCCAGGCCTGCGCCCGGCTCATGGTGCGCGGCGGCGGCGGAAGCATCGTCAACATCTCGTCCATCAACGCCATACGGGGATACCGGGGCGTCGCCGTCTACGCCGCGGCCAAGGCGGGCCTCGAAGGCCTCGGCCGCAGCATGGCGCGCGAACTGGGACCCCAGGGCGTCCGGGTCAACACCCTCACACCCGGATTCTTCGACAGCGACATGACGGCGGAGGTCACGTCGCGCAACCGCGAAAAGATCCAGCAGCGCACACCGCTGGGACGGCTGGGGACGGTGGACGAGATCGCCGACGCGGTCCTCTTCCTCGCCTCGCCCCGGTCACGCTTCATCACCGGACAGACCATGGTCATCGACGGAGGCATCACATGCTGAAGGAAACCCACGCCACGGACAGCGTCGTGCAGCGGACCGTCCTGCGCGAGATCGACAACGTCCTGCTCAACGACGACGGCGCCATCGAGTACAACCTGGACGACCCGCTGCTGACGGCCGGTCTGAACTCGCTGCTGCTGGCCCAGCTGCTGCTGGAGCTGGAGGCCGAACTCGGCGTCGACCCCTTCGCCGGGGACCGGTCCATCACCGACGTGCGCACCGTCCGCGAACTCATCGCCGCCTACGAGGACTCGATACGTACCGCAGGGGCGGGTGTGTGACGTGACCACCAGTATCGATCGGCACCTCCGGCTGCCGTCCATTGACGACTATCTCGGCCCCGGCGAGACGCGGTTCTTCTCCCGCGGCTACCAGCGCGCCGAGTACCGCGTCGGCGACATCGTCGTCGCTCCGGTCGACGCCCCGGACGCCGGGGTGCGGGGCACCGTCGACGTCGCCTACCCGGCCGACTGGTCCCGCAAGAAGGACGGCACGGACCTGCGGCCGCACCTCAGCACGGTCGACGCCCTCGTCCTGGGCGTCCAGCTCGCGGAGCTCCACCTGACCTACGGGTACGGCCTGGACGCCTCGGCCCGCCGCCGCATGCGCCTGCTCAAGGTCGTGCTGCGGGCGGGCGGCGCCCCCCAGGAGGAGCTGGTGGACATCCCGCTGGCGGCCCGTCTGGTGAGCACCGAGGCACGCCCCGACCGGGAGGGCCGCTTCCGGTCCGTGCACAACTGCACCGTCGGCAACCTCCAGGTCCGCTGCGAGATCGAGCACGACATCAGCACCCGCGCCGTCAGTGAGGCCCGCTACCACGGGCTCGAGGACGCGCTCGGCCCGGACCGGGACCGGTTCTGGGGCGGCGGCTTCAAGCACCGGCGCCACCACATCCGTGACGTCGGCGTCGACCTGGAGGAGTTCACCGCCCGCGCCGGCGTCACGTTCGACCCGGAGACCGAGCCCGCGCCCGACGGCATCGAGGGCGGCCGGCGGTCGGCCGTCTCCCTCATCGACGCCTTCGTGGTCAATCTCCAGCTGGCCCAGGTGCTCCTGTACGAACTCGACTCCATCAGCCGGTCCGAGAGCAACACGCTGTGGATGATGCAGACGGTTCTCGAGGCCCCGCCCGAGCAGCCGCCGCACACCGGCCCCGAGCCCCACGCCGCGCGGGCCACGCTCAGCAGCCGGCGGCTGCTGCCGCTGCGCGGCGGACTGTGGCGCAGCGTCGAGATCACCGGGGAGCTCGCCGGCGTGAACCTGCGGTGCGGCTTCGCCCACGAACTGCCGCCGAGCGCCGTCGTCGCGGACTGAAACGACGGCTCACCCGACACGGCCGGTGGCGCGCCCGCCATCCCCCCGGCGCACGGCGCGCCCCCGGCCGTCCCCCGACCGTGACCGACAGAGAGACACATGACAGTGGATCAGGCCGTACTCGACTGGTTCTCCCTCAGCCCGTCGCAGACCCGACCTCAGGAACCCGAACTCCGGCTGCCCCCGGCAGCACCGCCCTCGTCCTGGCCCGCGCACCCCGCCGAGCGGGAGCGCCTCCTGGAGGACCTCGTCCGCCAGGAGATCGGCCACGTGCTCGACTGCCCGCCGACCGCGGTCGACCGGCACCAGACCCTGACCGATCTCGGCGTCGGCTCCATGATCGGCCTGGAACTCCAGCGCCGTCTCGCCGCCGCCCTCGCGGTCGAGCCCGAACTGACCTTCATCCTGCGGGCCCCCGACACCGGAACCCTGGCCCGCTACCTCGACCGACTCCTCGCTCCATCCAAGGCAGGGACTGAACAGCGTGACATTGCCGATCCCGCCGCAAAGTAGCGCAGACCTGTGGATCCTGCGGCAGCCGCCGCTCGGCAGCTGCACGGGCGAACTGGACCTCACCGAACTCGACGCGGCCGAACGCAGCCGTGCCGGGACGTGCCGGCGCGAGGCGGGCCGGCTGCTCTACAGCAGCGCGCACGTGGCCCTGCGCCGCCTGCTCAGCGCCTACCTGGACACCGATCCGCGCAGTCTGCGGATGGGCCGCGAGGCGTGCCCCTGCTGCGACGAGCCGCACGGCCGGCCGGTCCTCGAATACCCCGACACACCCCTGCACTTCTCCCTCTCCCACAGCAACGGCATGGCCCTCATCGGCATCTCGACGGTGCCGCTCGGCGTCGACGTGGAGAAGGTCCCCGCGCCCAAGACGGTCGACGTCTGCACTCCCGCCCTGCACCCGGACGAACAGCGCGAGCTGGCGACCGGGCCCGCGGACGTCGTCGGCTTCGGGCAGCTGTGGACGCGTAAGGAGGCCTACCTGAAGGGCCTGGGCACCGGACTCGGCCGCCCCCTGGCCGCCGACTACCTCGGCGCCGACCCGGCGCTGCGGCCCGACGGCTGGGAGGTCGTCGACGTGCCCTGCGGTCCGCAGCACGTCGCGGCCGCCGCGCTGCGCGGCACCGAGCGGGCCCGGGTACGGGTGCACTGGCTGGCCATGGAGTCCCTGTACAAGGAGAACCCGGTGCCGCTCGACCCCGGACGCTCCCTCCTCGCCGAGCTGGTCGCCTGAGATGCCGATCCTCGACCTCAACCCGGCCCTGCGCGGCGAGCCCGCCCACACGTTGGTGCTGTTCCACCACGCGGGCGGCTCGTCGCGCGGGTTCGCCCCGCTGCTGCCCCACCTGCCCGCGGACTGGCGGGTCTGGGGCGTCGACCTGCCCGGCCGCCTTCTGGACCGGGGCAGGGACCGATGTCGTACGGCCGTGGAAGCCGTCGACTACCTGCGTTCCACCCTGGGGCCGGCGCTGTCGGGCCCGTTCTCCGTCTTCGGCCACAGTCTGGGAGCGCTGCTCGCCTTCGAAGTGGCGCGGGCACTGGAGTCGGAGCGGAGGGGGCCGTGCTGGCTCGGCGTCTCGGGAAGCCGGGCCCCGCAGCGGTTCGTGAGCTCCCCGGGCCCGCCGGGGCGGGCCCGCGACCTCCTGCGCCAGGTGCACGGCCTGGGCGGACCGACCGGTGACCCCGCCGGCCGCGGTGACCGGCACGCCCTCGCCCGGCTGGTGGCGCGCACCCTGAGCGCCGACATGGACCTGGTCGCGGACTACGCCTACACGCCAGGCACCCCGCTGCGGACGGCGCTGTCCGTGTTCGGCGGGGAGGACGATCCGCTGGCGCCCGCGGCGGCCCTGGGGGAGTGGTCCGCCCTCGCCAGCGGCCCGGTGCCCTGCCACACCTGGCCCGGAGGGCACTTCTACCTCTACGAGCACGCCGAAGCGGTGTGCGCCCGACTCGTCACCTCGTGCCGGTCGCAGACCGCCCCGGGCTGACGCCCGGACGCGCACACGGATCCGCCCCGCAGACAGATGTCTGCGGGGCGGATCCGTGTGCCGCAGTCCCCGGCGCCTACTGGCGGGTCCCGGTCTCGGCGGACCTCGCGATGCGGTCCAGCAGCCGGTGGTGCTCGACCGCGTGCCGGAAGTCCGGCACCGTCCTGCTGCCGGTGTGCAGGTCCTCGCGCAACTGCGCGTACGCGTGCGCCACGACGCCCGCGGGGCCGTCCACGCCGGAGACCTCCTGGTACCGGGCGGGGACGGGCAGCGGCGCCGGCCGCTGGTCCTTGCCGCGCGCGCCGCTGATGTCGAACTGGCCGAACTGCAGGTGCCCGGTGTTCCCCGAGATCACCAGGTCGCCGTCGGTGCCGTTGATCTCCCAGTGCAGATTGGTCGCCCGGCTCGAACCGCCCCGGTAGTGCAGCGAGGCGACCGCGCCGCTCGCCAGCCGGCCGGAGACGGCGATCTGGTCCTCGGCGGTCATCGGAATGCTCCCGCCGGTGTCGGACACCTGCACCGTGGGACGCCGCGTGGCCGTCGTCGCGCTCAGCTCCGTGAACGACGACAGGCACATGGTGAGGGCATCGAGGGTGTGACCGAACGGGATGGTCATGAGGGTCGCCCCGTTGCTCCGGTCGACGGTGTACGCGCCGCCCGAGCCCACGGCCGGACCCCAGCCGCCGCCCGAGCCGAGCAGCGTGGTCGACAGGACCTCCCCGACGTAGCCGTCCGCGATCAGGTCACGCAGGTAGCGCACCGCCGGCGCGGAGCGCGACTGCAGCCCCACCGCCGTGCGCACCCCGTGCCGCTCGGCCAGCAGGGCGAGCTCCTCGGCCTCGTCGAGCCCCGTGGCGAGCGGCCATTCGCTGAGCACGGCCTTGCCCGCCTCCAGCGCGGGCAGGATCAACTCGCGGTGCCGGGGCACCCGTACGGAGATCACCACCAGGTCGATGTTCTCGTCGCGGGCCAGGTCGTGCACGTTCGAGTAGGCAGCCGCGACGCCGTGGTGCTCCGCCGCCCGCTGCGCGGACCCGGCCGAGGAGGCCGCGAGTCCGCGCAGCTCGTAACCGTCCACGGCCCGGAGCGCGGGCACATGGCCGCGCGAGCCCCATCCTCCGTCGGCGCTGAGGCCGACGATGCCCACGCCGATGGGCTTGCGGGAGCCGGTGCTTGCTGTCATCAAGAAGTTCCTCTGATCGATTCGGTGAGCGGGTCGGGGAGTGGGTCGGTCGGCGGTTCGGTGGGGACGGCGGGCCCTGCCCACCGCCACGGCGTCAGTCGGCCAGGCGTCCGTACGCCCCGCGGTAGAACACCAGCGGCGCGTCCGCTCCGTGGCCGCCGATGCGGTGGACGCGCGCGACGACCACGTCGTGGTCACCGGCCGGGTACTCGGCCTCGGTGGAGCACTCCAGCCAGGCCGGCGTCCCGTCCAGGACCGGCGCGCCGGTGGGCGTGGTGCTCCAGCTCAGCCCGCGGAACTTGTCGCCGCCCGGGGAGGCGAGCCGCGTGCTGATCTCGCGCTGGTTCTTCCCGAGTATGTTCACGCAATAGCGTTCCGCGGTACGTATTTTGGGCCAGCTGCTGCTCGTACGGGCCATGCAGAAAAGCACCAGGGCGGGATCCAGGGAAACCGAGGTGAAGGAATTCACGACCACGCCCGCGGGCGTGGAGTCGATTCCGTGCAGGGCGGTGACGGCGACCACTCCGGTGGTGAACCTGCCCAGGGCGGCACGGAATTCATCGGGGTCGATCCGGCCGGACGCGGGGGCCGGAAAGTCGAGGGGACGCTGGATGTGAGGGGGCGCGACTGGCGAGGTCATACCGCCATGGTTCGTCGTGTCCGAGGCACCGGGCAAGTGCCCCTCGGTGGTATTGGTGAGGGCAACACCGACAACGGGTGCAACTCCCTTTCCTCGTCCGTAAGGTCGCACAGCGGGGCGACTCGTGCGTCCTCCAGGCGCGGCCCGAATGCCGACCGGATTCTGGCCGCGCGTTCCGCACCACGGACGATTGGGGTTCATCGTGCACGTCCATGCGCAGGGTCGGACGTCGAACGGGGTCGGGCCGTGAACATAAAGCAGCTCGACGCGTTCCTGGCGGTCGCGCAGTCACGGAGCTTCACCCAGGCCGCGCGCCTGCTGGGGCTGGCGCAGCCGACCGTCACCGCACGCATCAAGGCGCTGGAGCAGATCCTCGACGCGCCGCTGCTCGACCGCACCGCCGGCGGAGCCCAGCTCACGCCCGCGGGGCGGCGCCTGCACGACTACGCGTGCCGCATCGTCCGGCTCAGCGAGATGGCGCGCAACTCCGTGGCCGAACCCGCCGACCAGACACCCCGGTTGGCGATCGGCGCCGCCGAGTGCATCACCACGTACCGTCTCGTGCCGCTGATCGAGTATCTGCATCTGCGGCACGGAGGCCTCGGGGTCGCCCTGCGCGGACTCGACGCCGATCCGGTCTCCCTGGTGCGGGAGGAGCGCGTCGACTGCGCCTTCTTCATCGGCCCCCGCCCCGTCACGCCCGACGTGCGCCACCGCGCGCTGCGCCGCGAGTCGTTGAGCCTGGTGGCGGCGCCGTCCCACCCGCTGGCCGGGAGGGTCGTCGCGTCGGCCGCGGAGTTCGCGGCAGAGACCCTGGTGTGCGCACACCGCTGGAACGGCTACCAGCGCGGCCTGGAGGCCGAGTTGGCCGGGACCGGCGAACCGGCGGGCGGTGTCCTCGCGCTCGGCTCGGTCGACGCGGTCAAGCGCGGTGTCGGCGAGGGCATCGGGATCGCCCTGCTGCCCACCGTCGCCGTGCGCGACGAACTGCGCGAGGGCGCGCTCGGACCGATCCGCTGGCGGCCGCCCTTCGAGGTCTTCTCGCAGTGCGTCTGGCGCCGCGGACTCGACGACGATCCGTCCTTCGCGACCGTGCTCGACGCGGCACGTCAGGTGCTGGCCGAGGGCGAGGCCACCGACGGGCCCGCGCTGCGCCCCGCGTGCTGATGCCCGCCGGGCCGGGTGCCGCGTGACCCGGCGGGCGTCGGCACGCCCGGCGTCTCAGGCGGCGATCGCCGTACCGAGGAAGGTCGTCAGGGCCTTGCGGTCCACCTTGCCGTTCGCGTTGAGGGGCAAGGTGTCCAGGACCGTGAGGGAGCCCGGCACCATGTACGCGGGCAGCCGTGCGGCGAGCCGCTCCAGCGCCTCGGCGGTGTCCGTGATCGTGCCGGTGCACACGGCGCCGAGCTCGATGTCGCCGCCCGGCCCCGGCACCGCCAGGACGACGGCCTCGGCGATGCCGGCGAGGTCGAGCAGAGCCGACTCGATCTCCCCGAGCTCGACCCGGTAGCCGCGGATCTTGAGCTGATGGTCGAGCCGGCCGAGGTGCACCAGCGCCCCGTCGAGATGGCCCACCCGGTCGCCCGTGCGGTACCAGTGGTCGGCCGTGAGCGGCGTCGTGCCGTCGTGGACCACCGCGGTCCCGTCCACCATGCGCAGGAACCTGCCGATGTCGTCGGCCGGGTCCAGATAGCCGGGGAAGCGCTGCGAGCCGCGCACCACCAGTTCGCCGGTCTCGGCGGGCCGGCCCTCCTCGTCGAGCACGAGGTGTTCCTGGCCCGGGTACGGCGTTCCGATGGGCACCGTGCCGTTGGCCGGCCGCGGCCAGTCCTGCACGGCGTCGGGGAGCCGGAACTCCGTCCACGTGACGGTCATCTCGGTGGGGCCGTAGATGTTCTCCAGGACGGACTGCGGGGCGGCGGCCCGCCACGCCTCCGCGTGACGCAGGGTCAGCGCCTCGCCGCAGAACAGGCTCCAGCGCAGGGTCGGCATGGAGCCGGGCCTGAGCGCGCGCAGCCGCATGGCGATGGAGGCGACGGAGGGCACGGAGTTCCAGTGCGTGATGCGCGCGGTGTTCACGAACCGCACCGGTGTCAGGAGGTCCTTCTTGTCCGGCACGACGAGCGCGGCGCCCGAGGCCCAGGCGGCGAACATGTCGTACACGGACGGGTCGAAGGTCAGGTCGAAGGTCTGCGAGACACGGGCCCCGGGGCCCAGCTCGTAGCGGGGCACGACATGGCTGATGTAGGCCGACACGTTGCGGTGGACGATGGGCACGCCCTTGGGGCGGCCGGTCGAGCCCGACGTGAACAGGATGTAGGCGAGGTCGTCGGGTCCCGCGGCCGAGGCGGGCAGGTCCGGGACCGGACCGGAGCGCAGGGCGGCCGTGCGGGCGGCGGGCAGGTCCACCGCGGGCGTCCCCAGATCCGTGCCGTCCTCGGTGATCACGAGGTCGAGACCGGCGTCGGCGGCGATGGTCGCGTTCCGCGCGGCCGGCCAGGACGGGTTGAGCGGCACGACGACGGCGCCGAGGCGCTGCACGGCGAGGTAGCCCGCGTAGGCGGCCGTGCTGCGGGCGGCCAGCAGGCCGACGCGGGCGGGCACGCCGCCGTGCGCGGCGACGAGCTCACCCGCCACGCGTGCGGCGAGCGCGTCGAGCTCGGCGTAGGTCAGCACCTCGCCGGCGACCTCCAGCGCGGTCTGCCGGTCGCCGTACTGGGCAACGGAGTCCGCGAACCAGTCGTACATGGTCCTGATGGCAGTCATGATGTCCGGTCCTCTTCCGTGGCGCGGTCGATGGAGGGTTGGAAGAATGCTTTTCCGTGCTCACCGAAGAGTCAAGGGCGAGGTTTCGCGGGGCCGGGCGCCGATTGATTATCCAAATACTCTATTTGTGGTCGTGCCCCCGGACCCGGGACTATTTCACGCCCCCCACCTCGGTTCGAAACTCCAATTTCTCCGGTGAGGACCCCCGTGACCCCGAATCCAGAAGTCCGGCCCAGTTCACCGCTCCAGGAAGCGCTCTGGTGGATCCAGCACCGAGGTGGGCGCAAGGACCTGATGAACCTCACCTGGCGGCTGCGCACCGGCCGCCTCGACCCGGCGGTCCTGACGGCCGCGTGGCGGCACGTCGTCGACCGTCACACGGCGCTGCGCAGCGCGTTCGAGCGCCACGGGGAGACCGTCGTACGGATCGTGCACCCGGCGCCCTTCGACGCGCGGCCCCAGCAGGTGGTGTGGGAGCGGGTCCCCGAGGGCCGCAGCGCGCCGGAGCTGCTGGACGAAGTGGCCACCCGGCTGCACGCGATCCCGTTCGTCCTCGACGACGCGCCGCTGGTCCGGCTCACGCTGGTGCGCGTCGGGCCGGTCGACGAGCTCGTGCTCACCGCCCACCACGCGGTCGTCGACGGCTGGGCGGTACAGCTGCTCCTGGACGACCTGCACCGCGCCTACGTCGCGGTCCGGGACGGCGGCATCGCGGCGCTCGCCCAGGAGACCGCCGCCCCGACGCCCGCCGAGGAGGCGGTGCGCGCCGCCCCCACGGCGAAGGAGACCGGGTTCTGGACGGACCGGCTGCGCGGCGCGAGACCGGCGGCCCTGGTGGCCGAACCCTCCGGCGCCGCGCCCGGCTCGGGCGCGGTGCTGCGCCACACCCTCACACCCCGTTCGCGCGTCGCCGTCGAGACCATCGGCCGGCGCGTGGGCTGCACGGAGTTCGCCGTGCACCTCGCGGCGGTCCGCACGGTGCTCGCCCGGGGCGGGGCGTCGGGGCGGACCACCGTCGGCACGGTCGTGGCCAACCGGCCGACCCTCGCCGACCAGCGCAGTGTCGACTACCGCGCCAACACCGTCCTGCTGGCCGACGAGATCGGTGCGCAGGACACCTTCGACGCGGTCGTGACGCGGGCGCGGGACAGCCTGTGGGAGAGCCTGCCGTTCCAGCACGTGACCTATCCCGAGGTGTTCGCGCGGCTGAGCGACGAGGACCGGGCCGCGCTCGGCACCGTCCCGCCCGTCCTCGTGACCCATCACGGCGGGATCGGCTCGGGCATCATGCTCGGCGACGAGCCCGCCCGCCTGCTGGCGAGCCCGTCGACCAGCGCCCGCTGCCAGCTCCTCGTCGGCGTCTTCGACGACGGCGGGGACACGGTGCTCGAGGTCGAGTACGACACCTGCGCGCTCAGCGAGCGATCCGTGCGGGTGTTCCTCGCCGACGTCGAGGCGGTCCTGGCCGCCTCGACGGCCGGGGGATGCCGCGTGGCCGACCTGCGGGTGGCCACCAGGGCCACGGCCCGTCCGGCCCGGCCGACGGGCGCCCCGGACGCGACCGCGTTCGCCGAGCCGGCAGCGGCGGCGGGCGTGCTGGCCGACTGGCAGCGCGTGTTCGGCCGCGTCGTGCGCCCCCACGACGACTTCTTCGCCCTGGGCGGTCATTCCCTTCAGGTACTGGAGCTGGTGGCCCGCGTCGAGAAGAACACCGGAGCCGAACTGGACCTGGAGGCCTGGCTGGAGGAGCCGACGCCCGCGCGGATGGAACGGCTGCTGGGCCCCGCCGCGACGGACCCGGCCGCCCCCGGCCCGACCGCGCCGCCCGCCCTCGCGCGCACCGTGGTGCTGCGCACGGGAGAGCCCGGCGGCCGGCACCTGCACCTCGTGCACGGCGCGGGGGTCGGCGTCCTGCCCTACCGCGAACTGGCCGGAGCGCTCCCCGGCGACTGGCGGGTGACGGTCAGCGAGGACGACGGCGTCGCCGGGGCGAGCATCGCGGACCTGGCGGCCCGCTACACGGCCCGACTGCTCGCCGACGGACTGCCCGACCTGCTCGGCGGCTGGTCCATGGGCGGTCTGCTGGCCCACGAGATCGCCGCCGGACTACGGGCGCGGGGCCACCACTGCCCGCCGCTGCTCCTGCTGGACGCGCCGGTGCCGGGTGACGTGCCGGAGACGGGCACCGACGCCTTCGCCCGCGCCGTCCTGCGCGGCGCGGCCCCCTTGCCGCACGTGCCGGACCGGCTCAGCCTCGGGCCGCGCGAGGACCATGCCCTGGACACCCTGGCCGTTCTGCTGCGCGTCACCTCCGGCGACGCCGTCGGGGACGCCCTGCACGCACGGCACGCCCTGCACCGGCGGCACGTGACGGCGATGACGGCCCCTCGCGCGCTGCGGGCCGTCGACGTACCGGCGCTGGTGGTGGCGGCGGATCTCGCCGACAGCGACCTCGACCGCTGGCGGGGATTCCTCGCCGGCGACACCCGCTCGGCACGCGTCGCGGCCGGTCACTACGAGCTGCTGACGGCCCCCGCCGTCGACGAGGTGGCCCGGCTGGCGGTGGACCTGATGAGCGCACCCGCGACGGCACGATGACCCGGGGCCGCCGCGGTCCGCACGGGACCGGACCCGGTGTGCCGTCAGCCGGACTGTGCGGCCCCCGCGGCCTGCCGGGCCGCGTAACGGCGGGCCTTCGCGCGGTTGCCGCACACGCGCATCGAGCACCAGCGGCCGCTGCGGTTCTTGGAGGTGTCCCAGAACACCCAGGCGCAGGCGTGCTCCGAGCAGCGCTTGAGCCGGGCGGCCTCGCCGGTGACGGCCAGCTCGCTCCAGGCGACGGCCAGCGCCGCGAGCGCCTTCCTGGACGCCGTGAGCTGCGGGGCGGGGGCGAGGGTGCCCGGCGTGTCGCCGCCCGCGGTGACCACGAGGGGCAGGTCGCGCAGCGCCTTCGTCGCCTCGTCCTGGAGCGCCGGGTCGGGCCGGTCGCCCACGTGCGCGCCCAGGGCCTCGCGGATGCCGGAGCGCAGGCGCAGCCCCAGGACGTGCTCCGCGGCGCCGATCCGCTCGCCGCCGCGCAGCAGCCCCTGGGCGCGCAGCCAGCCGTCGAGCTTGCGGGCGGTGTCGATCTCGTCGGTCGCGAGCTCGACATCGACCGTGTTGGCGAACGCCTGGATCAGCTGGGCGGACGCCGGTGCGTCACGCATGGGCCACCTCCCGTCGAGGGGCTCCAGCCTACACCGGATAACCGGCTATCGGCTTTGCCGGGTAGCGGCGATGTGCGGTGCCGTGCCAGACTCGACATCCCGGGTTCACCAACAAAACGGTTAGACGGTTAGGGGAGACTGATGAGTGACCAGAGCGTCGACACCACACGGGCGCCGGTGGGGCTCGCCGCGCCCGTGGCGGCCCCCGCCCCCGATCTCCCGCAGCCCACCGCGCGCCGCGGCACCCGCAACACCGTCGTCCTGCTCGTCTTCACGGCGATCACCAACCTCGCCGACGGCGTCACCAAGATCGCGCTGCCGCTCCTGGCCGCCCGCGCCTCCGCGTCCCCGGCCCAGGTCTCCGCGGTCTCCCTCACCCTCTCCCTGCCCTGGCTGCTGGCCGCCCTCCATGTCGGCGTCCTGGTGGACCGCCTCGACCGCCGCCGCCTGCTCTGGGGCGCCAACGGCCTGCGGCTGATCGCGCTCGGCGCGCTGATGCCGCTCGCGGCGGCCGACTCCGTGACCATCCCGGTGCTCTGCGCCGCCGGCCTCGTCCTGGGCGTCGCCGAAGTCATCGCCCTCACCTCGGCCTCGGCCATGATCCCGGCGCTGACCCCGCCGGAGGGCCGGGAGCGGGCCAACACCTGGATCGCGGGCGCGGAGACGGTCTGCAACGAGTTCGCCGGACCCTTCGTCGGCGGCCTGCTGCTCGCGGCGGGCACCGGCGTCGCCCTCGGCACGACCTGGGTGTCGTACCTGGCCGCCTCGCTCGTCGTCGTCCTGCTCGTGGGCCGGTTCCGCGCGGCCGGCCGGACCGGCGGCGAGAACGCCGCTCCCGAAACCGTCCGCGTACAGATCGTGGACGGCCTGCGCTACCTGTGGCAGCACACCCTGCTGCGCACCATGGCGCTCACCCTCACCGTCCTGTGCGCGTGCTGGGGCGCCTGGCTCGCCCTGATGCCCCTGTTCGCCACCTCCGTGATGCACCTGAACTCGAGCCAGTACGGCACCCTGCTGAGCGCCCTCGGTGTCGGCGGACTGGTCGGCGCACTCGCCGTCACCTGGCTCAACCGCTTCTTCGGCCGCCGCTGGGTCATGTTCGCCGACCTCGTCGGCACCTTCGCGATGATGGCCGTACCCGCCGTGACGACCAACCTCTGGGCGGTGGCCGTCGCCGCCTTCCTCGGCGGCATGGGCGGCACCCTGTGGACGGTGAACGCGCGGACCATGGCGCAGCGGCTCGTGCCCGACGCCATGCTCGGCCGCTTCGGCGCCGTCAGCCGGCTGTTCAGCTGGGGCGCGATGCCGGTCGGCGCGGGCCTGATGGGCCTGCTCGCCGAATGGTTCGGACTCCGCCTCGCCTTCGGCTTCTTCGCCGCGACCGTCGCCCTCACCGTCCCGCCGTTCCTGCGCGTGCTCACCCGGCCCGTGCTGGCGGAGGCGTTCGGCGACAAGCCGCCCGCCTGACGAGCACCGCCAGCACCACCGCACCTCGAAGGAGGAGGCCGGAAAACCGGCCTCCTCCTTTTGCGTTGATCTATCGAATTTATTGATGACCCCATTTCGGAAGGCGTGTGCGGAGGGCGGCAATCACGTCTTTCAATGACTGCTCAAGGTCGCCATTGACCACGGGACGGGCTCTGCTGAACTATTCGTGGTGCGCCACGAAGCGACCTTTCCCCGAGGAGTCTGAGTAATGAACCATGCGGACGAGATGGCCGACGCGGAAATAGGTTCAGTCATTTCGAGACACATCCGTGCGTCATTCGACGACAATTCCCTGCTGGCCGAGGTGGGGCTGCATTCACTGTCCGTGCTGCGCATCGCCAGTGAACTGATCACCGACCCGGACCAGGAGATCGACCCCACCGGCCTCGCCTCGGTGCACACGGTGGGCGAACTCCGGCAGTGGCTGCGCGGACTCCTCATTCCGAAGGAGAGCCTCCGATGACCATCGCCCCGCAGGTCCCCACGGCCACCCTCCCGCTCACCGCCGCCCAGAAGGGGCTCCTCGTCGTGCACCGCACGGTGCCGGTGCCCCACCTCTACAACGTCGTGGCCGAGCTGGAACTCGACCCCGCCCTCACCCCGGCCGCCCTCGCCACGGCCCTCACCGACGTCCTCGCGGTGCAGCCGGCCCTGCGGCTCGCGATCCGCGAGGGCGCCGACCCGCACGCCGTGCTCGGCGACGTCCCCTCCGACGCCCCGCTGCACCACGTCACCACCCCGGCCGCGGAGTTCGACCGCCGGCGCGCCGAACTCCTCGCCGAACTCGGCGACACCGCCTTCGACCTGACGCGGTCCCCACTGCTGCGCACGGTGCTGCTCCGCACCGCCGACGGCACCCGCTCGGCGCTGCTCCTCGTGGTGCACCACCTCGTCTTCGACGGTTTCTCGCTGCGCCAGTTCGTCCGCGACCTGACCGCGTCCGCCCAGGGCACGCTGGACGTCGAGACGGTGCGCACCGCACGCGAACGCGCCCTGCGGCGCGAGCTGGACGCCCAGCTCAACGCCGCGGACGACGACGAGACGGAGCGCGCGGCGAAGACCCTGGCCGACCGCTTGCGGGCCACCCCCGCCACCGTCCTCAACCCGCGGCCCAACCGCCCCGTCACCACCGACTTCACCGGCACCCGGCGCGAGATCCGGCTGTCGCCCCGGCAGTCCGCGGACCTGGACGGCCTGTGCGCGACGCTCGGCGTCAGCCCGTTCGTCCTCTTCTCCGCCGTCTACGCCGCCGTGCTCGCCCGGCACTCCGCCAACACCAGCGTCGTCTTCGGCAGCCCCGTCATGGCACGCCGCACCCTCGGCTCCTTCGACCTGTGCGGCTTCTTCGTCAACACCCTGCCGCTCATCGTGGACGTGCCCTGGGACGCCCCCTTCGACGTCTTCGTCAAGGAGACCGTCCAGGCCGAGGCCGGCCGGGCCCGTGCCGACGCCGCCGTCTCCTTCGACCGCATCGTCCGCCACGTCGACCCGGACCGCTCGACCAACCGCAACCCGGTCTTCTCCTGCATGCTCGCGCTCCAGGACGCGACCGACGCCGAGCCCGGATCCGCGGTACGCCGCGTGCGCGAACACGGCAACGGCACCGCCAAGTTCGACCTCTGGCTCGGCGTGACCCCCGGCCCCGAGGGCTGGTCCCTCGAGCTGGAGAGCGACCGCGAACTGCTGCCGGAACCCCTCGCCGACGCCCTGGCCGCGTCCCTGCGCGGCGTCCTCGACCGGGCCGTCGAACAGCCCGGCCGGACCGTCGCCGACCTCTTCGCGGACGCCTCGGCCGAGGACTCCCACGACCACGACGGGTACCGCCGCCGACTGACCCGCCCCGATCTGTACAGCGCCGTGCGGGCCGCGGCGGCGGAGCGGCCCGGACAGGTCGCCGTACAGGAGGACGACCGCCGGCTCACCTACGCGGAGCTGGACCGCCTGGCCGCCGCAGGCGCGGCCGCGCTGGCCGCACGCGGCGTCGCACGCGGCACCGTCGTCGGCCTCACCACGACCACCCTCGTGGACACGGTCGTCACCGTCCTCGCGGTCCTCGCCCGCGGCGCCGTCTTCCTGCCGCTCGACCTCGGCCTGCCCGCCGACCGGCTGACGTACATGACCGGCAAGGCGGACTGCCGCCTGGTCGTGGGCGACGACCCGGTCGAGGGCGTGGACCTGCTCACTCCGGCCGAACTGACCGCCGGACCGGTGGACACGGCACCCGACGAGGCCGCCGCGACCGGCGCCTCCGACGGCGTGTACATCATGTTCACCTCGGGCTCCACCGGCCGCCCCAAGGGCGTGCTGATGAACAGCGGCCCCCTGATGAACCTCACCGAGTGGCAGCTCGACGCCCTGGACATGGACGAGCGCACCCGCTTCCTGCAGTACGCGCCGCTGGGATTCGACGTCTCCTTCCAGGAGATCCTGCCGACCCTCGTCGCCGGCGGGACGCTCGTCTCCCGCGAGCCCGCCGACCGCAGGGACCTGCCCGCCGTCGTCGAACGCGTGCGCGCGCACCGGGTCACCCACGTCTACCTCCCGGTCGCCGCGCTGCCCGCGTTCGTCCGGGCCGCGCAGGACACCGGCGACGATCTGCCGCACCTGAGCCACGTCTGCGTCTCCGGCGAACAGCTCCTGCTCGACGACCGGGTCCGCCGCTTCTTCGCCGACCGCCCGCACCTGACCCTGGTGAACCTGTACGGCCCCACCGAGACCCACGCCGTCACCACGCACCGGCTCACCGCCGACAACCGTCCCTGGCCGTCCCACGTCCCCATCGGCCGCCCGATCACCGACGTGGCGGCGCACATCGTGGACACCACGGGCCACCTCGCCCCGCGCGGCGTCCCCGGCGAGCTGTACCTCGCGGGCGCCTGCCCCGCACTGGGCTACGTCAACGACCCCGTACGCACGGCAGAACGGTTCCTGCCGGACCCGTACGCCGACGACGAGCGGGCCCGCATGTACCGCACCGGCGACCAGGTCCTGCGCGACGAGAGCGGCGCGCTGCTCTTCCTCGGCCGCGACGACGACCAGGTCAAGATCCGCGGCTACCGGGTCGAGCTGGGCGAGCTGGAGAGCGCCGCCGCCTCCCACCCCGACGTGGCCCGCGCCGTCGGAGTCGTGCACGGGGAAGGGCACGAACGCCGCCTCGCCCTGTTCTTCCGGCCCGAGGACGGCCGTTCGCCCGACCCGGACGGCATCCGCGCGCACGTGGCGGCCACCCTGCCCGGCTACATGGTGCCCGCCCGGGTCTTCCCCCTGGACACCGTGCCCACCACCCGCAACGGCAAGGTGGACCGCACCGCACTCGCCGCCCGGGCCGAGCAGGCCCTGGCGGACGAGACACGGTCCGCGCCCGCCGTGACCACCACCGACGACCCGCTCGTCGCGGCCCTCCAGCGGATGTGGGCGAAGCTCCTCGGCATCGCGGAGGTGCCGGTCGACCGCTCGCTCCTGGAGTACGGCGCCCACTCGCTGACCGTGATGGCCGCCGGCGCCCGGATCGAGGAGGAGTACGGCGTCCAGATCCCGATCCTCGACTTCTTCCGCGACCCGACCGTTCGCGCCCAGGCGGCCTGGATCATCGCGCTCGCCGAGGACGCCTGATGCCGGCCACGACCCACGGGACCAAGCTGCTCGTCCCGCTCGCCCAGCGGCCCGGCCCGCTCAGCAGCGTGCTCCTCCACCCGGCGGGCGGTGGCCTCGGCCAGTACCTCGGCACCGCCGCCCGGCTGGCCCGCCACGGCAGTGTGTTCGGCATCCGCGCCGCCGGACTGCTGCCCGGCGAGGAACCGCACGACGACGTCGCGGAGATGACCCGCGCCTACCTCGACCTGCTCGGCCGGATCCCCGACCGCCCGCGCGTCCTGGTCGGCTGGTCGCTGGGCGGCGTACTCGCCTGGGAACTCGCCGCACACCTGGCCGAGGACGGCCCGGCCCCCGCCGTGGTGCTGATCGACAGCTTCACCGAGCACACCACCCCCGACGCCGGTGCCCGGACGCTGGTACTCGACGCGATCGAGAAGTCCGTCAGCCACCTCGGAGACGGCACCGACGCCGCCCGCGCCCGCACCACCGCGCTGGCCCACGTGACGGCCAGCGCCGCGCACCGCACCCGCTCCCGGCCCGGCGGTCCCGCCCTGCTGATGGCCTGCGCCGGACCGGAGCGCGACCAACAGATCGCCGCCTGGCACGAGTTGACCGACCGGCTGACCGTACGGGACCTCGACTGCGGCCACTTCGAGGTCTTCGAGGCGGCCCACCAACCGAGGCTCCTGTCCCACCTGGACGACTTCCTCGACCGGCTCACCGACACACCGCGGGAGACACCCCGATGACCAGCACGACCCCCCTCGCCGTCGTCACCGGCGGCACCCGCGGCATCGGCCTGGCCCTGTCCCTGCGGCTGCGCGACCTCGGCCACCGCACCATCGCCCTCTACCGCTCCGACAAGGACGCCGCCCGGCGGGCCGCCGACGAGCACGGCATCGACGTGCTCCGCGCCGACCTCGGCGACCGCGCGTCCGTGCGCGCCGCCGCCCGGACGATCCTCGGCGAGCACGGCACGCCCGAGGTCCTCGTGAACAACGCGGGCATCAACATCGACCGGCCCTTCCTCGAACTCACCGAGGACGACTGGCAGGACGTGCTCGACACCAACCTGTCCGGCCCCTTCCACCTCACCCAGGCCCTCGCCCCCGCGATGCTCGACGCCGGCACCGGAACGGTCGTCAACATCGGCGCGACCACCGGCCTGCGACCCCGCCTCAACGGCGTCAACTACGCCGCCTCCAAGGCCGGACTGCTCCAGCTGACCAAGTGCCTGGCCCTGGAACTCGCCCCCACCGTGCGGGTCAACTGCCTGATCCCCGGGATGACCGAGACCCAGGAGCTCGTCGACCGGTTCCGGCTCGACGACCCGGAGCGCCGCGCCGCGGTGCTCTCCGAGATCCCCCAGCGACGCATCGGCTCCCCCGACGACATCGCCGACGCCCTCGAATACCTCGTGGGCCCGCTCAGCCGCTACGTCACCGGTCAGAAACTGATCGTCGACGGCGGCCAGTTCATGTGGTAGGAGACCATGACCGACGAACTGCTCGTATCCGCCCGCGAGGCCGTCGCCACCGCACCCCCGGTCGGCGACCTGGCCTACGAGACCTACTGCCGTGAGCTGGCCAAACGGCTCGCCGCCCACTGGCCGGCCGTCCTGGAGGCCAACGCCGAGGACGTCGCCGCGGCCGAGGAGCGCGGACTGTCCCCGGTCCTGCTCGACCGGCTCCGCCTGACCACCGCCCACCTCGCCGGCCTCGAACGCCTCACCGAGGCCGTGCTGTCCGAACTCGCCGAGGTCACCGCCCCCGACGCCGGCGTCCCGACCGGACCCTGGGGCACCCGCAGCCGCGTCCCCAAGCCGCTCGGCGTCGCCTTCATGGTCTACGAGGCCCGGCCCACGGTCACCGTGGAAGGCGCCCTGCTGCCCGTCGCCGTCGGCAACGCGGTGATCCTGCGCGGCGGCAAGGAGATCGCCCGCACCAACCAGGCCCTCGCGGCCGTCGCCCACGACGCCCTGGACGCCGCCGGCCTGCCGACCGGCCTGGTCAGCGTCATCGACGACCCCCGGCGGACCCAGCTGCGCGCCCTCCTCAAGCGCCCCGACGCGATCGACGTGCTCATCCCGCGCGGCAGCCCGTCCCTCATCGACTACTGCCGCACCGCCTCCTCGATCCCCGTGATCGCCAGCGGCGGCGGCGTCAACCACCTCTACGTCCACCGCAGCGCCGACCTCGACCTCGCCGCCGAGGCCGCGCTCGACAGCAAGCTGCCCGAGCCCACCGCCTGCAACACCGCCGAGATGGTCCTGGTCGACGAGGAGGTCGCGGCCGACTTCGTCGCCGCCCTGCTGCGGGCCTCCGAGCGCGGCGACCGCCCGGTGAACGTACGGCTCGCCGCGCACGCCCCGCGCCCCGACACGGCCGACGCCTCCGCGCCGGGCCGCCCGTGGAGCCTGGGCGAACTCCAGGAGCACGACCTCGGCCGCGAGTTCCTCGACGCCACGATCGGCGTGTACCCGGTCGCGGGACAGGCCGAGGCGGTCCGGCACATCCGGACCTACGGCTCCGGCCACACCGAGGGAGTCGTCGCCACCGACACCGACGTCACCCGGGAGTTCGCCCGCCGGGTCGACGCCGCCGCGATCGTCGTCAACGGCTCCCTGCGCCTGCACGACGGACCCACCCTCGGCCTCGGCTCCGAGATCTCCATCAGCACCGGCCGCATGCACGTCAGGGGCCCCGTCACGCTCGGAGCGCTCGTGACCCACAGCTGGGTCGTCGACGCGCGCGGCACCCTGCGCAGCTCCTTGTGACACCCGGCCCCACCCCCTCACCCCCCTCGTTCCCACGGACATCCCCGGAGCATTCAATGATCACAGGACTGGACCGGACGGCGGTCACCGAATCCGTCAAGCGCGTGGTGCTCGCCGAGTCCCGCCTGCCCCTTCAGCCCGCCGACATCGACGACCACGAGCCGCTCAACGGCGAGATACTCCACGTCAATTCGCTGGGTTTCGTCGGCATGCTGGTGCTGCTGGAGGACGAGCTGGACATCGTCCTGCCCGACGACCTGTTCGTCGGCCGCAGCTTCCAGACCGTCAACGACCTGATCGAGGTCGTGCTGCTCGGGGCGGAGGCCGCCTGATGGGCACCACGTCCCTTCCCACCAGCTGGCGCAGCGTCCTGCCGCACCTCGACGAACAGCTGCCGCCGGACCGCACCCCGCAGACCGCGAGCCGCGACGGCGTCCAGGTCAACCTGCCGATGGAACTGGTGCGCCAGAGCGTCCTGCAGAAGGAGCACTGGGACATCCCGGCCGAGATCGTCGAGGCGTACCGCGCCTTCAGGCCCACGCCGCTGTGGCGGGCCGAGCGCTTCGAGCGCGCCGTCGGAGCGCGCGTGCCGATCTACGTCAAGTACGAGGGCGGCAACATCTCCGGCAGCCACAAGCTGAACACCGCGCTGGCGCAGGCCTATTACTACGCCAAGGCCGGCGTGCGGGAACTCGTCAGCGGCACCGGCGCCGGGCAGTGGGGCACCGCGCTCGCCGCGGCCTGCGCCATGTTCGGCATGAAGTGCACCGTCTTCATGGTCGGCAACAGCCTGCGCCGCAAGCCCTACCGGGGCACGCTCATGCGCACCCTCGGCGCGACCGTGCACGCCAGCCCCAGCCCACTGACCGAGGTCGCCGCGCAGAGCAGGGCAGGCGTCAACAGCCTCTCCCTCGCCATCGGCGAGGCCGTCGAGTACGCCGCGAAGACCGACGGCGCCGCGTTCTGCATCGGCAGCGGGGAGACCTACAGCATCCTGCACCAGTCGGTCATCGGCCTTGAGGCCGCCGACCAGCTCGCCGCACTCGACGCCGAGGTCGACGCCGTCGTCGGCTGCGTCGGAGCCGGCTCCAACTTCGGCGGCATCGCCCTGCCGTTCTTCGCCGAGGCCGCCGCGACCGGCACCCGCGCCCCCTTGCTGCTGGCCGCCGAGTCCAGCACCACGCCCAAGCTGACCCGCGGCACGTACGCGTACGACCGCACCGACGCGACCGGCACCGGCCCGATGGAGGCCATGTACACCATCGGCAGCTCCTACCCGATACCCGACTCGCACTCCGCGGGCCTGCGCTTCCACGGTGCCGCGAAGGTCCTCTCGGCGATGCGGCACCGCGACCAGATCGCCGCGACGGCCATCGGCCAGGTCGACGCGCTCGACGCCGGACGCCTGTTCACGCGCAGCGAGATGGTGCTGCCCGCCCCGGAGTCCGGGCACGCCCTGGCCGCCGCCGCCCGGCTGGCCTCGGCGGGCGCCGACGCCAACAGCGGCCTGCTGCGCTCCGAGCGGGGCGTCGTCGTGTGCGTCAGCGGCCACGGCTATCTGGACCTGGGCGCCTACCAGCAGCTCATGGACGGCGAACTGAGCGACGTCGCCCCCGACCCCGAGGAACTGCGCCGCGCCATGAGCGGGCTGCAGACGGCTCAGGAGCCCGTCGGAGCCGGAGCGCACCATGACTGACCCGACGCTCACCACCGACTGCCGGCTCTTCGACTGCGTCCAGGTCAACCTGGCGATCCTCGCCGACCGCTGGCACGGCGCGCACACCCACCTCGGCCTCGGCGCCGAACTGCGCTTCCGGCCCGCACCGGGCGCCGCCGGCCTGCCCACGGTCGAGCGCACCGTCGAAGAGCAACTGACGTCCGCCGCACCTCTGTTGGGCCTGGACATCGTCGCGCGGGAGCGGACCGGTCCGGGCCGGACGCCGGTGCCCGCCCCCGGCCGCTACGTCGTCGCCGACGCCTTCCACCTGCCGTGGGTGCCCTACGCCGGGCACCGCCACATGGAACACAGCTTCCTGCTGGAAACGGACGACAACGGCGGCGCCGTCGTCGTCGACGGCTACCACAACGAGACACCCTGGGGGAGCGCCCGCCCCCTCACCCGCCACCTGACCCCCGCCGAACTCGCCGCCGCCGTACCGGAGGCCGCGACCACGGTCACCTTCGCGCCCGCCGCCCGCCGCACCGCCCCGCCCGCAGCCGTGATCGACCTCGCCGACGACGACACCGTCGACGCCTACGCGGCCGCGTACGCCGAACACCCCGACCGCGCCGCCGCCTTCGACCGGCTCACCCTGGAGACCTGGCTGCTCGCCCGCTCCCGCAGGCTGCACGCCCGCTTCCTCGACGGTCCGTCCGGCCCGGCCGACCCGGTGCGAGAGGCGCATGTCGCCGCGTGGGACGCCCTCGCCGAGAGCGTCTACGTCGGCCACCGCAGGGTGGCCCGCGGCCGCCCGGAGCCGACCGGCGTGTTCGACCGTCTGCGCACCCAACTCCGGCGCGACCGCGAGGTGTTCGCCGCCACCACGGCGACCGCGCCGGCCCAGCGGGACAGCGGCCCCGCCGAGGTGCCCGGCCCCCTGCTCGACCGGGTGGCCGACACCGTCGCCGCGGTGCTCGGTGTCGACGTCGCCACGGTGCGCGGCGCCCAGTCCCTGGCGGATCTGGCCGGGTTCACCTCGTTCCGCGTCGTCGAGATCGTCGAACGCCTCGAACAGGACCTGTCCGTCGAGTGCGCCGCCGACGACCTGGTCCCGGAGAACCTCCACCACCTCGACGGCGTCGGCCGCATCGTCCTCAGCGCCCTGCACGCCGCACCGCAGCCGTCGCCCGCCCTCGTCACCACCTCCGGAGGGAACTGATGTCCGCCCACGCCGATCTGCTGCACGGCCTCCTCGACGAGGCGGTCGCAGCCCGGCCGGACGCCCCCGCTGTCAGCAGCGCCGGCCGGACCCTGACCTACCGGGAACTCGACACCGCCTCGCGCCGCCTCGCCGCCTGGCTGCTGGAGCAGGGCCTGAACCGCGGTGACCGGCTCGTCGTCTGCGCGCCCGGCTCCGTCGCCCAGCCCGCCCTGGTGTACGCCGCCTCCCGCGTCGGCGTCACCTTCTCCCTGCTCCACGAACAGGTGCGCGGCGTCCAGCTCGACCACGTGCTCGACGACTGCGAACCGGCCCTCCTCGTCACCGACGACGACGCGGCCCGCGCGGCGGCGCACCGCCGTGACGTGCGCACGCAGAGCACCGCGTCCCTGTCGGACGCGGCCTTCGCCGACGGCCCCGTACCCCAGGGAACCCCGCCGGGACCGCTCGCCGTCGACCCCGTGTGCCTGATCTACACCTCCGGTACGACGTCGCTGCCCAAGGCCGTCGTCAGCACCCACCAGCAACTGACGTTCGCCGCCCGCGCCATCCAGCGCGTCCTCGGCTACCGCCCGGCCGACGTCGTCTACAGCCCGCTCCCGCTCTCCTTCGACTACGGCCTCTACCAACTCTTCCTGTCGACCCTGGCCGGTGCTCACGTCACGCTCGGCCGCCCCGCCGAGGTCGGGCCCGCGCTCCTGAACAACCTGACCCGCGCCGGCGCGACCGTCCTGGCCGCGGTCCCCTCCGTCGCCGAGGCGCTGGCCCGCCTGCTGCGCCGCGCCCGCGCCCAGGGCACACCGCCGCTGCGGCTGCTGACCAACACCGGAGCGGCCATGCCCGCCGAGACCCTCGCGTCCCTGCGCGCGTCCCTGCCCGGCCTGCACGTCCAGCTCATGTTCGGACTGACCGAGTGCAAGCGGGCCACGATCATGCCGCCCGACGGCGATCTGGAGCGCCCCGGATCCAGCGGCCGCGCCCTGCCCGGCACCGAGGTCTTCGTCGTGGACGACGAGGGACACCGCCTCGCTCCCGGTGAGATCGGCGAGATCGTCGTACGGGGGCCCAACGTGATGGCGGGCTACTGGCGCCGCCCCGAACTGACCGCCCAGCGCTTCCACCGCGCGGAGGGCCTCTTCCCGCAACTCCGCACGGGCGACTACGGATGGGTCGACGAGGAGGGCTACCTGTACTTCGACGGACGCCGCGACGACATCTACAAGGAGAGCGGGTTCCGCGTCAGCGCCACCGAGGTCGAAGCGGCCGCCCGCCGCGTACCCGGCGTCACCGCCGCGGCCGTCCTGCCTCCCCGGCACCCCGCCCGCGCCGTGCTGTTCGTCGTGAGCGCCCTCGAACCGGCCGAGGTCCTCAGCGGCATGCGCGAGCAGATCGAGGAGTTCAAGATCCCGGGCCACTGCGTGCCCGTCGACGGGCTCCCGCTGACCGGCAACGGCAAGGTCGACCGCAAGGCGCTGGCCGCCCTCACCGAGGAGGCCGCCGGTGTCCGCACCCGCTGAGACCGCCGCCCCGGAGCTGTCGCTGCCCGAGGGCCTGCTGTCCCGTATCCCCACCCCCGCCTACGTCTACGACCTGGCCGAAGTGCGCCGCAACCACCGGGCGCTGAGCGACGCCCTGCCCGCCGGCAGCGGTGTCTACTACTCCCTCAAGGCCAACGCCCACCCGTCCCTCCTGCGCGTCCTGCGTGAACAGGGAGCGAGCCCCGAGGTCTGCTCCAGCGGCGAACTGGAGGCCGCCCTCGGCGCGGGCTGGCCCGCCGCCGACGTCCTCTACACCGGGCCCGGCAAACGCGACGAGGAGATCGGCCGGGCGCTGCGCGCCGGAGTGCGCCACTTCTCGGTGGACTCCCCGCACGCCATGGAACAACTGGACCGCATCGCCGGGAGCCTCGGCGTCCGCGCCCAGTGCCTGCTGCGGATCAACGATGACCAGCCCGTCCCCGGCCAGGGCCTGGCGATGACCGGCGTGGCCTCGCAGTTCGGCGCCGACACCCGCTGGGTGCTGCGCGAACCGGCCCGCTTCGCCGGCCGCCCGCACGCCGAACTGATCGGCCTGCACCTGTACATGGGCACCAACCTGACCGAACCCGACGCGCTCCTCGGACAGTTCGAACGGTCCCTGCGGACCGCCAAGATCCTGCGCACGGCCCTCGCCGAGCACGGCGCGGACCTGCGCGTCCTGGACCTCGGCGGCGGCTTCGGCGCCCCCTTCGCGAGCGCGGGGGAGCGGATCGACCTCAGCGGACTGCGCCCCCGGCTGACCGCGCTGCTCGACGAGGAACTGCCCGCCCGGCACGACGACGGCACCCGCGTCGTCTTCGAGTCCGGCCGCTATCTGGTCGGCACCGCGGGCGTCCTGCTGACCTCCGTCCTCGACGTGAAGCAGTCCCACGGCAAGGACGTCGTCGTCCTGGAGTCCGGCATCAACCACCTCGGCGGCATGCCGGGACTGCGCCGCCTCCCCCCGCTCAACCCCCGGCTCGTCGCCGACCCCGCCGACGGCGCCGCACCGCGCCCCGCCGTCCTCGACGCCCTGGTCACCGGACCGCTGTGCACCCCCCTCGACACCTGGTCACGAGCGGCGAAGCTGCCCGACCTGCGCCCCGGCGACGTGCTGGCCGTCCCCAACGTCGGCGCCTACGGCCTCAGCGCGAGCCTCGTCGCCTTCCTCGGCCACCCACTGCCGGCCGAGGCCGTCGTCGACGGCGACGACCCCGACCGCGCCCCCGAGCTCACCCGCATCCACCTGACCCGTACCCCTGTCACGGCCGACACCGCCCCCACCCTGGGAGAGAAGTGATGGACCCCCGATTCACCGACGCGCTCGTGCCCTTCCTCAAGTTCCTCGACGGCAAGGAGATCGAGCCCGACGCGCCCCTGCGCACGTACGGCCTGGACTCCATGCAGTCCATCGAGCTGCTCTTCGCCCTCGAGGACGCGTTCGAGGTGACGCTGCCCGACGACGCCATGAACGACACGACCTTCGCCACCGCCGGCAGCCTGTGGGCGGCCGTGTCCGCGGCGATCGACGTCCAGAACGGCCCCGCGGACGCCTCCCGGGCGGCGGCATGAGCGCGCCCGCCGTCCTCCTCGAACCGCACGCCCCGGCCCCGGAAGCCCCGAGCATCGACGACCGCGTGCGGGACGTCGCCACCGTCGCCGCCGAACACCTCGCCCGCCACGAGCGGGACGCCACCTTCCCCGTGGAGGCGCTCGACCGGATGCGCGACACCGGTCTGCTCGGCCTGCTCGTGCCCCGCACGCACGGCGGCCTCGGCGGCACGTCCGCCGACGTGATCCGGGCGGGCACCGCCCTCGGCCGCGTCGACATGTCCGTGGCGATGATCTTCGTCATGCACTGCCAGCAGGTGGCCGCCCTGGTCCGGTTCGCCCACCCCCGACTGCGCGACGAGTTGCTGCCCGAGATCGCCGCGGGCCGCCACTACCTGGCCTCCGTCACCACCGAGTCCGGCAAGGGCGGCCACCTCCTCACCTCGCAGTCGGCACTCACCGCCGGCCAGGACGGCCTCGCCGTCGACCGCTTCGCACCGATCGTCACCGGCGGCGAGCACGCCGACGGGTTCCTCGTCACCATGCAGAGCCCGCACGCCACCTCCGCGCAGGACGTCTCCCTCGTCTACGCCCACCGCGACCAGCTGGAGACCGAGCGTTCGGGGGACTGGGATCCGCTGGGCATGCGGTCGAGCCACAGCGTCGCGCTGCGCCTGACCGGGACCGTCCCCGCGCACCACGTGATCGGCGAGCACGGCGACTTCCGCACGATCGTCACCACGGTGTTCGCGCCCATGGCCCACCTGGGCTGGTCGGCCTGCTGGCTCGGCACCGCGGCGGGCGCCCTGTCCCGTGTCGTCAAATTGCTCCGCTCCCCGAAGAACCGGGGCCGGGCCGATCTCGACTCGGAGCTGCTGCTCACCCGGCTCTCGCGGGCCAGGCAGCGCATCGACACTGTGCACGCGCTGCTCGAACAGACCCGCAGGACCGTCGAGGCGGCCCCGGACCTGAGCGTCCCGCGCGTCCAACTGCTCCTGAACGGACTGAAGATCACCGCCGCTGAGCAGTCCTACCGGGCCGTCGACGACCTCGTGGACGCCGTGGGCATGCGCCACGGCTACCTCAAGGACTCGCCCACACGCCTGGAGCAGAGCCTGCGGGACCTGCGCTCGGCAGCCCTCAACTACAGCAACGACCGCCTCCACCTGGTGGACGGCAAACTCGCCCTGCTCGACTCCGAGGTGCGCCTTGACTGACGGGACGACGACCACGACCGCGCGGACCACGACGGAGCCGACCACTACGGCGCCGACCACGACCACCCCGACCCCGGCCGTCGCCGTCGCCGGTCTGCCCGAGACGGCCTCCGCCGCGCTCGTCTGGCAGGCCTGCGGCGCGGCGGGCCTGATCGAGGGGCTCTACGACGAGGAAGGAGGCCTCGACCCACGGCGGCTCGCCGCACTGCTCGCGGCCGTCGACGCCCGGGGCGACAACGGCGTGACGCTCAGCGTCCTGGTCCAGGCCGCCAGCGCGCTCCCGATCCTGGCCGCGGGTGCCCCCGCGAGCGGGCCCGTGCGAGAAGCGCTGGACAGCGTCCGCTCCGGTGCGCGCACCCTCGCGCTCGCCGCCACCGACAGCGCGGGGGCCGGGTCGGACCTCGCCGGTCTGGCCACGGAGGTGACGATCGGCCCGGACGAGATCGTGCTGCGCGGCGGCAAGCGCTGGATCACCACCGCCTGCGCCGCCGGCTGGTTCCTCGTCCTGGCCCGGCACCGCCCCGGCCGGCACTTCACCAGCTTCACCTGGATCCTCGTACCGGCCGACGCGCCCGGCGTCCGCGTCACCCCCGCCGACACCGACCTGCTCACCGGATCCGCCACCGGACACGTCGAGTTCACCGACGTTCGGCTCGCGCCCGAGCAGCTCGTCGGCCGCCCCGGGCGCGGCATGCCCGCCTTCGCCCGGCACATGGGCACCGAACGCCTCGCGGGCGCCCTGTGGGCCCGCGCCCTGACGGCCCGCGTCCTCGCCGACACCAAGGAACGGCTGACCCGGCGCGTCGTGGACGGACAGCCCCTGTGGCACAACAGCTCCGTGCGCCAGCGGTTCGCCACCTGCCTGGTCCAGGTCCGCCAGCTGCACGCGCTGTGCGACACCCTCGCCGAGCGGATCACCCGGCACCAGGACCTGGCCGCCGCGGCCCTGCTCAAGTCCGCGGTCGGCCTGACCGTCGACCCCGTGCTGTCCGTCTGTGCCCAACTCCAGGGAGCCGACGGCCTGTCGCGCGAGGGAGCCCAGCGGATCCGCGCCGAGGCGGCCGTGTTCGGCATCGGCGGCGGCGTCACCGAGCTGCTCCTGGACACCGTCGCCGATCACGCCGACCCGTGGCTGACGGAGCTGCGGGCATGACGACCCTCATCACCCGCGCGGCCCCGGACGTCTGGGTGGCCACCGGACAGCTGGGACCGTGGCTGCGACAGGCGGCCGACCCCGACGACCGGGCCGTCGCGGCCACCCTGCCCCGCCGGCGCACCGCCGAGTTCCTCGCGGGACGCGCCCTGCTGCGCCATCTGCTGCGCCTCACCGTGCCCGAGCGGGCGTCGACGCCGATACGGGCCGACGCGCACGGGCGGCCCGTGCTCGACGGCGACCCGGACACCGGCATCAGCGTCTCGCACGACGGCCCGGCGATCGCCGTCGCGGTCGGCCGCGGCAGGCGCGTGGGCGTCGATGTCCAACTGCCCGTCACCGACGTGCCGGACAGTCTGCTGCGCCGCTGCCTGGGACGGCACACCCCGGACGTCATGCCGCTCGGCGAGCGTCGGCGCGGCATCGAACTGGCGTGGGTCTGGACGGCGCAGGAGGCCTGCGTCAAAGCGGCGGGAACCGGGCTGGCCGGCAGCCCCTGGTCGATCGACGTCCCGCCCGGCAGCCGGGAGGGACGGTGGGACGGATACCGGTGGATCAGCCTGCGCGACCGTTCCCGCACGCCCCTCAGCTGCGCCTTCTCCCTGCCCGACTCCCCATCCGACGCCGACGGCCTGGAGGCCACGTGTTCCTGACCGGCGCCCCGACCACCATGCCCGACCTGAGCTGTTACACGACGAACCTGCTGGCCCACGTCACCCCCGACATCCCCGACGTCCGGCGCCGTCTCGCCCGGGGCGTCCGGCTCGCCGTCCGCATCGACCTCCCCGAGGGCGAGCTGGCCTTCTCCCACCATCCCCGGATCGACACGACCCACGACGGCAGGCAGCTCGCCTACGCCGGTACGCGCGACTGGCCCACCGCACGCGAGGCACTGCACCGCGCGCTCCTGCGGGACCGGCGCGTCCTCGCGGTGGCCAACACCCGCCATCTCTCCTGGTCACCGGCGCAAGGGCTGGCCGACGCCCCGCACTGGATCCTGCTGAAGGACCGGCGCGACGACCAGTGGCTGGTGGCCGACCACTTCTCCGCACTGACCCCGAACGGCACGCAGAGCCCGTACCTCGGCTGGATCCACGACGCCGAACTCGCCGCCGCCCTGGCCCCCTGGACCCGGCCGCCGCGCGAGGTCGCCCGGCGTGACGTCCTCGCCCTCGGCGAGGAATCCACCCTCCCGCCGGCCGACCACTACCGCTGGCTCGACTGGGCGCCCGCCACCGACCGCGGCGGCAGCGCGCCCGGCACCGGCACCTGGGTCCTCGACCTCGACACGTCCTTGCGCCACACCTCCGAGGTGCTGCGCGCCGACCCGACCGCGGTCGCCCGCTACGTGGACGACCTGTGGGCCGCCGCCCGCCACCACACCTTCAAGCTGGCCTTCGACGTGGCGGACGGGAACACCGATCCCGCACGCGCCGCGGCGGCGTCGGCGGCCTGGGACGAACTGCCCCGGGCGCTGCGGTTCGCCGCCCAGTCCACCGCCCGCGGCCGCCCCCGCCCGGGCGCGATCGAACGATCCGTCGACCAACTCCTCACCGCACTGCGGGATCTGCCCGCACCCGACACGGAACGAGTCTCCCCATGAGCAGGCCCATCGTCCTGATCGCCGAAGAACTCGCCCCGGCCGCCCTGGCCGCCCTGGGCCCGGACGTCGAGATCCGCCGGTGCGACGGCGCCGACCGCGGCGCGCTGCTCGCGGCCGTCGCGGACGCCGACGCCGTCCTCATCCGCTCGGCCACCCGCGTGGACGCCGAAGTACTCGCCGCCGCACGCCGGTTGAAGGTCGTCGCGCGTGCGGGCGTGGGCCTGGACAACGTCGACGTGCCCGCCGCCACCGCGGCCGGAGTCCTGGTGGTCAACGCGGCGCACGCCAACGTGGTCAGCGCCGCCGAGCTCACCTGCGGCCTCCTGATCGCGGTCGCCCGCAACATCCCGCAGGCGGGCCAGGCGCTGAAGGGCGGCCGGTGGGACCGCTCCCGGTACGTCGGCGGAGAACTCGCCCACAAGACGCTCGGGGTGCTGGGCCTCGGCCGCATCGGCACGCTGGTCACCGAGCGGATGAAGGCCTTCGGCATGGACGTCGTCGCCTACGACCCCTACGTCGACGCGGCGCGGGCCGCCCGCCTCGGTGTCCGCATGCTCCCGCTGGACGAGGTCCTGGCCGCCGCCGACTTCCTGACCGTCCACCTGCCCCGTACGCCGCAGACGCTCGGCCTCATCGGCGCGCCGGAGCTGGCCGGAGCCAAGCGGGGCGTGCGCCTGGTCAACGTCGCGCGCGGCGGCCTCGTCGACGAGGCCGCCCTGTACGACGCCCTGGTGGAGGGACAGGTCGCGGCGGCCGGTCTGGACGTCTTCGCCGAGGAACCGTGCACGGACTCGCCGCTGCTCCGGCTGGAGCAGGTCGTCTGCACCCCGCACCTGGGTGCCTCCACCCGGGAGGCGCAGGACCGGGCCGGCGTCTCGGTCGCCGAGTCGGTACGCCTCGCCCTCGGCGGCGCCCGGGTGCCGGACGCGGTCAACGAGGTCCGGTGGCACGGCACCGAAACCCTGGAGGCGCGGATTCCGTCACCGGCGGTGGCCGGGGCCGCATGAGCAGAGGGTGGGTCCGGACCCGCTCGGGCGGCCCGGACCCCACTCCGTACCTGAAGCGGCGCGCTACACGCGGGCGGTGGTCACGTCGGCGGTGAACACCACCTGGTCGCTCTGCGACAGCGCGACCCGGACCGTCTGCGCCCCGTCCCGGCCGTCCGGCGCGGGCAGTTGCGCGGTGCTGACGAGGCACGGCACGTCGAACTCGGCGTAGCGGATGAAGCGGGTCGTCATGCCGACCACCGTCGCCGTCTGGGGGCACCGGGCGAGCGCCGCCTGCCGGGCCGCTTCGAGCAGCAGCATGCCGGGGGAGTGGTCGACCGGGTGGTCGAAGAGGATCGGGTGGTCGAGGTCGTTCCTCAGGAACCAGGTGTACGGAGGCTGTTCCGGGGCCGGAGCGAGCACCACGTCCGCCGCGCGGCTGCGGCCCACGAGCTCGGGCGAGACCGGGCGGCCCGGCGGCAGCGCGGCCGCGTGGGCCGCCGCCATGTCGCTCTTCGCCCCGCGCAGCCGCTGATGGACGGCCGGCGACTGGTTGTTGAACCTGGTGCGCACGGTCGCCACGGGCAGACCGTCCCACGACGCCCGCACGTCCATGGTCATGCCGCCGACGCGGGTTCCGCGGCGTATGACGTCCGAGCATCTGACGTCGAGCCGTATGTCCAGGTCGGTGCCGGTTCTGCCGAGCACCGACGGCTCGACGGCGAAGTGCAGATCCTCCCACGCCTGCCGGAATCCGAAGGGCGTGGCGTAGGCGCTGTGGCACAGCATCGGGATCGACTGGCGCACGCACTCGACGAGCATGAGCGCGTCGCGCCGGTCGTGCGCCGCCTCCGCGTAGAAGCGGTGCCGCGCGGGCCAGCGTGCGCTGATGCCGAAGTGATCGGGGCCGATGTGCTGCCAGTCGGTGAGCAGAACCTCGGTCGTGTCCAGTTTGTGCACCTCGGCCGCGGATACGGGCCGGTCGTCGGCGGTCGTGGTCGACGTGTCGGGCAGGGTGCTGAGCATGCTGTCTTCCCCCTCGGAAGTGCGGAACGAACAACGGTCAGAGCCGACCCGTGGAACCGGTTGGGTCGCCCCGCAGGCAACAACATAAAGAGTGTTCGGTTTCTTGGGAAGGAAAGATGTAGTAAACCTCGACCGGCCCGGAGGAGGGTGGGCCGGAGAGCAGGCGCGATATCCACGGAAACGTCACGTCGTGAGGCTTGATGCCCCGAACCGGGACACGTAACATAGAGAGCGTTACGTTTTTGAGGAAGTGAGAGGCATCGTGGCAGAGCCGAAACAAGAGCGTGCGATGCAGACGCGCAAGGCCCTCCTCCGTGCGGCGGCCGAAGCCTTCGACGAGTACGGGTACGCGGGCGCGAGCATCAACATGATTCTCAAGCGGGCCGGGTTGACCACGGGAGCGCTGTACTTCCACTTCGACTCGAAGGAAGACCTCGCGCACGCGGTCATGAACGCGCAGCCGGAGCTGATCGTCCCTCAGTTGCAGTCGCAAGGACTCCAGCGGCTGGTCGACATCACGCTGCTGTGGTCGCACATGCTCCAGGTGGATCCGCTCCTGAGGGCGGCGGTACGGCTGACGGGCGAGCAGGCCTCCATGGGGACCCGCGACGCCACGCCCTATCAGTCCTGGGCGAAGGTCATGGCGGAGTGCCTGCGCGACGCGCAGAACGCGAACGAACTGCAGGCCGGCGTGGACCCGGACGAACTGGGCGAGTTCGTCACCGAGGCCTGCACGGGCATGCAGATGTTCTCCGCCGTGGCCAGCGGCCGCGACGACCTCAGCGACCGCGCCATCCGCATGTGGCGCCTGCTGCTGCCCGGCGTCGCCGTCCCCGCGATCGTGGCCCGCACCGAGGTCAGCCACGAGCGGCTGAAGACACTGATCGGCTGACGCCCGGGGCACTACTGTCGGGGGGCCTGTGACCGGACAGGCGGGCGGCGTCCCTGCCGGACGCCGCCCGCCCCACCACCATGTGCGGCCCGACGGGGGGCGTGGGGGCCGCACATCGTGCGAGTGCCCACGGACGGACTTGGCATGCCCGCGACTTTCCGACGGCGGGGTTCAGGCCGCGTAGTAGCCGTCCCGGTCCAGGTCGGCGAGGAGGGTGGGGCCGGTCGGCTCCCAGCCGAGACGTTCGCGGGTGAGCGCGCTGGAGGCGGGAATGTCGGCCTGGGCGAAGTAGGAGTCGATGCCGAAGTGGGCGTCGGCCTCCTCCGGCGGCGTGCTGACCACGGGCAGGCCGAGCCGGCGGCCGATCGTCCGGGCGACCTCCTTGAACGGCACGCCCTCCTCGGCCACGGCGTGATAGCGGGCTCCGGGGACGGCCTTTTCCAGGGCCAGGCGGTAGACGCGTGCCGCGTCGGTGTGATGGACGGCGGACCAGCGATTGAGGCCGTCGCCTACGTAGGCCGACACTCCCGTGCGCCGGGCGACATCGATGTAGCGGGGGACGGTGAACCGGTCGCCGGTGCCGTGCACGCAGGGCAGCCGGACCACGGACGTGCAGACGCCGGACTCGGCCATCGACCGGGCCAGCGGCTCGGCGGCGCGGCCCACCGGGCTCGCCGGGTCCGTGCTCGTGTACTCCTCGGTGGCGACGGATCCGGGGGTCAGGAAGGCGAATCCGGCCGTGACGACCAGCGGCCGCCCGCTCCCGGCGAGTACGTCGCCCAGCGCTTCCAGCGCCGTCCGCTCGACGCGGCCCGCCTCGACGAAGCGTGCGAGATCGGCGGTGTCGAACGCCGTGTGGACGACGCCGTCGGTCCGGGCCGCCGCGGTCCGCAGACTCTCGACGTCCTCCAGGCTGCCGAGGTGCGGTGTGGCGCCCGCGGCGTCGAGTGCGCGCGCCGACGCCGCGGAGCGGGCGAGCCCGAGGACCTCGTGCCCCGCGGCGAGCAGGTCGGCGACGACGGCGGATCCGATGAACCCGGTGCCGCCGGTGACGAAGACGCGCATCAGCTCTCCTCCCCGAGCGGCTCGCGCGGGCCCATGTAGTCGCGCAGCAGGGTGATCCGTCGCTCGCGACTCGTGATGATCCACACGTACCGCAGGCCGAACGGAGTCCCCGTCGCGGCGTCCTCGTGGTGGCCTTCGGCCTCGATCACCAGATCGTCGCCCGAGCCGTGCACCCGGACGTCATGGAGGCTGCCGAACCGTATGCCGCCCGCGACCTGCGCGAGGTGGGCCCGCATGGCCTCTTTGCCTTCGAGCCGTCGCACCGCGCCGGGGGCGGCGAAGGGGAATTCGTGGACGGCGTCCTCGGCGAACGCGTCGAGCCAGGCGTCGACGTCGCCGCCGGCGAGCCCGACCATGGCGCTGACCAGCCACGAGGGAATTTCATCGGTGGGCACAAGGCCTCCCTTAAGATTCGGACCGTGAGTCCTCAACACAGTAACAGCATTTCGGACCGCGAGTCCGAAACTGGGAAGCGCCGTACCGGACGCCCGGCCTTCCCCCGTGAACTCGTCCTCGCGGCGGCCGACGGCCTCTTCGCCGAGGCCTCCGCGCCCAAGGCCGTCACCATGGACGACATCGCGGCGGCGGCGGGCGTCGGCAAGGGAACCCTGTTCCGTGCCTTCGGCAGCCGGGACGGTCTGCTCGACGCCCTCTTCCTGGCACGCGCCGCGCCGCTGCGGACCGAGCTCGATCGCGAGGGCTCCCGCGTGGGCCCCTCGGTGCCGCCGCTGCAGCGCGTCCTGGCCGTCCTCGACGAGCTGGCCCTGTTCAAACTGAACAACCAGCACCTCGCCGCCGCCCGCGAACAACCCGGAACCCGGTTCCTGCGGTCGCCCCACTACGTGTGGACCCACGAGACACTGGCCGAGCTCATCAGGGCGATCGGCCCCGAGGCCGCCGCATCGGCCGACTACCGGGCGCACATCCTGCTGGGCGCGTTGCGCGTGGACCTGATCGACGAACTGCTCGCCGCCGGACGCTCGCCCGACGCGATCCGTGCGGACCTGGACGCGCTGGCCCGCAGCGTCCTGCCCCCGGCGACCGACCGCTGACCCGCTGGTTAGGGTCGCAGACATGACGACATCCCTTGCCGGTAGTGCTTTCGACTCGCTCCGCCTCGACTCCGTGCGCGACCAGGAGGCGCTGCGGCAGGCCTACGCGCTTCCCGGCGACGCGGCCGTGCGCAAGCAGATGACCGAACTCACCGACCAGACGCGGCGGTTGATCGGCTGCGCGTCACTGGTCCTGGTCGCCAGCGCGGACGCCGAGGGCAACTGCGACGTCTCGCCGCGCGGCGGGCCCGCCGGATTCGTCGCCGTGCTCGACTCACGGACGGTGGCCATACCGGACGCGACCGGCAACAAGCGCCTCGACACCCTGCAGAACGTCATCGCCACCGGACGGGCCGGGCTGCTGTTCCTCGTCCCCGGGCGGACCACCACCCTGCGCGTGAACGGCCGCGCCGTCGTCTCCACCCGCCCCGAGCTGCTGTCGCAGCTGACCGCCGTGGGCAAGCCGCCGGCCAGCGCCCTGGTCGTGGGGATCGAGGAGGTCTACCCGCACTGCCCCAAGTCGCTGCTGCGCAGCGGTGCCTGGAAGCCGGAGCAGTGGCTGCCGGCCGATGCCCAGCCGACGTCGGCCGAGGTGACCCTGGCCCAACTGCGGATGCCGGAGCTGACCATCGCCGACATCGAGCGGACCGAGGCGGAGTCGCTCAAGTACCGGTACGAGTGAGCGGTCCCCCTCGGCGCTCTCATCTGGATGCCGCGTCGCCGCGCAGCCCGTCGATGACGATGCCGAGCATGCGTTCGGTGCGCTCGTGCCAGCCGGGGCCGTTGTCGACCTTCCACAGGAACGACACGAGCAGCAGCACCTCGTCGGCCCTGGCACCGGACCGCAGTTGTCCGGCGTCGTCGCAGGCGGTGAGCAGCTGGTCCAGCGCGGCGGCGACCGGCGGGTAGGAAGGGCTCCCGAGGTCGGCGCGGGTGGCCGCCTCCAGGGCCTGGGACGCCCCCTGCTTCACGCGGCCGTACGCGGCGAGCCTCCCGAACCACCGGCGCAGCGCTTCGAGCGGTTCGTGCTCGGCGAGCAGGCGCGGGGCCGCCTGGACGAGGGCTTCGACGTCGGCCCGGTAGACGGCGAGGAGCAGCGCCTCGCGGCTGGGGAAGTGCCGGTACATGGTCCCCTGGCCGACGCCGGCCGCCTTCGCGATCGACTGGAGGGTCGCGTCGGGGGAGCCGGTGAAGGCCGCGCTCGCGACCTCGATGATGCGGGCGCGATTGCCCTCGGCGTCCGAGCGCCTCGGCCGTGGACGCGGCGGTGTCGTCAGGCCGTTGCCGGGACCGGGGTCGGGCATGGGTGCGCTGCCTCCGTTCTGCGAGGTGTCGCTGTCGATGTCAGGGGAGGGCGCGCAGGAGGACCAGCGACCCGTCGTAGGCGGGCCTGCCGCGCAGATGGCCGAAGGCCTCGTCCCAGGCGCCCGAGCCCAGGGCGTGCCGCAGGGAGATGTCGAAGTCCTGGCGGGCGCGGTCGTCGAGGAAGCTCCACGCCGAGCAGGGCTGGCGGGCCGCGGGGTCGAGGAGGAGTTCGGGGCGCCCGTAGTACGCCTCGTTGAAACTGTCGGTGCAGTCCAGCGGTACGGGGACCGGCTGGACGGTGGTGGTGCCGCCGAGCGCGGCCGCGAGCCGTTGCAGGGGCGGGTAGCGGCGGGCCTCGGTCTCCAGGACGTCGGGCGCGTACTCGTAGAGCCAGAAGTCGCGCACGCGCGCAGGGTCGCAGGTGAGCACGGTGACGGGGCCGCGGGTGACCCGGCGCATCTCGTGCAGCCCGGCGTCGACGTCCGACCAGTCCTGGACGCTGAAGAGCGCCATCGCCGCGTCGAACTGCCCGTCGGCGAAGGGGAGGTCCTCGGCGACGGCGTCGATGGCGGTGACCAGTTGCGCGGGGCGCCGCGCGCGCATGGCCAGGGACGGCTCCACCGCGGTGAAGGTGTGCGCCTCGGTCTCGTACGATCCCGTGCCCGCGCCGACGTTGAGGACGGTGCGCGCGTCGCCGAGGGCCTGGGCGATGACCTGGGCGATGCGCTCGTCGGGGCGGCGGGGGGAGGGGCGCGTGGGTGCCGGAGGCCCGTAGCCGACGCCGCCGCCGTCGAGAGTGGGCATGACCATGGGGGACCTCGCCTTCCGGGCCTGGCCGGAGCGGCGGCATCCGCGCCCCGAACTGTGCCTCCTATCTTGCATCTGCCATGTGGAATCTCCTAGCAGCCTGGCGAATGCTTGTTGCATTGGCCAAAGAGTGGGGCGTGTGCGGCGCCGCGTTTGGAGGTTGTGTCGGCAGTGCGGGATGTTCTCCACGGGCCCTTGAAAGCCGAACCGAAGTGGCCTGTGGGCGCGCGGAGTTGACTGCGGGTGCGGGCGGAGGCGGAACGGCGACGGGCCCGCCCCCTGTCGGGGCGGGCCCGCCGTCACGGGTGTTCGGGGTCAGGCGGTGGCGAGGGAGACCTCGGTCGACTTGATCAGCGCCACCACGGAGGAACCGGACGTGAGGCCCAGATCGGTGACGGCGTCCTTGGTGATCGCCGCGGTGAGCGCGCCGCCCTGGACGTCGACCTTGACGGAGGCCATGGCGCCGCCGGTGGCGACGTCGGTGACCGTGCCGGCGATCTGGTTGCGGATGGAGACGCCCTGGACCGGGCCGGTCGCGAGGGAGACCTCGGTCGACTTCACCAGGATCCGCACGTCGGAACCCTCGGCCAGGCCGAGGTCCTTGACGGACTCGGTGGTGATCGCGGCGGTGACGTCCTGGCCTCCCGCGAGACGGACCTTCACGGTCGCCATCGCCTCGCCCGTGGTGACGGATGCGACGGTGCCGGCGATCTGGTTGCGGATGCTCAGGCTCATGGGGTTCTGCCTCACAGGATCGAGAGATGTGGGGGCGGGGTGCGGCGGCGCCCCGTCACGCCCCGAAGCTAGTACGTCCGAGAACATCCCGTTCTGGCTCCCTCGCAACCGCAATTGAGAACTCGCGCTCCGGCTGGCAGATCAGAGCGGAACCGGCGCCACCACTACTCCCGGGCTGGCGAGGGAGAACGTTCGGTCTTGACAACGTGTGCCGCCGTTGCCAGTCTGACGGGACAGAACGTTCGTTCTCCCTAGGCTTCCCGAGCGCCCGCTCTCCTCCACGTACCCACCGAAAGGGATCACCGTGAGCACCACTGCCGCTCCGACCGGCGTCACCACCTCGGCCGCCCCCGTGGCCGCTGCGCTGCGCCGCCTGTACTTCGCCCGGTTCGCGTTCGCCATCGTCTGGGCGCTCGTGATGTTCACGATGACGACGAGGATCAGCCCGGCCGGTGCCGTGCTGCTCGTGCTGTACCCGCTGTTCGACGTGGGGGCGGCGGTCGTCGACGCCCGGTCGTCGCGCGGCACCGGATCGCCCGGACTGCTCTACGTGAACATGGCCGTCAGTCTGCTCGCGGCCGTAGGTGTGGCCCTCGCCTGCGCCTCCGGTGTTCCGGCGGTGCTGCGCGTGTGGGGAGCCTGGGCGGTCGTGTCCGGACTGGTGCAGCTGATCGTGGGTGTCTCGCGCCGCGCGATGGGCGGCCAGTGGCCGATGATCCTCAGCGGCGCCGTCTCGGCGCTGGCCGGTGCCTCGTTCGTCGCGTCGGCCGGAGCCGACGCGCCCACGCTCACCAGCGCGATCGGCTACGCCGTTCCGGGCGGCGTCCTCTTCCTCGTGTCGGCCCTGCGCCTGGGACGCGCCTCCCGGAGGAACTGACCGTCCGGGCCTGGCGGTTACGCGCCCCGGGACCGGAGGATGCCCTCGATGCCCTCGAGGAAGGTCTCCGAGACCAGCTTCGGGTCGGACAGGCAGCCGGAGGCCATCGCGCCGTCCCGGAGCATGACGAGGTGGCGGCCCGCGGCTTCGGCGGGGGTGTCGCCGGTCCGGCTCAGCAGGTCCGTGACGGTGTCCTGGAACCAATGACGGTGGGCCAGGACGGCGCGGTGGACCGGGTGGTCGGGATCGGGGTACTCCGCGGCGGCGTTGAGGAAGGCGCACCCGCGGAAGCCGGGGGAGCGGATGCCCTCGGTGATGGTCCGGCAGACGGCGCGGATCTTGTCGGCCGCCGAGTCCTCGGCCGCCTGGGCCGCGTCGGCCTGCGCCCGGAGTTCCCGGTCGGCCTGGTCCAGGTACGCCAGGACGAGGTCTTCCTTGCCCGTGAAGTGCCGGTACAGCGTGGCGCGGGTGACCTGCGCCTCCGCGATGATCCGGTCGACGCCGACGGAGTGGATGCCCTCCGCGTAGAAGATCTTGGTTGCCGTGCTGAGCAGCCGCGATCGCGCTTCCGACGGACCTCTTCCCTTTGCGCTCTGGCTCATGGGCCCAGGTTAACGAAGTGCGGGGGAGAACGGTCGGTCCGGCCCGTGGGCCCTGATCTACAGGCACTCGGCGAGCAGGTCGACGACATCACGCCACGCTCGTTGCGCGTGCCGTGGGTGGTGGCCGACGCCGGGGCGCACGGTGTGGTCGACCGTCGGGTGGTGGAAGGCGTGCAGGGCGCCGCCGTAGACCGTGAGACGCCAGTCGACGCCCGCGGCCTGCATCTCGGCGGTGAACGCCTCCCGTTGCGCGGGCGGCATGATCGGGTCTTCCGAACCGACTCCGGCCCACACCGGGCAGCGAATGCGTGCCGCCTCGCCCGGCCGGCCCGTGGTCAGTGCGTTGACCGTCCCGATCGCGCGCAGGCCGACGCCGTCGCGCCCGAGTTCCAGCCCGACGGCGCCCCCGGTGCCGTAGCCGACGGCGGCGATCCGGTCGGGGTCGGTCCGGGGTTCGGCGCGCAACACGTCGAGCGCCGCACGACCGATGCCCCGCATCCGGTCGGGATCGGCGAGCAACGGCAGGCAACGGGCCAGCATCTCCTCGGGATCGCCCAGATAGCGCCCGCCGTGAAGGTCGAAGGCCAGCGCCACATATCCCAGCTCGGCGAGAGCGTCGGCCCGGCGGCGTTCGACGTCGCTGAGTCCCGTGCCCTCCGGTCCGAGCAGTACCGCGGGCCTGCGGTCGGTACCGGCCGGGAGCGCGAGATGCCCGACCATGGTCAAACCGTCGGCCGGATACTCGACCGTACGCGTGGTGATCGTCGTCATGGGACGGGACCGTAGTGATCGTCGGGCCCGGTCCGGGTGATGTTCTGCCGCCGGCAGAGCACACGTATATCCCTCTGAAATACGGCGAGGGCTCAGGAGAGACGTCGCCGAGGACTTTGTCGCCGGGGGAGAGGTTCCCCTCGCCCGGCCGTGAGACCGGTCCCGCCGCGGTCGGGCTCGCACGCGGCGGGGCCGGTCACGACCTCGGCGCATCACCTGCCGAAATCGCCGGAATCGGCGGGGCGGAACCTTCAGATCGGGGGTCCGGTCCGCTGCGCGGGGATCCTCGGCAGCCCGCTCCGCGGCGCGGGCGGCGGGTCGGGCCGCCTGCGCGGCGGCGACGGTCTTCTCTCGACCCACCTGGCGGCGAACACGCGTGCCCACCAGTGTTTCTGTGGATCGCCGGAAGTCATGTCGATCGCCCTCCTGCTCGTCGACGTCGGACTGGATCTCTGACTGACTGACCGCATTGCCCGTGCGACGCTTTCAACTCCTCATTCCCCCCTTAGGGAGTATGTGCGGACATGGGGCGCTGACACCCGACCCCCAAAAACGCGGCGACAGGGAAAAGCGTTCGCGCTACGGTCCGGCGCCATGACCTTCACGCACGAACGTCCCCCGTTCCAGGCCGACGAGCGCACCGCACTGATCGGCTGGCTGGACCTTCAGCGGCAGATCCTGCGATGGAAGTGCGAGGGTCTGAGCGAGGCGGACGCCCACCGCGGCGTCCTCACGTCGTCCCCGGCCATGACGATGGCCGGCCTCATCAGTCACATGCGGTGGGTGGAGCACACGTGGCTCGAGGTGATGTTCCTCGGCGGCGACGGGACAGGCAACCCGTCCTTCGACGAGGAGGACGAGGACGCCGACTGGCGAACCGGCGGCGCCACGCTGGCACACCTGCTCGCGGAGTACGAGGCCCAGTGCGCCCGGAGCAACGAGATCGTGGCCGCGGCCTCCCTGGACGACATCGGCCGGCACCCCGGATACCGCGCGGGCAATGCCAACCTCCGCTGGATGCTCATCCACCTCGTCGAGGAGACCGGCCGCCACGCGGGACACGCGGACATCGTGCGCGAACTGCTCGACGGCTCCAAGGGCTACTACTGAGCGACCTCCCCGACAGGTGCCCGGCGCCCACCCACAGCGGTCGCGGCCTCAGGGAGAAGGCGTCGCCAGCACGCAGCGGGTGCCGCTGTAGATCGTCGGCATGCACTTGTTGCAGTGGACGCACAGCGAGCGGGTACCGGGCTCCCGCTCCATCCGCGTGACCAGATCGGGCTCGCGCAGCAGCGCCCGCGCCATCGCCACGAACGAGAAGCCCTCCGCCAGAGCGCTCTCCGCGGTCTCGCGCCGTGTGATGCCGCCCAGCAGCACCAGCGGAAGACCGAGCGCGGCCCTGAACTGGCGGGCGCTGTCCAGGAGATACGCCTCCTCGTAGGGATAGGCACGCAGGAACCGGCCGCCGACCGCGCGCACCCCCAGCCGCACCACAGGGCTGCGCATCGCCGCCGCGAACTCCCGCAGCGGCGCGTCGCCGCGGAACAGGTACATCGGATTCAACAGCGAACTTCCCGCGGTGAGTTCGAGGGCGTCCAGGCTGCCGTCGGCCTCCAGCCAGCGGGCCACCTGGACGCTCTCGTCCAGCCACAGCCCGCCGGGGACACCGTCGTCCATGTTGAGCTTGGCGAGGACGGCGATCCGGTCGCCGACGGCGTCGCGCACCGCCCGCGCCGACTCCCGGGCGACCCTGGCGCGGCCCGCGAGGTCCCCGCCGTACGCGTCGTCGCGGTGGTTGAGACGCGGGCTGAGGAAGGCGCTGGCGAAGTAGTTGTGCCCCAGATGGATCTCGACCGCGTCGAAACCCGCCTCCACGGCGAGCCGGGCCGCCTCCGCGTGGGCGCGCGTGATCCGGGCGATGTCGGCGCGGCTGGCCGCCCTGATCCGGGTCGGGCTCTGCGCCCCGAGGCGCGCGGACGGACCGAGGGCGGGCAGCCCGTTCGACCGCGGGTCGGCCACCGGGCCCGCGTGCCCGATCTGCGCCGAGACCGCGGCGCCCTCGGCGTGCACGGCGTCCGTGAGACGGCGCAGACCGGGCAGCAGCTCGGGCCGCATCCAGATCTGATGGCGCTCGGTCCGCCCCTCCGGAGCGACCGCGCAGTACGCGACCGTGGTCATCGCCACCCCGCCGGCCGCGTGCCGCCGGTGGAAGGCGATCAGCTCGTCGGAGACCCGCGACCCGCGCGTCATCCCCTCGAACGTCGCGGCCTTGAGGATCCGGTTGCGCAGCGTCAGCGGCCCGAGCCGGGCCGGGCCGAAGAGGGCGGGCTGTGTCATGACGGTCTCCCGGGGTGAAGGGGCGGGCGGCGCACGAACCGGCCCGGCGGGTCACCTGCGCATCGCCGACGGCTGGGCGTCGGTGCGCATCGCCGCGTCCGTGCCCCCGTCGACGTACAGGATCGAACCGGTGGTGAAGCGGGCCTCCGGGCGCAGGAACTGCTCGATCCAGAAGGCGATGTCCGCCGCCTCCCCGAAGACGCCGAGCGGCATCGGGGTCGGGAAGCCGTCCGCGTCCGGTGCCTCACCGACACCGGTGGAGCCGGTCATCAGCGGAGTGAGCACGGCACCCGGCGCGATCGAGTTCAGCAGAATGCCCCGGCGGGCCCACTGCGGGGTGACGGCGGTGCGCCGCACCCAGCGGGCGAGCGCCAGCTTCGAGGTGGCGTACGCGACGATGCTCGGCGCGCTGTCGAGCGTCGCCGCGGGCAGGGCGCTCTGCGCGGCCGCGGCGCGCTCCCGGGCGGCCTCCTCGTCGCTGGCCAGCAGCAGCTCCACCAGCTCGTCGTCGATGACGGGGACGGTGCTCGCCGAGTTCGAGCTGATCACGACGGCACGGCCCGCGCCGGACCGCTCCAGCGCCGGCCGCAGCGCGTCCAGCAGCGCGACGGGGCCGAAGTAGTTGATCGACACGACGGCGGCGGCGCTCCGCACGCTCGGCCCGACCCCCGCGACCGCGGCCACGCCGTCCAGCGTGCCGCCGCTCAGCGCCAGGATCTCCCGGACGGCGTGCGCGCGGCCCTCGGCGCCGCCCAGGTCGGCGACGACATCGGCGTCCCGCAGGTCGACACCGATCACCCGGTGCCCGGCCGCGCGCATCCGGGTCGCGGCCGCGGCTCCCATTCCCGAAGCGGACCCAGTGATCACGTACGTGCCCATGACGGACTCCTTTCACCCGGCCGCACCTTTCACGACCGGTTTGTTCCAATCACTATTCAATCACTGATTGGACGGTGATCGGAAGACGGGCTGACGTGGTGGAATGGTGGGCATGACGCACCCGGACACCCCGACGCGCGAGCGGCTGCTCGACGCGGCGAAGCGACTCTTCCTGGAGAAGGGGGCCGATCAGGTCTCCCTGCGGGCGATCAACGCCGAGGCCGCGCTGAACCCGGGGGCCGTGCACTATCACTTCGGTTCGCGGGAGGGGCTGGTCACGGCGCTGCTGGAGCGCGAACTGCGGCCGCTGTGGACCGACCGGATGCGGTTCCTCAAGGATGCGGGGGAGTCCGGGCCCGACGTGGGGGAGATGGCCGCCGCCCTGGTCGAGCCGTTCGCCGAGCTGGTCGCGACCCGCGACGGCCGGGTGCTGTGCCATCTGCTGGCGCGCTCGGCGCTGCCCACCGGGCAACTGCCCAACGCCTCCAGCCTGTTCGTGCCCGCGCCCTTCGAGGTGATGGTCGGGCGCGCGCTGCCGCTGCTGGCCCCGCAGGAGGTCACCGAACGCTGCCGGCTCGCGTTCAGCGTCGTCATGGAGACCTATGGGCGCCCGCTGGCGAAGATGCCCGCGGAAGCCGCCTCCTTCCCGCGCACCGCGACCGTGGTCGCGTTCGTCGCGGCAGGGCTCACGGCGCCGCCGACGGCGCCGCGCGGCCGCGGCTGACCGAGCGGCGCGCCGCGTCCGCCGGGAGCGCGCGGCTCCCGGCGGACGCGGCGCCTCAGGCCGGTACGTCCCGGGTCGGCCACGAACGGGCCGAGTCCAGGTCCGCGGCGACCCGCAGGGCGTCCGCGAGACCGGCGAGCCGGATCACACGCAGCAGGAACGGATCGGTGAGGACCAGGACGAGGCGTGCCTGCCGCGCGTGCAGCCGCTCCTGGAGGCGCACGAGCATCGACAGGCCACTGCAGTCCAGGAACGTCACGGCGCGCAGGTCGGCGACGAGCGTGCCGCCCCGCCCGGGGGACAGTTCCTGGAGGCGGCCCGCCAGGTGGTGGGCGGCGAGGATGTCGAGTTCGCCCCACAGCTCGACGACCCGTGGGTCCTCGGGGTGCGGCGTTCTCATGCCGAAGTCGGCGTCGGTGTCGTGGTAGGCGGGCATGGCCTCCTCGCAGGGGTGGGGGCGCGGTGTTGTGGCGGTGCCCCTGGCATACCCCTACCTGAGCGGCGAGACAACCCCCCTTCGGCGTACGGGAGTTGGACAACGGTGTTGTCGGTCAAACGGCCTCGCCGGTGATCTCTGGCGGAATCCGGACGGCATGGTTCCCGCTCGTCACGGGCGTGTCCCGCGGCCACACCGTGCTCAGACCGATGGTCGGTCGCCCGGGTATGTGTGTGGGGCGGATGGTGCAGGAGTGAACCTCCGGCGGGAAACGGACGCGCGGGCGCGCACACGTGTGATCTGCGTCCCACGCACCCGTCCCGGAGCCGTCGGACATATGGCCGGGAAGCGGAGGCCCCGCCTACGCCTTGGCGGGAGGCTGTGCGGAGCCGGGCGTCCGATGGCCGTCGTGGCCGTCGTGGCCGTCGTGGCCGTACTGGGCCGCCTGGGTGCGGAACATGGTGGCGTACCGGCCGCCTGCGGCGAGCAGCTCCGCATGGCTGCCGGACTCCACGACGCGGCCCCGGCTCAGCACATGGATGGTGTCCGCCCAGCGCACCCCGGACATCCGATGGGTGACCAGGACGACCGCACGTGTGGGGCCCGCAAGGCCCCGCAGCCGGTCGAACGCCTCGATCTCCGCCTCCGGGTCGAGCGCGGACGTCGGCTCGTCCACGATCAGGACGCCGTCCGCCGCGCCGGTCCGGTCGCGCCAATGGGTGCGCGCCAGGCCGAACTTCTGCCACTCGCCGCCGGACAGCTCGCTCGCCCCGCGGAACATGCGGGCGAGCAGCGTCCCCATGCCGCCCGGCAGGCGCGCGATGACCGAGGTCGCGCCCGCGTACCGCGCCGACGGCTCCAGCTCCTCGGCGGACGCCTTCCGCTGGGGCCGCCCGATCCGGATGTTCATCGCGGCCGTCATCGGCCAGCGCTGGAAGTCCTGCGTGAGTTGGCTGACCCGCTCGAAGACCAGCGCCCGGTCGAGCCCGGTCAGCGGAGTGCCGCCCCAGCGAACCGTCCCGGAGTGCGGGACGAGGAGCCCGCTGATGATCTTCATCAAGGTGGACTTGCCGCTGCCGTTCTCCCCGACGACCGCGGTCACCGACCCCATCGGAACCGTCAGCGACACCTCGTCCAGGGCCGGTTCCTCCCGGTCCGGATACCGGTAGCTGATCTTGTCGAGGACCACGGCGTCGATCCGCTCCGGCAGCGCCGCGCCCCCGGTGGGAATCGTCCGCCGGGCCGCCTCCACGAGAAACCTCTCGTGGTCCTGGACGTACAGCGACTCCTCGTGCAACTGGTTGACGTTCATCACCAGCGTGCCCAGGCTCGCCGACCCGCTGCGCACGGCGACCACCGCCGTCCCGGCGATCGCCAGGCTCATGGCGCCCGTCGTGATCAGCCAGAACATCACCCCGTACGTGGCCGCCAGCGCGACCCCCGACAGAGCGGTGGCGACCAGCTCGGTACCCGCCTTGCCGTTCGCCAGACGCCGCTGCTCGCTCTCGGCGCTCTCCGCCATGTCCCGATAACGCTCCAGGAGCGCGGGACCGACCGCGTGCAGCCGCACCTCCTGGGCGGCGCTGCGCTCGGTCAGCAGGGTGCCGATCAGCCGGCTCGCGCGGACGTGCTCGACCCAGTTCAGCATCGACACGTACCGCTCCTGCGCCACCCGCATGGCGCCCCAGCCGCGCGGCGCGACGATCAGCAGCAGCATCGGCAGCAGCGCCCAGTGCAGCACGCTGAGGATGGACGCGGTGGCGACCAGCGAGATGACCCCGTTGAGCGCGGCGACACACGCCGAGATCATGCGGCGCGCCGACGCCGCGCCGTAGAAGGCCACGTCGAGCAGGCGCCGGAACGCCGGGTCCTCGATGGCCTCCAGCTCCACCGCCTGGGCGGCGTCGAGGTACTCGGTGGTCGCCACCCGCTCCACCAGCGGTTCAAGACGTCCCGCCCCGGACGTGGACCAGGTGGCGAGCAGGGCGTTGACGGTGGCGACCGCGGCGCCGAGGAGCAGGGCCGGCAGCGCCTGCCGCACCCGCCCGGCCGCCGAGCCGTCGGAGAGCAGCGTGTGCATGACGGAGTTCAGGACGAGCAGGTTCACCGCGGCGGCGATCCCCTGGCCGATCTCGCTGACACCGACGGCGAGCAGCGCGCCGCGATCGGCGTGCCAGGCCCGGCGCAGCGTGCCGAGGACGAGCCGGGGCATGGCCCGCAGGGCGGTGAGGAGCGACAGGTCGAGGAAGGCGTTCTGGTGCGAGGCCCAGCCGGTGTCGTAGCGCAGCGGCCCGCCGAACAGTTCCTGCTCGGCCGTGGAGACCTTGGGGTCCTGGGGGCGCGGGCGGCGCAGCAGTCTGCTGCGGAACCGGTGCGAAGGCGAGGTCAACGGTCCTCCCCGGGCTCGACGGGCGCGGCCGGGAGGGCCCTGCGGCGCTGTTGCGGTGCCCAGGGTGAGCAAGGACCGGCGCGTACGCAAGGTGAACTCCGGTCATCCTCAGCGGGTGTTCACAGGGCGCGGCGGCTCGGCCGGGTCCCGTACAGCTCGTCGATCTCGCGCGCGTACCGCTCGATCACCGCGGATCTGCGGATCTTCAGCGACGGGGTCAACAGGCCCTCGCGCGAGCCGAATTCGTGCGGCAGCACCCGGAAGGTGCGGATGGACTCGGCGCGCGAGACACGGGAGTTGGCCCGGGAGACCGCCCGCCGGACGTGCCCGAGCAGCTCCTCGTCCGTCACCAGCGCCGCGGGTTCCTGCGGGTCGCGCCCCTTGAGCGCGAGCCAGCCCGCCACGGACTCCTCGTCGAGGGTGATCAGGGCGGCCACGTACGGGCGGTTGTCACCGACGACCAGACAGCCCGAGATGAGCGGATGGCCGCGCAACTCCTCCTCCAGCAGCAGCGGGGAGATGCTCTTGCCGCCGCTGGTGATGATGATGTCCTTCTTGCGGCCGGTGATGACGAGATAGCCGTCCGGATCGAGCCGGCCGAGATCGCCGGTGCTGAACCAGCCGTCGCGCAGCGCCGCCTCGGTCGCCGCGGGATCGTTGTAGTAGCCCGCGAAGACCACGTCTCCCCGGACCAGGATCTCGTCGTCGTCGGCGATGCGCACCGCGTTGCCGGGCAGCGGCCGGCCCACGGTCCCGTGCCGCACCGCGCCCACCGGCTGCGCGGTGACGGCCGCGGCGGTCTCCGTCAGCCCGTACCCGTCGTAGACGGTGATCCCGCAGCCCGCGAGGAACAGCCCGAGTTCGCGGGCGAGCGGCGAACCGCCGGAGACGGCGTTGCGCACCCGGCCGCCGAGCACCGCCCGCACCCGCGCGTACACGAGCCGGTCGTAGAGCGCGTGCCGCAGCCTCAGCCGGGGGCCGGGACCGCTGCCCTGCCCCGCCTTCCCGCGCTGCTCGGCGGCCGCGTAGTGCACCGCGGACCGCACCGCCCGCTCGAAGAGGGCGCTGCGCCCGCTCTGACGGGCCTTCAGGCGGGCCGCGCGGAAGAGGCGTTCGAAGATGTACGGCACGGCGTACAGGAACGTGGGACGGAACGCGGCCAGCGTCGGCAGCAGCGCCTGCGGCGAAGGGTCCGGCTGGAACGCGACGTTGACCCCGACACGCACCGAACTGACCACCACGACAAGCCCGTAGCAGTGCGCCAGCGGCAGGAACGCCACGAGCGACGCCTCCTCGCCGGGCGCGGCCAGCAGGCCGCCCCACCCCAGTGACAGGGTGTCGCACTCGGCGATCAGGTTGGCGTGGGTGAGGACGCAGCCCTTCGGGCGGCCCGTCGTCCCGGACGTGTAGCAGATCAGCGCCGTGTGCCCGGGCTGCACCGCGGAGCGCAGCCGGTGGACGTACGCCGGATCGACCGCCGCGCCCTCGGTCCGCAGCTCGTCGAGCGCGCCCTGGTCCATCTGCCACAGCCGGGTCAGCGGGTTGTGCGGGCCGTGCGCGGCGGCCACGGTCATGGCGTGGTTCTCGTTCTCGACGAAGCAGCCGATCGCGCCCGTGTCCCGGAGGATGTCGCGCACCTGCTCGGTGGAGGACGTCGGATAGACCGGCACGACCACGGCGCCGATCGACCACAACGCGTAGGCGGCGAGCGTCCATTCGTACCGGGTGCGCGACATGACGGCCACCCGGTCGCCGAAGCCGACGCCCTGCGACAGCAGTCCTCCGGCCACCGCGAGCACCTCACCGGCGAACCGGCGCGCGGTGACGGGCTCCCACTGCCCGCCGGGCGCGGACAGCGAGAACTGGACGCGGTCCGGCGTCCGGCGCACCGCCGTGAAGACCGAGTCCGCGAGACCGCCCGCCACGGGCGGCTCCGTCAGCCGGGGCACGTCGAGTTCCTGCATGTTCCTGCTCTCCGCGGACGAGGGACGGGCGGGTCGCGGGTGGGGCCGCAGCCCGGAAACGTACCCCGGCCGGACGATCTTTGCGGAGCCCTCCGCGATGACGATCAGGACACGGTACGCCGCGGACCGCGCGTCCCGTCTGCGCGGACCGGTCGCCCGGCGCGGTCCGCGCACCGTAATCTCGAACCGCGGCGCAGGGCGCCGGTCCACGAGGCGCTAGCACGGAGGCAGTTGAGAACTCATGGTCGACTCCGCGAAGGTCCTCCTGGTGGACGACCGTGAATCCAATCTGCGGGTCCTCGAGGCGGCCCTCGCCCCGCTCGGCGTCCCCGTCGTCTGCGCGGGCAACGGCGACGACGCCCTGAAGATCGCGCTGCGCGGCGGCGTCGGCGTGATCCTGCTCGACGTACGGATGCCCGGCATCAGCGGCCTGGAGGTGGCCGACTATCTGCTCCGCCTCGACCAGACCCGGGACATCCCCATCGTCCTCGTGACCGGGATCGGCACCAGCGCCCTCGCGCAGACCGCGATCGAACTGGGCGTCGCCGACCTGCTGGTCAAGCCGGTCGACCCCTGGGTGCTGCGGGTCAAGGTGAGCTATCTGCTGAACGCCGGGCACCGGGACGGGCACCGCCGTGCAGCCGACCGTCAGGGACCCGTACCGCGCCCCTGACGCTCGTACGCCGCGAAGGCCGGCCCGCGCCGAGATCCGCGGGACGGGCCCTGGGGTGCGTGCCGCCCTAGGAGCGAGAGCGGCGGGCCCGCAGCCGGCGGCGCAGGACCAGGGGCACGCAGGTCAGGACGAGCAGGGCGGCGGCCGCGCCGAGATGCCGGGTGACGCCGGGCGCCTCCTCCGGCTCCTGACGTGTCGGGGCGGTCGCGGGGGCGGCGGCCCGCAGCGGCCCGGCCTGCTGCTTCGGCGGTTGCGGTGCCGGGGTGGCGAACCCCCAGTCGAGCAGCGCGCGGCTCTCCTCGTACACCGCGTTGAAGTCCCCGTCCTGGGGATTCATCACGGTCACCAGGATCGTGCGGTCCCCGTGGGTCGCGGCCGAGACCAGCGTGGTGCCGGCCTGCGTCGTGTAGCCGTTCTTGACGCCGATGAGGCCCGGATAGGGCTCCACGCCGTGCGAGCCGACCAGCAGCCGGTTGGTGTTCTGGATCTCGTACGCGTCCGGGCCCCCGGACACCGGGAAGCGCGCGTACTTCGTGCCCATGTACCGGCGGAAGTCCGGGTTCTTGAACCCTTCGCGGGCGATGAGCGCCAGGTCGTGGGCGCTGGAGTACTGGCCCGGAGTGTCGAACCCGTCGGGGGAGCGCACCTGGGTGTCGCGGGCGCCGATCCGGCGGGCGGTGGCCTGCATCTGGTCCAGCGTGCGCGACAGGCCGCCGTTCAGCCTGGCCAGCGTGTGCACGGCGTCGTTGCCGGAGCTGAGGAACACCCCGCGCCACAGGTCGCCGACGGTGTACCGGTGCCCCTCGGCGACCCCGACCTCGCTGCTGCCCTCGGCGACCTCCGCCAGGTCCGCCGACGAGGCGCGGTGCACCGTGTCCTGGCGCAGGTGCGGCAGCACCGTCAGCGCGAACAGCGTCTTGAGCGTGCTGGCCGGCGGCAGCCTGCGGTGCGGCGCCCTGGCCGCCAGGACGGTCCCGGTGCGCGCGTCCATGACCTCCCAGGACAGCGCCGACAGGGAGGGCACGGCGGGCGGCCCCGCGGCGGCCCGCGCGGGACCGGCAGCGGCCCCCGCGACGAGCGCCGCGCACACGCCCGACGTCACGAAGGCCCTGCTGAGCGGGGCACGAGATCGGATGAAGATCACCATGCGGGCACCGTAGGTGCGTGACCGGCCGCTCGCGATCCGTTACCGCCATCCGGCCGCCGCCCGCTTCGACGACCCGGTACGCGCGGGACGTACGTACGCTGGAATGACCCGACGGTGGAGGTGTTCCGCCATGACGGACCGGACACGACTGCTGAACCGACTGCCGCGCGCCTATCGCGACCGCCTGATGCCTCTCGCCCGAGAGGTGTCCTTCCCCCAGGACTCCCGGATCTTCGAGGAAGGGGACCGCGCCGACTGCTTCTGGATCATCAGGACCGGAACAGTCACGCTCGACGTGCGCGTCTCCGACCGGGCCCGGCTGCCCGTCGACCCGCTCGGACCGGGAGATCTCCTCGGCTGGTCCTGGCTCTTCCCGCCCTACGAATGGGACTTCGGCGCCGAGGCGTTCAGCCCGGTGCGCGCCTATGAATTCGACGGCTCGTCCGTGCGCGCGCTGTGCGACATCGAACCGGCGCTCGGTGTGGCCCTGCTGCACGGCGTCGCCGAGGTGATGGCCCACCGCCTGAAAGCGGCCCGGGTCAAGCTCGTCGAGGCCCACCAGGCGCACCGGATCACGGGGTACGTGTAACGGCCGGCGCGCGGCGCGCGACGCCGCGGGACACGGGCGGGGGCTTCTCGGGCGGGTGACCACCGGGCGGACGCCGGTGGTCACCCGCACGTGCGCCCTCGCTCACCCGACTCGACGCCCCGGCGGGCGGCGGGCTCCGGCGCGGGGTTTGCTCGGTCGCGGACCAGACCGCACCTGTGGCCGCCCGGCGGCCGCGCCCGAGAGGAACCGCATGCGTCGCACCGTGCCCCTGTCGACCGCCACCGCAGCCCTGCTCCTGCTCGGGGCGCCCGTGTGCGCCGCGGCTCCGTCCGACGGGGACGACGGATGGAGCGACACTCCCGCCTGGACCGCGCCGCCCGAGGAGCCCGCGGAGCCCGTCACGGAGCCTGCCACGGAGGCCGGGGCGGCGACGGGTCTGGTGCTCGATCCGGCCGACGTGCGCCCCGGCGCGAGCGTGCTGGCCAGCACCACGGCGTGCGGCGGCGACTCCTCCGCGACCGGCGACGCGGACAGCGTCGGAGCGGGCGAGTTCACGCTGCGTTCGGCCGAGTACGAGAAAGGGGTCAGCGGCAGCTTCGAGGTGCCCTCCGGCGCCCGTCCCGGCACCTATCCGGTCTCCGTGACCTGCGAGGGCGGCACGGTGGCCCGGCAGACCCTCACCGTGTCGGGCGAGGGCGGCACGCAACTGCACGGGGTGCACGCCGGTGACGGCGGCTCCCTCGGACAGTGGAGCACCCTGCAACTCGCGCTGGGCGGCGCGCTGATCGCCGGGTCGGTCGGTGCGGCGGGCTACTACGCCGTACGGCGCCGCGCCGAGGAGCTGTGAGCCCCTGGGCGCGACGCCGTACGGATCCGTCGGAAGTCGTTCAGCCCTTGCGGGTCTTGACCTCTTCGGTGAGCTGGGGCACGACGTCGAAGAGGTCGCCGACGACGCCGTAGTCGACCAGGTCGAAGATCGGGGCCTCGGCGTCCTTGTTGACCGCCACGATCGTCTTCGAGGTCTGCATACCGGCGCGGTGCTGGATGGCGCCGGAGATGCCGTTGGCGATGTACAGCTGCGGCGAGACGCTCTTGCCGGTCTGGCCGACCTGGTTGGAGTGCGGGTACCAGCCCGCGTCCACCGCGGCACGCGAGGCGCCCACGGCCGCGCCCAGGGAGTCGGCGAGGGCCTCGATGACCGCGAAGTTCTCCGCGCCGTTCACGCCGCGGCCACCGGAGACCACGATCGCGGCCTCGGTCAGCTCCGGACGCCCGGTCGACTCACGCGGCGTGCGCGAGGTGACCTTCGTCCCCGTCGCCGCCTCCGAGAACGACACCGTGAGCGCCTCGACCGCGCCCGCGGCCGCAGCCGCCTCGACCGCGGCGGAGTTGGGCTTGACGGTGATGACCGGGGTGCCGGTCGACACGCGGGTCTTGGTGGTGAACGACGCGGCGAACACCGACTGGGTGGCGACGGGGCCGTTCTCGCCGGCCTCCAGGTCGACGGCGTCGGTGATGATGCCCGACTTGATGCGCAGCGCCAGACGGGCCGCGATCTCCTTGCCCTCCGCCGAGGACGGCACCAGCACCGCGGCCGGGGAGACCGCGGTGACGGCGGCCTGCAGCGCGTCGACCTTCGGCACCACCAGATAGTCCGCGTACTCGGCGGCCTCGTGCGTGTAGACCTTCACCGCACCGTGCTCGGCCAGCACCGACGCGGTCTCACCCGCGCCGTTGCCCAGCGCGACGGCGACCGGGTCACCGATCCGGCGGGCCAGCGTCAGCAGCTCCAGGGTGGGCTTGCGGACAGCACCGTCCACGTGGTCGACGTAGACCAGAACTTCAGCCATGAGATGGATCCAATTCCCGTTGTTTTAGATGAACTTCTGGCCGGCGAGGTACTCGGCGAGCTGCTTGCCGCCCTCACCCTCGTCCTTCACGATCGTGCCCGCCGTGCGCGCCGGACGCTCCGCGGCCGCCTCCACCGTGGTCCAGGCACCCTCCAGACCGACCTCCTCCGCCTCGATGCCGAGGTCGGACAGGTCCCAGGACTCGACCGGCTTCTTCTTCGCCGCCATGATCCCCTTGAACGACGGGTAACGCGCCTCACCCGACTGGTCCGTCACCGACACCACCGCCGGCAACGACGCCTGCAACTGCTCCGACGCCGTGTCACCGTCCCGCCGCCCGGTCACCGCACCACCCTCGACGGCGACCTGCGACAGCAGCGTCACCTGCGGCACGCCCAGCCGCTCCGCGACCAGCGCCGGCACGATCCCCGCCGTGCCGTCCGTCGACGCCATCCCCGAGACCACCAGATCAAAACCGGCCTTCTCGATCGCCTTCGCCAGCACCAGCGACGTCCCCATCGCGTCCGTGCCGTGCAGATCGTCGTCCTCGACGTGGATCGCCTTGTCCGCACCCATCGACAACGCCTTGCGCAGCGCGTCCTTGGCATCCTCCGGACCCACCGTCAACACGGTGATCTCCACGTCGTCGTCCGAGTTCTCGGAGATCTGCAACGCCTGCTCGACCGCGTACTCGTCCAGCTCCGACAGCAGACCGTCCACATCATCCCGGTCCACGGTCAGGTCATCGGCGAAGTGCCGGTCGCCCGTGGCATCCGGCACGTACTTCACGGTGACAACGATCCTCAAGCTCACGCCGGCTCTCCTCGATCAGAGCGTCCTCGGACTGCCCAGTAAAGTTCTACTGGCGTCAACGTATGGCACTGAGTTCCCTCTGTAAAGGTACGTAGTGCCAAAACGGGACGTCCGGTGTTACGTTCCCGGCATGAGCGAGGCGCGCGAGGTCACCGGTTCCCGGAAGAAGGCACCCATGCGGGAGGTGCTGGCCGAGGCGGCGTTCCAGCTGTACCTGGAGCGCGGCTTCGAGCGGACGACCGTGGACGACATCGTCGCGCGCGCGGGGGTCGGGCGCCGGTCGTTCTTCCGCTATTTCCCGTCCAAGGAGGACGCGGTCTTCCCGGACCACGAGAGCTGTCTGGCCGACATGACCGCGTTCCTCGACGCCGCCGACGACGACAGCGACGCCGTCGAGGTGGTGTGCGACGGGGCTCGCATCGTGCTGCGCATGTACGCCGCCAACCCCGAATTCTCCGTCCAGCGCTACCGGTTGACGCGTGAGGTCCCCGGCCTGCGCACGTACGAACTGTCCGTCGTCCGGCGCTACGAGCGCACCCTCGCCGGGTATCTGCGCCACCGCTGGAGCGATGCCGCGGACGGCGCGCTGCGTGCCGAGGTGGTCGCGGCCGCCGTGGTCGCCGCGCACAACAACGGCCTGCGCTCCTGGCTCCGCTCGGGCGGCGAGGGAGACGCCGAGGCCGCTGTCGACCAGGCGCTCGACCTCGTCCGGCGGATGTGGGGCGAGGCGGGGCAGGCGCCCGGCGCCGCGGAGGGCGACGGCGAGGTCGTCGTCATGGTCGCCCCCAAGGGCGCCCCGATGTGGCGGGTCATCCAGCGGGTGGAGTCGGCGCTGCGGGACGACTGATCCGGGCCCCCAGCCCCAAGAGAGGGTACTGGGTGTCTTTACCGCGCGGCACTGAGTGCCATACGATGCGAGAGGCGTCGGGGCCGCAGCCTCGGCGTACGCCGGGCGAGCGCGGGAGGCCGAGAGTGTCGGAGATGGCAGAGGTGTTCGGAAGCCGGATCGGGGCCGGGACCGGGACGGGCGTGATGACGCCGCCGACACATCGCGAGCCGGCCGGCTTCGCCTATCAGCGCTGCAAGTGGTGTGCCTCGCCGTCGTTCCGGCGGCTGCTGTGCCCGGTGTGCGCGTCGAGCGACCTGGAGACGGAACACAGCGCGGGCCTGGGCGTCGTGGTCCAGTCCCGGGTGGTCCACCGCGGAACCGGCGCGGCCCGCAACGAATCGCTGGTCCGCTTCCCCGAGGGCTTCGTCGTGCCGTGCCGGATCGTCGGCACGGCACCCCATCTGGTGTGGGTCGGAGCCCCCGTCAGGCCCGCACGGGGCACCGTCGTCGGTGCCACGGCCGGCGAGGTCGTCTTCGAGCTGTGCGAGTACGGGACCGACGACGGCGACAGCCTGCGCCGCTAGGGCCTGTCCGGCGGATCTTGTCGCGGGCGCGGGGTCCGGCACGCCGACCTGCGGCGTTGTCGTCCGTTGCCGACGCTCCGCGTCGACGCCCTCCTCCGCCTTGCATCTCGACGCACCAGACCCCGCTCACCGGCACAGAAACGCGCGGGCCGACCGACTGCGACCTGATCCGCCGGACAGGCCCTAGGACCTGCCCTGAGGGAGCCCGGCGAGGAAGTCGAGCAGTGCCGTGTTCACCTCTTCGGGCCGTTCCTGCTGGATCCAGTGCCCGGCGCCGTCGAGGACGACACGGCCGCGCAGGTCGGTCAGGACCCGTTCCATCTTGTCGTCCGGCATGAACCGGGCGACCGGGTCGCGGGAACCCGTGACGAACAGCGAGGGGCAGTCGATCGTGCGGCCCGCCAGATGCTCCGTCAGGGTCCAGGTGCGATCGAGATTGCGGTAGTAGTTCAGCCCGCCGGTGAAGCCGGTCCGGCTGAACTCATCCACGTAATGGGCGAGTTCCGCCTCGTTCAGCCAGCGCGGCGGCGGCAGCTGCTCGTCGGGGCGGGCGGCCCACGCGGCCGAGTAGATCTCCCGGGTGACGAGCGTGCGGCGGACGTTCCGCGCGAGCGCGCGGTCGGCGACCCCGGGCTCCTGGAACCACACGATGTAGAAGTCGTCTCCGTTGCGCTTGCGCAGCAGCGGGAGCGGCGGCACGGGGGAGCGGGGCGTGGCCGGCACGCTCATCCCCGCGACGGCCCGCACCCGCTCCGGGTACGCCGTCGCCATCTGCCACACCACGATCGCTCCCCAGTCGTGGCCCACGAACACGGCGTCGTCCACGCCCTCCGCGTCGAGCAGCCCGGCGAGATCCGCGCACAGGGTCAGCGCGTCGTACGCGTCCGGATCGGCCGGGCGGGAACTGCCGCCGTAGCCGCGCATGTCCGGGGCCAGCACCCGATGGCCCGCCGCGGCCAGCGCCCGTACCTGATGGCGCCAGGAGAACGCCAGCTCGGGGAAGCCGTGACAGAGCACGACCGGCGGCCGGTCCGCCGTCCCGCCGGTGTCGGGGCCCTGCTCGAAGACCCGCAGCGTGATGCCGTTCGTCTCGACGTCGCGCACCGCGACGTCCTCCCACCCGGCCACCGCCGATGATGTGGGCATGTGCGAAACCCCCTGCGTGTAGGCGTGCTCGATGCGTCCAGGCGTACTCGATCAAGAAAACCGAGTGCTGCGAGTGAAGTCGATCGACCCCGCCCGGCACAAGGTCCGCTACCTCACAGTGCCGCCCCGGCGACCGCCGCTCCACCGGCTCACGGACGCCCCGCGCACGCCGGTCGCGCCCGGCGCGACCGCGTCACGACAAGTAGCCGGGGGAACACGAGGGTTGATGGGGCTGGTCCTCCAGGTGAAGGGTGCGCAAGGATGGAGGTATGACCGCGGCCCAGCGCGCCATGTCCGAACTGGGGACATGGCCGAACCTGGTAAGTGGCCCGCCCCGGTGCTCGGTTGGGCACGCCTTCGGCGCGGCGGGCCATGAACTCATCCATTTCCACGCCGACGACTGCGCCGATCTGTACCTGACCTCCTCGGCGGTGCAGCGGCTCCTGCCCCAGCTGCGGCACAGCAGCGCGATCCGGGTGCGGCCGGGGGACTCCTGGATCACCGTCCTCCTGGAGTGCGACACGGACGTCCAGCTGCTGCTCAGCCTCGTGAGCGTCGCCCTCAAGGAACACGACGCGCACGCCTGCCCGTCCCCGCCCTGCGACTGGGAGCGGCCGAAAGCCTCGTAGGGACGCTCACTCCTCGAAGCGGTCGCCGAACTGCTCCAGCCGCGCCTCCTCCAGGTCCAGCACGTGCTGGGCGCCCTGCAGCGCGCGGGAACTGTACGAACCCCGGGTGCGCGCGGCGAGCAGGGCGTCGCGCTCCGCCGAGACGACCCGCAGCCGGAGCCGGAGATAGACGAGATGGGCGTCGTCGATGCCCTGGAACGCGGCGGCGGCCCTCTTGCGGTCCTCCTCCGAGTCCGCGTCCCGCGGCCGGATCAGACTGTCCTGCCGCACACGGTCGAGCAGCGCGGGCGGCGCGTCCCCGGACTCCTGCGCGTCGTCCAGGGAGGCGACCCCCGCGTCGGACATCTCCGTGACCAGCCGCCCGTACTCCTCGCGCAGCCGCTGCGGGTCGTCGCCCGGGATGCGGACCGTGCGGATCACGGCGGGCAGCGTCAGCCCTTGCAGCAGCAGCGTCGTCACCGCCACGACGAACGCGATCACGATCAACTGGGCGCGGTACTCGGTGTCCTCGGGCAGCGTCTGCGCGGCCGCCACCGTGATCGCGCCCCGCATCCCCGACCAGGCGAGGACCACACCGCCCTGCCAGCCGAGCGTCTCGGTGAGCCGGAAGTCGATGTCGGCGCTCGTGCGCTGCACCCGGCGCTCGATGTGCGCCTTCTTGCGCGGGGTGAACCGCTCGCTCAGGTCGAAGGTGTCGAGCCGCTCCTGCATCCGCTCGATCAGCGGTTTCGAGGCGGCGGCCCGGCGCGCGTCGCGGCGCACCAGCGCCACCAACGGCACCGTGAACACCATCCGTACGACGATGACGAGACCGGTGAGGGCCAGCCCGTAGAGGATGACGCGGCCCGCGCCGAGCCCGTTCTCGTGGGCGTGCGCCTCGTCGAGCAGCGTCTTCAGGCCGAGACCCATCAGCAGGAAGATCGAACTCTCCAGGAGGAAGGCGAGGGTGCGCCAGTTCATCGCCTCGCCGATCCGGTCCCTCGCCCGCAGCAGCCGCGGGCTCAGATGCCCCGTCACCAGCCCGCAGACGACGACGGCGAGCACCCCCGACGCGTCGAACTCCTCGGCGGGCACATACGCGACGAACGGCACGACGAACGAGATCGCCGTGTTGAGCACCGTGTCGTCGAGGAGCGCGCGGACCCGCACGTTGACCAGTCCGACGACCACGCCCACCACGACCGCCACCGCGACCGAGAACACGAACTGCCCGGCGACACCCCACAGGGACACCGCACCCGCCATCGCCGCGACCGCGGAGCGCAGCAGCACCAGCGCGGAGGCGTCGTTGACCAGACCCTCGCCCTCCAGGAGCGTCAGCAGCCGCGACGGCAGGCCGAGTTTGCGGCCCACCGACGTCGCGGCGACCGCGTCCGTGGGGCTGATCACCGCGCCGAGCGCGAACGCGGCCGGCCAGCCGATGTCCGGCATCAGCAGATGCAGCAGCCAGCCGGCCCCGAGCGTGGACACCGCCACCAGCAGCACCGCGAGCCCGCCGATGGCCTTGATGTCGCGCCGGAAGTCCTGCGCGGGCATGTTCACCGCCGAGGAGTACAGCAGCGGCGGCAGGACACCCGCCAGGACCCACTCGGGATCCAGCTGCACCACCGGCACACCCGGCACGAAACTCAGGGCGATGCCGACCACGACCAGGCTGAGCGGCGCGGCGAGCCCGAGACGCTGCGAGAACGCGGCCACCGCCACGATGCTCGCGACGCCGACGACGGCGATCAGGGTCACTTCCATGGCGGCCTCGCGGTGAACTGTGCAGTCTGGTGCATGCGGGCCATTGTGTCCGCGCCGCTGCCGGACGAGGCGAGAGACGAGGCCGAGATGCGCAAGATCGTCCTGATGATGGGGATTTCTCTGGACGGGTACGTGGAGGGGCCGGGCCGCGAGATCGACTGGCACCAGGTGGACGCCCCGTTCCATCAGCACATGAACGACGTGCTGCGGCCCATGGGCGGCTTCCTCAGCGGCCGGGTCACCCACGAACTGATGGCGGACTACTGGCCCGCGGCCGACGCCGACCCCGGCGCGGAGCCGGTCGAGACCGACTTCGCGGAGATCTGGCGCGAGAAACCGAAGATCGTCTTCTCGCGCACGCTGAAGCCCGGCCCCGCGCCCTGGCACACCACCGTCGTCCCCGAGGTGTCCCCGGCCGCGATCCGCGCCCTCAAGGAGGAACCCGGCGGCGACCTCAGCCTCGGCGGCGCCGGTCTGGCCGCCACCTTCCTGGAGCACGACCTCGTCGACGAGTTCCGGATCTACGTCCACCCCGTCGTGGTCGGCGCGGGCAAACGCCTCTTCCCGGACGGCCCGTTCGCCCCGTCGCTCCTGCGCCTCGTGGAGACCCGCGCCTTCGACAACGGGGTCGTCCTGCTCCGCTACGAACGGACGCCCGAGTGACCGACGGGGCGGTGGGCGGATATCGCTGTGGGTGAAGTCCGCCCTGCCCGCGCGGACCCGCACCTACGCTGGCGTGATGAGCGCCCACGAGACCCCGAGGCCCCGAGCCGCCCTTGCCCCCGAGCCGCTGTGGCGGCATGTCGTCGGAGACGTGCTGCGCCGCCGCCGACGCGCCCAGGGAAGGACGTTGCAGGACGTGGCCGACGTCGCCGGGATCTCCATGCCCTACCTCTCCGAGATGGAGCGCGGCCGCAAGGAGGCCTCCTCGGAGATGCTCGCCGCCGTGGCCGGGGCGCTCGGGCTCGGCCTGGTCGACGTACTGGCGCTCGCCCAGGGTGAATTGGCGCGCGCGGCCCGGGTGCGCCGCACCGTCTCCGTCACCGCGGCCGTCTCCGTGCCCGGCACGGGCCCGGGCCGGGGGCGCGGCGCGGTCTGCCTGGCGGCCTGAGCACCGGTCCGCGGGCCCGCGCCGGGTTCCGGCCGGCGCTCAGTCGCCGAGTACGTGGCGCACGAGGACCGGGACGTGGCTGTGCTCGACCTCCTTGACCGAGGTCACCAGCGTGACCCGGCCCCGCCGGGCCAGGTCCTGGACGTGCGCCACGAGCCCGGCGCGCACCGGATCGGCCAGCTCGGCGGCGTAGCGCTCGGCGAAGGCGTCGTACCGCCCGTCGCGGTCCTCGTGGTACCAGGTCCGCAGCTCCCTGGACGGCGCGATGTCGCGCAGCCACTCGTCGACGGCGGCCCGCTCCCTGGAGATACCGCGCGGCCACAGCCGGTCGACCAGCAGCCGGGTGCCGTCGGCCGGCGCGGGCGGGTCGTAGACGCGGCGTACGGCGATGCGGTCCCGCTGTGCGTGGGTGCTCATGGGGCCATTGTCCGGCGCATCAGCCGCCCGGCCAGCGCGGTCCCCTGTTCGGCGCACCCCGGATGGCCGAACACCGTGCCGTGTGCGAAGAGTCGGACATGACCCAAGCACCGTACGACCCTCAGGCCCCGCACCAGACACCCGCCGCCGGTGATCCGACCCCCGACCAGGGCCCGCTCGGCAGACTCGCGCAGAACGCGTGGCAGGCCGTGCTGCTCATGGGCGTCGCCTCCGTCATCCTCGGCATCCTCGTCCTGGTCTGGCCGGGCGCCTCGCTATGGGCGGCGGGCGTGCTGTTCGGCATCTACCTCGTGGTCAGCGGCGTCTTCCAACTGGTCTCCGCCTTCGGCCGGCACGTCACCGCCGGACTGCGGATCGTGGCCTTCATCAGCGGCGCCGTCTCCGTTCTCCTCGGCCTGTTCTGCTTCCGCGGAGCCATGCAGTCGACCCTGCTGCTCGCCCTGTGGATCGGCATCGGCTGGCTGTTCCGCGGCATCACCCAGACCGTCGCCGCGGCCGCCGACCCGACCGTGCCCGCGCGCGGCTGGCAGATCTTCCTCGGCGTGGTCACCGCGCTGGCCGGCATCGTCCTGATCGACTCGCCGTTCGAGTCGGTCGCGGTGCTCACCCTGGTCGGCGGTCTGTGGCTGCTCGTGGTCGGCGTGGTGGAGATCGTCACGGCGTTCGCCGTCCGCGGCAGGGCGAAGAGGATCCCGGACGGGGTGTGAACACGCGACGGCCCCGCCGCACGTCGCGGCGGGGCCCTCGAACGGCGGGCTGTCGTCACACGCCGACGGTCTCCTCCAGCTCCTCCTCGACGACGTCCTCCTCAGCCGAGGCCGAGGCAGGAGCGGAGGCGGAGGCGGAGTCGGCAGCGGGGGCCGCTGCGGGAGCGGCGTGCCGCGCCGTGGTCGTGGCCGCGGCCGTGTGCTCCCGCCGGCGCTCGGCGAGCGCCGCGACGCCGATGACGACGAGGCCCACGGCCAGCCACGCCACCAGCGTCCACAGGTTCCGTGCCAGGTCGTGGTGGCCGAAGTAGATCAGGCTGCGCGCCCCCTCGACGAAGCCCGCGCCGTTCCAGAAGGCGTGCAGGCTGCCGAAGAAGCCGTTCTGCAGCTCCGGCCGGAAGATCCCGCCGGAGCTCGTGAAGTTCAGCATCACGAACAGCACCATCACGCCGAGCGTCGTCCACCGCTTCAGGAACGTGTGCAGGCCGACGCCGACGAAGAGGATGCCCGCCGAGTACAGCCAGGCCATGCCCCACAGACCCCACAGGTTCGTGTGGGCGAGGTGGAAGAGGGGGCCGGCGAACGCCGCGCCGATCAGGCTGACCACGCCGGAGACCCCGACCACGAGCAGCGCCCTGGCCCGCATCCGCAGGGCGGCTCCGGCGCCGCCGAGCACCGCCACGGAGGCGTACGAGCCGATGCTGAGCGCGACGAGCAGGAAGAAAAGACCCTGGCCCGTCGGGTCGTCGTCCACCGTCGGCACGACGTCCGTGACCTTCAGCGGATCGCCCTGCTCCGCGGCGACCGGCGTGAAGATCTTCTGGACGACGGAGACCGTGGTGTCGGAGCCCGCGGAGGCCACGATCAGCTCGGGCGCCCCGGAGCCCTTGTCCCCGAGGACGTACGCGCCGTCGATGTCCCGCGTCTTCAGCAGGTCGACGGCGTCGGCGCGGGTGTCGAGCGTCCGGACGTCGAGCGCGTCGCCCGCCTTGTCCTTGACGGTCTGCGCGAAGACCTTCGCCTCGGCGCCCGAGCCGACGACGGCGACGGGCAGATGGTGCGGCTCGGGGTGGGCGAACGCGCCCAGATACGCCAGACCCATGCCCACGCACATCAGAAGCGGGGTGAGCAGATGCGTCAGTACGTGACGCAGCGCGGGATTGCGCGCGGGCATGAGCGGGACCTCCATGGATCGGCCTGACGAGTTGGCTTATACAACTCTTACTTCAGTTGTACTGTACAACCGGTTGGGGTGCCGAGTGGGAGGTGGAGGCTGTGAGCATGCCCACGCGAGGCGGTGAGCGGGAGTGTCCGGGGTCAGGCGGGCCGCGGGAGCGGGTGACCCTCCAGGCCGAGGGGCGGGCCGTCGCGGAACTCCTCGCTCCGCCGCTCGTACGCCCGGAGGCGCTCGCGGAGTGTGTGGAGCCGGCGGCCCGTCTCGTACAGATAGCGGACCTTCGTCCGTATCACCCAGGGGTCGACCGGCTTGACGACGTAGTCGGCGACGCCCAGCTCGAAGGCTCTCGCCGCCAGGGTGGGGTCCTGGCCCGCACCGGTGATCATCATGATCGGTATGTCCTGCGTCTGTTCGAGCCGCGTCATGTACTGGGCGACCTCGAAGCCGCTGAGGTCGGGCATCAGCACATCGAGCAGGACCACGGCGACGCCGCCGCGCAGGACCGTCTTGAGGGCGTCGTCCCCGGAGTTCGCACGGTCCATCGGGAAGCCGAGCGGGGCGAGCGCGCTCTCCATCGCGAAGAGCGTGTCGTCGCGGTCGTCGACGACGAGGATCTTGGGCTGAGCAACGGTGGGCATCGCCAGTGGCCTCCCCTCGCCGGCACCGACAGCATATGCCGGAACACGGGGGATGGAAGAGGCAGTCAGTCCTCTCCGCGCACCAGATTCCACTCGCCGTCCGGCTCGTGATCGGGCCCGGCCGGCTCCCCGGTGCCGCGCCGCGCGGGACGGCAGGTGCGGATCCTGCCCTTGACCTCGCGTTTGGTCTCGGCCGGGTGGGGCGATGGTGCGGTGACGGTCACGGTCGCTCCTTTTCTCGAACTTTTTCGGTCATATTCCGTCGAATTGTTTTGTGGACATCTCAGTAGACGCCCCTGGACGGCCAATGCGCGGTGCGCGATCCGCGCGGTCGGCCGAGCGTGCCGGTTGCGGGTACCCCGGGGGACGCGGGTCAACCGAGAGGGCCACCGTGCGCGGTCGTCGCGCGCCGGTGCGCCCGGCGGCGGGTTCGGCAGGTTTGGCGGTGCCGGATCCGGCTACCCGCTCCTGCCGAGCCGCACGACCCGTGGAAGGGAGCCGCGCCGTGACCCCCCTGGCGAAGCACGCGAACCCCCGCGCCGAGCAGACCCCGGGCGCGGCGCCCGGGCCGGCGGACGAACCGTCCAAGGACGCCCTCGTGCGCTATCTGGAGGACCGCTTCGCCTGCACCCAGTCCTGCACCGAGTGCGCCCGCGCCTGCGCGATGCGGGTGAGCTCCGCCGACCGGGCGGGCGTCGCCGCCGGGGCGCGGGGTCCGGCCCGCCCGCCGGCCGCGGGCGCCGACCCGGACGCCGGCGGCCGGACGCCCCAGGAGCCGCGGCGCACCCTGCTGCTCTGCGTCGAGATCTGCGACGCGACCTGCCGGCTCCTGTCGGAGGAGGCGCTGCGCGACGAGTACGCCCTGCGCCTCCAGGTCGAGTGGTGCCGCGCGGTCGCCCTGGAGTGCGCGCACGCCTGCGACCGGATGCCGGACGGCGAGGACTGCGCGCGGCGGTGCCGGGCGTGCGCGCGTGCCTGCTCCGACTTCCTGGCGACGCTGGGCTGAGGGCCGGGTCCAGGTGGGGCCGTCCCCGCCATTCACAATTTCTGGAACGGGTTCTACTGTGTGCGCCGTCGGACCATGCCTGAAAGACCGTCAGGCGCCGCCCAGATGACCGCCAGGAGGGGCCGTGCACCTCGAATACACGCCTGAGCAGCAGCAGTTGCGCACCGAGCTGCGCGCCTACTTCGCCGAGCTCGTGCCCGACAACGCCTATGCCCGTTACGAGGACCCGGCCGCCCAGAAGCGCTTCTACCGGGAGACCGTGCGCCGCCTCGGCTCCGACGGCTGGCTCGGAGTGGGCTGGCCCAAGGAGTACGGCGGACGCGGCCTGACCCCGATGGAACAGTTCATCTTCTTCGACGAGGCCGCCCAGGCGGGCGTGCCGCTGCCGCTGATGGCGCTCAACACCGTCGGCCCGACGATCATGCAGTTCGGCACGGACGAGCAGAAGGAGTTCTTCCTGCCGAAGATCCTCGCCGGGGAGATCGACTTCGCCATCGGCTACAGCGAGCCGGACGCGGGCACCGACCTGGCCGCGCTGAAGACGAAGGCGGTCCGCGACGGCGACGAGACCACCGGCCACTACACGGTGAACGGCCAGAAGATCTGGACGACCAACGGCGACACCGCCGACTGGGTCTGGCTCGCCGTGCGCACCGCCTTCGACGATCCGGCCGCCCCGCCCCACAAGGGCATCACCATGCTGCTGGTCCCGACGTCCGACCCCGGCTACTCCTGCACCGTCATCAACACCCTCGCCTCGCACGACACCACGGCGAGCTACTACGAGAACATCCGGGTGCCCGCCGCGCGCCGGGTCGGCGAGGAGAACAAGGGCTGGCGCCTGATCACCAACCAGCTCAACCACGAACGCGTCACCCTCGCCGCCCACGGCACCATGGCCATCCGCGCCCTGCACGACGTCCAGCGCTGGGCCATGGACACCAAGCTCGCCGACGGGCGCCGCGTCATCGACCTCGGCTGGGTCAGGAAGCGCCTCGCGCAGACCCACACCAGGCTGGACGCGATGAAGCTCCTCAACTGGCAGATGGTGAACGCCGTCCAGCAGGGCACCCTCATGCCGCAGGACGCCTCCGCCGTGAAGGTCTACGGCTCCGAGGCGCGCCGCGACGCCTACGCGTGGCTGATGGAGGTGGTGGGCGCCGCCGGGGCACTGAAGGAGGGGAGCGCCGGCGCCGTCCTCCACGGCGAACTGGAGCGCGGCTACCGGTCGGCCGTCATCTTCACCTTCGGCGGCGGCAACAACGAGATCCAGCGCGAGATCATCTCCTGGATCGGTCTGGGGATGCCCCGGGTGCGCCGCTGACCGGCGTTTCGACCGGCGGCGGACCGATTCCCGTGAACTCTTCGATGCAGAAGGGGATTTCGGGGTACCGGGGCGGCATGGTGCCGAAGACCGAAGTTCTCATGTCCCTGCGGGCCCTACGACAACTGCGCCGGACGCGCGGCTTCTACCTGGCGGGCGTGCTGCTGTGGACCACCGCGGCGGCCTGGACCGGATTCGTGCGTCCGGGCAGTCGGCAGATGTGGGTCTCGCTCCTCCTCGCGGTCGTCTTCGCCGGCCTGCTCGGGACCGCCTCCGTCTGGCTGCGCCGGCTGCGAGCAGCCCGACCGCAGAAGCCGGTCCACCACGCGGCGGCGCGACGCACCGCCGTCGCGGGGTGAGTCCGCCCGGCGACCGGACCCCGTGAAGCAAGGGGTCGGCCCTCCTTCGAGGTCCGACCCCTCGTGCCGAGTCGTTCGCAGAGCTCGGGCCCCGCTCGTCACATCCGAAGCAGCAGCCGCACGCGCAGCCCCTGAGACGACGTGGACGACACGTCCAGCTTGTCCGCGACCGAGGCGGCGATCGTCCACGCCCAGCCGTCCGTGAGCGCCGCCTCGACCTGCTCACCCTGGGGCTGAGGCGCATACGCGAAGCTCAGGTCGACCCAGTCGTCACCGGTACGCGCGGTCACGGAGGACACGTCGATCCCGTGGCGCTGCGCCGCGGAGACGAGTTCCGAGACCGCGAGCAGGGCGTCGGAGCGAGCCGACGGTGAGCAGGACGGCAGGGTGTCGAGCAGGCGGTCCAGCGCCTCCTTCGCCTCCGCGGCGTCGGCCGGCCGCCCGGTGAGCACATGGTCCGTGAGTGGCGCTGTCAAACCTTCTCCTGCTGTCATGCCTTCTCCTCGGGTACCCCTCCGCCGGATCGGCGGAAAGTCGTCACGTCCCTCGTGACCTGAGCCGGGAACTCCAAACGCCGTGACAGGCCGGAAGGCCGTCCGGACCTGCCACGAAGCGCCGCCGCGCCACCTGGCGGCCGGGCGGGACGCGGCCCCCTCCTCCTCGCCGTGCCGACCGGACAATCACACGACGCACACAGGAGGTACAAACGGGTTGAGCGGGCATACGGCGCTTCTGAGCAGCGATCGCGAGATCCCTCCGATCCGTCAGAACGACCCCTGGGGGAACCCGATGCCAGCCGTCATACCGGACCGACCGGCCGACCACGCGAGACCGCGTGTACGCACCGCTCCCGAGCCCGCACCGCGGGCCGCCGCGCGGATCACCGTGCTGACGGCCGTGCAGACGGCGCTGATGATCGGGCTCGGACTGCTGATCACCGGGCCGGCCCACGCGCTGTGGCCCCTCTCGCACGAGGACGGCGTGGACGAGGGACTTGAAGGCATACGCACTTCGGCCCTCAACTCCGTCTCCTTCGTCGCGTCCGAGGCCGGGAACACCCTCACCGTCATCATCGGCACGGTGGCCGTCTGTCTGGGACTCGTACTGATCCCGCACCGGCGGCGCTGGCGCGAGGCGCTCTTCCTGGCCACCGGTGTGGCGCTTCAGGCGCTGGTGTTCCTGCTGATCACCCTCGCCGTCGACCGGCGCCGGCCCGACGTCGAACGGCTCGACGACTCTCCACCCACCTCCAGTTACACCTCCGGGCACACGGGTGCGGCCACCGCGCTGTACGCGGGCCTCGCCGTCCTCGCGTTCTCGCGGATCCGGGGCCCCTGGCGCAAGGTCCTCGGCGGTGTCCTGCTGCTGATCCCGGTGCTCGTGGCCGCCGCGCGGCTGTACCGCGGCATGCACCACCCGACCGACGTCCTCGGTGGCATGCTCAACGGAACCCTGTCGCTGCTGATCGTCGGCAGCGCGTTCCTCACCCGCGACACGCCCCGCACATCGGCGCGGGACGGTTCCCCGGACACCCCCGCCCCGGCCGGCGGCGGACAGCGACGCGGGACGGCCGTCGTCGTGTACAACCCGTTGTCCGCGAACGCGGGCACCCTCGACACCGTACGAAGCGTCCTGTCGCGGCACGGATGCGCCGACGCCCGCCTCGTCGCGACCACCGCCGACGACCCCGGACACGGCCAGTGCGCCGCCGCCCGGGACGCGGGAGCCTCCCTCGTCGTGGTCTGCGGCGGCGACGGCACCGTGCAGGCCGCGGCCGACGCCCTGGCCGACAGCGACGTACGCCTCGCCATCGTCCCCTGCGGCACCGGCAATCTGCTCGCCCGCAACCTCCAGCTGCCGCTGAACCCGGCCAAGGCCCTCGACCGGGCGCTCGCCGGGACACCGCGCCGGATCGACCTCGGCCGCGTCGACGGCGACGACCTCCCCGCCACGCACTTCACCGCCATGTCCGGCGCCGGACTCGACGCGTCCGTCATGAACGCCACCGGAGAGCGCGCCAAGGCGGTGATGGGCTGGTTCGCGTACGCCTTGGCCGTCCTGCGCAACCTGCGCGCGCCGCGCACGGGAGTGACGGTCCGTCTGGACGGGAAGCCGGCCGTGCGCCGCACCGCCCGCATGGTCCTGGTCGCCAACGTCGGCACCCTCCAGGGCGGCGTCTGCCTCGTCCCCGAGGCCCGGCCCGACGACGGCGAGCTCAACCTGCTGATCCTCGACCCGCACGGCTTCCGGGGCTGGCTGCGAGCCCTGATCGCGCTGATGCGCAAGGCCCCCTGCGAGGAACCCCGGGTCACCTCCGCCGCCCACCCGATCGAGTACTTCACCTTCCGGCGGGCCACGGTGGAGTTCGACGCGCCGCAACCGCGCGAGATCGACGGAGACCCCGTCGCCCCGGGACGACTCCTACGGGCGGAGGCACGCCCCGGTGCGCTCACCGTGATGCTCCCGAGCGGAGGCAACTGACGTGGGAACCGCGACCCGCGTACCGACGACGCGCGACATGGTCGGCGAGGAACTGTCCGGGGACGAGGCGCTCGCCACGCTCCGCCGCTACGGCCGCTGGCCGCTGCTGCGCGACGCGTTCATGCGCTTCCGCTACGCCGACGGGTTCAGCCACTCCCGCGCCCTCGCCCTGCAGACCGTCCTGTCGGTCGTCCCCCTGTCCATCGCCTTCGTCGGACTGTCCACGGCCGTGCACACCGAGAGCATCGGACAGATGGCCGAACTCGCCATCCACCGCATCTCCCAGGGCCCCAGCGCCGAGGTCGTCGAGGACGCGCTCGACCGCAGCCGCCGGCACGCCGGGGACGGCAATCAGCTCGCCCTCTGGTTCGGTCTGATCTTCTCCCTGGTCAACGTCACCACGGCCATGTGCCAGGTGGAACGCGGCGCCAATCGCATCTACGGCTGCGAGCGCGACCGGCCCTTCACCCAGAAGTACACCCGCGGCCTGCTGATGGCGCTGACCGCGGGCGTACCGCTCGGCCTCGGGTTCGTGACGGCGGTGGCGGGCGACGACCTCTTCGCGGCGGCCGCCACCGTCTACCACCTCGGCGACACCGCCTCGACGGCCTGGAACCTGCTCCGCTGGCCCCTCGGCCTGCTCCTGGCGCTGCTCTCGGCCAGCGTCATCTTCCGAGGCGCTCCGCGACGCGTCCAACCCGGATACACCTGGCTGGCCTTCGGCGCGGCCGTCTACCTGGTCCTGTGGTCCGCGCTGACCTTCGCCCTGAGCATGTACCTGAACCTCAGCGGCTCCTTCGACACCGTCTACGGCCCGCTCAGCGCGTTCATGTCCCTGCTGCTCTGGGCCTACCTCACCTCGATCGCCCTGTTCCTCGGGCTCTCCTTCGCCGCACAACTCGAAGCCGTACGAGGACAGCGGCCCGACCCGATCCAACCCGACCCGGGAGTCTGAACCATGGTGGTGCGCGCCGGCGCCCGTCGTCTCCAACAGCACCGTCGCCGAATCGCCGACCGTCGCTTCGCTCTGCGTCTGGCGGGAGCCGCGGTCGTCGCAGCCCTCGCGACCGCGCCGTTCGCCCTGCTGGTCGTGCTCGTCGAGAAACAGTGGACGCCACTGCACCGCATCGACGAGAGCGCCGCCCGGCGCCTGCACTCCCTGGCCACGGACCACCCGGCGTGGACCGATACCCTGCGCGTGCTCTCCGACTGGGTCTGGGATCCGCTGACGCTGCGCGGCGCGGTACTGGTGGCCACGGTGTGGCTCCTGTACCGGCGCGCGTGGCGGCTTGCCGCCTGGTCCGCGACGACGGCGGTGACCGGCGGCCTGATCGGACTCTGGGCCAAGCTCCTGGTCGAACGCGCCCGGCCGTCGCTTGCCGACCCGGTGGCCCACGCCCCCGGCTACTCCTTCCCCTCCGGCCACGCGATGACCGCGGCCACCTCGTGCGCCATCCTCCTGCTGATCGCACTCTCCGTCGTCCCGCGGCGCGGGCGGCCGGTCTGCTGGACGCTCGCCGTCCTCTCGGTCGTGGGCGTCGGGTTCACCCGCGTCGCCCTCGGAGTCCACTGGTTCAGCGACGTCGTGGGCGGCTGGCTCCTGGGAGTCGCCGTCGTCACCCTCACCACCTGGGCGTTCGAGGCATGGCGGACCGACGCCGGTCTGCGCGGCACCCCACCGTCGCAGGGCCTGGAGCCCGAACTGCGCACGGAGCGGCCGGAGGACCCGGCGACCCGGGCCGCCTGAGTACGCGTACTCAGCCCCCTGCGTCGCAGCGCCCTCCCGCGGGGCGGGTCCGTTCACCAGGATGGGACGGACCCGCCCCGCTCGGAAGGAGATCCTCATGGGCCGTCAACTGCACCTGCGCACCGCCGTCCCGGGCGACGCCGACTGGATCCACGACCTGCGGCACCGGGCGTACGCACGGGAGCCGGGACAGTACGCGGCGCGCCCGGACGGACGGCAGGGCGACGCGCCCGACGCCGACAACGTCTGTCTGGTCGTGACCCGCGGCGCCGTGCGGGTCGGCTTCGTGAGCGTGACGCCACCCTGGCTGGGCCGGTTCGGCCTCGACAGGTACCTGGAGCGCGACGAACTGCCGTTGCTGCGCGAGGCCGACACCTTCGAGGTGCGCATCCTCACCGTCGAACCCGGCGAGCGGGCGAGCGCCGTGGCGCCGCTGCTGATGTACGCGGCGCTGCGCTGGATCGCCTCCCGCGGCGGCCGGCACGTCGTCACGATGGGCCCGACCGGGGTGCTCGGACTCCACCTGACGGCGGGCCTGCGCCCCGCCGGGCGCACGGTGCACTGCGGAAAGACGACCTTCGAGGTGCTCACCGGCGCCGTCGACGCGCTGACCCGGCACGCGCTCGACCGCCACCCCGCCGCCCTGGAACGACTGCGGTCCACCGCACACTGGCGGCTCGACGTGCCGTTCGCCCCGGGCCCCGACGGCTGCGAGCACGACGGCGCCTCCTCCACCGCCGTCGGCACCGACTTCCGCAGCCCGCACCGGCGCCGCCGGATCGTCGCGGCCGATGTGCTGGACGCCTGGTTCCCGCCCGCGCCCGAGGTGAGCGCCGCCCTCACCGACGACCCCTCCTGGCCGGCCCGCACCTCACCACCGGCCGGCGCCGAGGGCCTGGTCGCGGAGATAGCCGCGGTGCGCAAACTGCCGGAGGACAGCATCTGCGTCGGCGCGGGCTCCTCCGACCTGATCCACCGGGCGTTCGGACAACTGCTCACCCCCGACAGCCTGGTGCTCCTCATCGACCCCGGCCACGGCGAGTACGCCCATGTCACCGAGCGGGTCATCGGCTGCCGCGTGGACCGGCTGCGGCTGCGCCGCGCCGACGACTGGCGCATCGACCCGCGGCGGCTCGCCGAGACCGTCGCCACCGGACACCACGACCTCGTGGTCGTCGTCAACCCGAACAACCCGACCGGACGCCACGCGTCCGCCGCCGAACTGCGCGCCGCGATCGACGCCGCGCCCGACGGCACCCGCTGGTGGATCGACGAGGCCTACCTGGGCTACGTGGAGCCCGACGACGCCGACGCCTCGCTCGTCTCCCTCGCCGCGACCGACCCCCGCGTCGTCGTCTGCACCTCCCTGTCCACGATGTACGCCCTGTCGGGCCTGCGGGCCGCCTACCTGGTGGCCGCTCCGGACACCGCGGCCCGCCTGCGCCGGTGGTCGCCGCCCTGGCCGGTGAGCCTGCCCGCGCAACGGGCCGCGGTCGCGGCGCTGGGCGAACCCGCCTACTACCGCGAACGCCGGCTCCAGACCCGGGCGCTGCGCCACCGGCTCGCCCTGGAACTCGCCGAACTGGACGAGGGCGTGCTCGTCGAGGAGGGCGTCGCGAACTTCGTCAACCTGACCCTGCCGGCCGGCGGACCGAGCGCCGCGCAGTTCGTCCACGCATGCCGCCGGCACGACGTCCATCTGCGCGACCTGTCCCCGCTGTCCGCGCTCTACGAGGGCCGCACCGTGCGGATCGCCGTCAAGGACGCCGCGGAGAACGCCCGCATCGTGGCCGCCTGCCAGGCCGCCCTCGACATGCTGGTGCCGCCCGTGCCGCTCCCGGGCGAACCGGCCCCCGGAACCGCGAGCTGATGGTCCGGTGGTGCGCGTCGCCGCGCGCCCGCGGGTACCCTGCGCCCATGCGTGACGACGCGGACCCCGGACTCTTCGGACCCGACTCGGTGACCTGGCAGGTCCACTCCGATCCCATGATGTGGATCGCCGGCATCCGCGCCCTGTACCTCCAGGCGCTGCACCCCCGCGCCGTGCGCGGCGTGATGCAGAATTCGGACTTCCGGCGCGACGCCTGGGGCCGCCTGATGCGCACGGCGGGCTTCGTCGGCACCACGACGTACGGCACCACCGAGGCGGCGGAGAAGGCCGGGGCGCGCGTGCGCGGCATCCACCGCCGGCTCACCGCCACCGACCCCGGCACGGGGGAGCGGTACGGCGTCGACGAACCCGAACTGCTGCTGTGGGTGCACTGCGCGGAGATCGACTCCTATCTGCACGTCGCGCGCCGCTCCGGCTTCCGCCTCACCGACCCGCAGGCGGACCGCTACATCGCCGAACACCGCACCAGCGCCCGCCTCGTCGGCCTCGATCCCGACGCCGTCCCCGCCGACCGGGCGCGGCTGAGGGCCTACTTCGAGACGGTGCGCCCCGCCCTGGCCGCGGGCGCCGAGGCCCGTACCGTCGACGACTTCCTGCAACGCCCGCCCACGCCCACGCTGTTGAAACCCGCGCGCGACGTGCTCTGGCGGCGCGTGGCGAACCTCGCCTACGCCTCCCTGCCGCCGTACGCCCACACGCTGTACGGCCGACCCGCCCCCGCACCGGCCGTCGTCACCCGTCGCCTGCGCGCCACCGGCACCGTCCTGCGCCGGATTCCCGACCGTGTGCGCTGGCAACTGCCGCCCAAACACATCCTGCGGGCCATGGCCAGACTCGGCCCCGAGGCACGCCCGGCCCCGTACAAAGTCGACAGATGGGTAGCCATACTGGACTGAGACCCTGCCCTGGGGAGGGCGCGGGAGCGAGGCTACGGGGGCGATGGCGGACGATGCCGGAGATGGGGGAGACCCGCGACGTCAGGCTGATCCACGGGCGCTACCGCCTGCTGGACCGGATCGGCCGGGGCGGCATGGGCGAGGTGTGGCGGGCGCGGGACGAGTCGCTGGGCAGGCACGTCGCCGTGAAGTGCCTCAAGCCGCTCGGACAGCAGCGCGACCCGTCCTTCATGCGGGTCCTGCGGGAGCGCTTCCGCAGAGAGGCCAGGGTGGCCGCCGGACTCCAGCACCGGGGCATCACCGTCGTGCACGACTTCGGCGAGTACGAGGGCATCCTCTATCTCGTGATGGAGCTCCTGGAGGGCAAGAACCTCAGCCAGCTCCTGGAGGAGAACCGGCACCATCCGCTCGCCGTGGACGATGTCGTCGACGTCGCCGAGCAGATCGCCGCCGCGCTCGCCTACACCCATGAACAGGACATCGTCCACCGCGACCTGAAACCGGCGAACATCGTCCGGCTCACCGACGGCACCGCCAAGATCTGCGACTTCGGCATCGCCCGGCTCGGCCACGACATCGGCTTCACCGCCCGGCTCACCGGCACCGGCATCGCCATGGGCACCCCGCACTACATGTCGCCCGAGCAGATCGGCGGCACACAGGTCGACGAGCGCAGCGACCTGTACTCCCTGGGCTGCGTCCTGTACGAGATCGCCACCGGCGCGCCCCCCTTCGACCTCGACGACGCCTGGGCCGTGCTCGTCGGCCACCGCGACACCGAGCCCGAGCCGCCGCGCAGCCACCGCCCCGACCTGCCCGCGTACGTCGACCGGATCATCCTCGACCTGCTCGCCAAGGAACCCGACGAACGGCCGCGCGACGCACGCGAGGTGGGCCGGCGCATCGCGGCGGGACGGACTGGATACGTCCCCACCGTGCGGGCCGCGCAGATCGTGCCGTACCCCGCGACACAGGTGGTGCGCTCGCCACAACCCCGGCACGAACCGCGGAACCCGCAGGAGCCGCGGCTGCCGTCCTGGACCCGCGGCATGACCACCGGCCACAAGGCCACCGGCGGCTCGGGACTGCGCGTCACCCCGCCGGACAGCGCGGCCGGCCTCTCCGGCGAATGGATTCCGCGCCCCGCCGGGCCCGCGACGACCGGCCCGGACCCGGCCGAACGCCCGGCGCCGGCACCCGAGTTGCTGGCGTCGCTCCTCTCCCGGCACCACGCGGGGCTCAGCCTCGGCCGGGCCGGCCGCTGGGCCGAGGCCGGCGAGGTGCACCGGGCCGTCGCCGCCGCACGCGAGGGCGCGCTCGGCCCCGACCACCCCGACACCCTCGCCAGCCGCTACGAGGCCGCCTTCAGCCTCAGTCGCACCGGCCGGGCCACGGACGCGCTGCGCGAGTACCGGCGCGTGGTGGAGGGCCGGGCCCGGGTGCTCGGCGCCGAACACCCGGACACGCTGGGCGCCCGGCAGGAAGTGGCGTACGTGCTCGGCAAGTTGGGACGGCATCCCGAGGCGCACCAGGCGTACACCGAGGTCCTCGCGGCCCGGGAGCGCGCGATGGGCCCCGATCACCCCGACACCCTGCGCTGCCGGCACAACCTCGCCTTCAACCTCAGCCGGTTGGGCCGTCTCGAGGAGTCGTACCGGATGGCGAGCCAGGTGGCGCAGGCCCGTGCCCGTGTCCTCGGCCCCGACCATCCCGACACCCTCGTCACGCGCTGCGAAGTCGGCTACACCCTGGGGCAGTTGGGCCGCTGGAGCGACGCCCTGCAGACCTATCGCGAGGTCGCCGCGGCCCGCGCGGAGACGCTCGGGCCCGCCCATCCCGACACACTCGCCGCCCGCTACGAGGTCGGCATCGGCCTCGGCCGCCTCGGCCGCAGCGCCGAAGCCCTCGTTCTCTACCGCGACCTGATCGACGACCGCACCCGCGTCAGCGGCCCCGACAACCCCGAGACGCTGCGCGCCCGGCACGGTCTCGGTGTCAATCTCGGCCGGCTGGCCCGCTGGGAGGAGGCCCTGGCCGAGGCCCGGGACGTCCGCGCGATCCGTGAGCGGGTGCTCGGCCCCGACCACGTCGACACCCTCGTCAGCCGCCGCGAGGTCGCGGTCGGTCTGGGCTGGCTCGGCCGCTGGCGGGACGCGCTCATCGAGTACCGCGGGGTGGCGGACGCCCGGGAACGGGTCCTGGGCGAGACCCACCCCGACACCCTGGCCAGCCGCAACGACGAGGCCCACTGCCTGGAGCAACTGGGCCGCGGCGCGGAGGCGACGGAGCTGTACGGAAGGGTGGCGGCCCAGCGGCGGCGTGGCTAGACCGTGCCGTCTTCCGGACGGCCCGGGCCGGAGCGCGCACCCTGGCCGTCCCGGACACCGGCGTGCTACCAAGAGCCATGCTCACCCGGACCGACGCAGTCATCGTCGGCGGCGGCCACAACGCCCTGGTCGCCGCCGCCTACCTCGCCCGCGCAGGCCGCACCGTCACCGTCCTCGAACGGCTCGGCGCCACCGGTGGCGCCGCCGTCTCCACACGCCCCTTCACCGGCGTGGACGCCCGCCTGTCCCGCTACTCCTACCTGGTCAGCCTCCTGCCGAAGAAGATCGTGCGGGACCTGGACCTCGACTTCGCCGTCCGCCCCCGTACGGTCTCCTCGTACACCCCCACCGTCCGCGACGGCCGCGCCACCGGCCTCCTGGTCGGCGGCGGCGCCGACCGCACGCGCGCCTCGTTCGCCCGTCTCACCGGCACGGACCGCGCGTACGAGGCCTGGAACCGTTTCTACGCGACGACCCGGCACGCCGCCGAACGGATCTTCCCCACGCTCACCGAGCCGCTGCCCACCCGCAAGGAGTTGCGGACCCGCGTCGCGGACGCCGCCGCCTGGCGGCTGCTCTTCGACGAGCCCATCGGCGTCGGCATCGAGGAGCACTTCAGCGACGACCTGGTGCGCGGTGTCGTCCTCACGGACGCGCTCATCGGCACGTTCGCCGACGCCCACGACCCGGGCCTGGCCCAGAACCGCTGCTTCCTCATGCTGCTGGAGCGGCTGCCCCGGCTCAAGGACACCTCCGTCGACCCGCGCGAGGCGTTCGCCGGAACCTTCCATGTCGCCGAGGGATACGGCCAGTTGGCGACGGCCCACGCCGAGGCGGCGGCCGGCTCGCTGCCGAGCGCGCCGCCCTCGGAGATCTACTGCCACAGCCTCACCGACCCCACGATCCTCGGTCCGGACCTCGCCGCGCGGGGCTACCAGACGCTCACCCTCTTTGGGCTGCACACTCCGGCCCGGCTGTTCACCGAGGACAACGACACCGCCCGCGCCGCCCTGCTCAAGGCCACCCTCGCCCAGCTCGACCACCACCTCGCCGAACCGCTGGAGGACTGTCTGGCCGAGGACGCCGAGGGCCGCCCCTGCATCGAGGCGAAGACCCCGCTCGACCTCGAACGGGAGCTGCGGCTGCCCGGCGGCAACATCTTCCACCGGGAGCTCTCCTTCCCGTACGCCCAGGAGGGCACGGGCCGCTGGGGCGTCGAGACCGCGCACGCCAACGTCCTGCTGTGCGGCGCGGGCGCGGTCCGCGGCGGCGGGGTCAGCGGCGTTCCCGGGCACAACGCGGCCATGGCGGTGCTCGGCCGCTGACCCCGCCCGCGAACCGGGTGCCGGGTCAGTCCCGGGAGGGCGACCAGCCCAGCGCCTCGATCTGTGCCGTGTCCGCCGGCCGGGCCTCGTCGAAGGCGACGCGGCGGCCGTCGGTGACCCGGATGCCGTCCACGTACACCCCGCGGCCGACGTACAGCTGATCCGTCGTGTACCGCCACCGCACGCGCACGGACGCGGGGTCGAAGCCGCCGAGGTCCGCCTCCAGGCGGTGCCAGGCGCGGTTCGCGTAGCCGTCCGCGGAGCCCGCGGGGTGGGCGCCGGTGCGGTCCGTCGTGAAGGGGAGGGCCTTCCAGGCCGCGCCGCCGTCCGTCGACACCTCCAGGAACACGAAGTCGGAGTGCGGTTCGGTGTCCCACCACAGGGAGCAGGTCAGTCGGGCGTCCGGCGAGGTCAGGCGCAGGTCCGGCAGGGTCAGCGTCGCTGTCGTGGCGCTCGCCGTACCGGCGAACCAGGCCGTGCGGCCGTGCGCGGGACGGACCGCGACCGCCCGCGCCATGTTCGTGCCCGCGGCGACCCGGGGAGCGGAGCCGGACCGCCAGTTGCGCACGGGATGCACGGAGTTGCCGAGCATGATGAGGAACGAGTCGGTCGTCGGGTCCAGGACGATCGACGTCCCGGTGAAGCCGGTGTGGCCCGCGGTGCGCGGAGTGGCCATCGCGCCCATGTACCAGTGCTGGTAGAGCTCGAAGCCGAGGCCGTGCTCGTCGCCGGGGAACGCCTGGTTGAAGTCGGTGAACATCAGCTCCACGGACTTCGCGGAGAGGATGCGCGCGCCGCCGTACACACCGCCGTTGAGCAGGGTGCGGCCGAGGACCGCCAGATCCCAGGCGGTGGAGAAGACACCGGCGTGGCCCGCGACGCCGCCGAGCCCGTAGGCGTTCTCGTCGTGCACCTCGCCCCACACCAGACCGCGGTCCAGACCCGACCAGGGCGCGCGTGCGTCCTCGGTCGCCGCGACCTTCGGCTTCCACTCCGCCGGCGGGTTGTAGCGGGTACGGGTCATGCCCAGCGGGCCGGTGACGCGTTCGCGCAGCAGCACGTCGAGCGTCGTGCCGGTGAGCTTCTCCAGGACGAGCTGGAGCGAGATCAGGTTCAGGTCGGAGTAGAGGTAGGCGGTGCCCGGTGGGTTGAGCGGCGCCTCGTTCCAGATCAGCCGGAGCTGCCCCTCCCGGGTCGGCTCCTTGTACAGCGGGATCCAGGAGCGGAAACCCGAGGTGTGCGTCAGCAGTTGACGGATCGTCACGTCTTGCTTGCCCGCGCCCGCGAAGTCCGGCAAGTAGGAGGCGACCTTCGCCTCCAGCTCCAGCCCGCCGCGCTCGATCTCCTGCACGGCGAGGATCGAGGTGAAGAGCTTGGAGACCGACGCCAGGTCGAAGACGGTGTCCTCGGCCATGTCGATCTGCTCGGCGGCGGGGAACTCCACTCCGGTGTCGGTCGCCTCGTCGTAGTGCGCGTACCGCACCGCCTTGCCGATCGGCTGGTGCAGCGCCACCGTGCCGCCGCGCCCCGCGAGCAGCACCGCGCCCGCGTACCACGGGTGCTTGGGCGAGGGGTCGAGGAACTTCTCGGCGTCCGCGACCAGTTGACGCAGATGGCCGGCGAGCAGTCCCGCGCGTTCGGGGGAGCCGTGGCGCAGGGTCGGGCGCCGCTTGCGTTCCGCGGCCGCGGCGGGCCCCGCGGGGAACGGCGCGAGGGCGAGCGCCCCGCCCAGCGCGAGGGCCGCGGCGCCGAGTCCGCGCCGGGTGAGTCCGGCCCGTGATCTGTCCTGGTCCCCTGAGCTCATCAACAGCCTCCTGAAAGTATCTTTCGGGATCCACCACGACGGATGAAAGATTCATGTCAGGACTGCCCCGTGTCAACCACCGGGGCCCGTGCCCACCCTGTAAAGAATCTGACGCTGCATCAGAAAACCTCTTCCGTCGTCCGGTTGGCTGCGGCATCCTGCGCGCATGCAGACGGAGCTGAGCAAGAAACTGGGGATCGAGCACGCCGTCTTCGGCTTCACACCGTTTCCCGCGGTGGCCGCGGCCATCAGCAGGGCCGGAGGTCTCGGCGTCCTCGGCGCGGTCCGCTACACGGCACCCGACGAACTCCAGCGCGACCTCGACTGGCTGCACGAACACGCCGGCGGCAGACCGTACGGCCTCGATGTCGTCATGCCCGCCAAGAAGGTCGAGGGCGTGACGGAGGCCGATGTCGAGGCCATGATCCCGGAGAGTCACCGGCAGTTCGTGACGGACACCCTCGCCAAGTACGGCGTGCCCGAACTCGCGCAGGGGGAGGCCTCCGGCTGGCGGATCACCGGCTGGATGGAACAGGTCGCCCGCAACCAGCTCGACGTCGCCTTCGACTACCCGATCAAGCTCCTCGCCAACGCGCTCGGCTCACCCCCGGCCGACGTCATCGCCCGCGCCCACGAGCACGACGTGCTGGTCGCCGCGCTCGCGGGCAGTGCCCGGCACGCCCGCAAGCACGCGGAGGCGGGCATCGACATCGTCGTCGCCCAGGGCTACGAGGCCGGCGGGCACACCGGCGAGATCGCCTCCATGGTGCTCACGCCCGAGGCCGTCGAGGCCGTGGACCCGCTGCCCGTCCTCGCCGCCGGTGGCATCGGCAGCGGGCAGCAGGTCGCCGCCGCGCTGGCGCTCGGCGCGCAGGGGGTCTGGCTCGGCTCGGTGTGGCTCACCACCACCGAGGCCGACATGCACTCCCCGGCCGTCACCCGCAAGCTGCTCGCCGCCGGGTCCGGGGACACCGTGCGCTCGCGCGCCCTCACCGGCAAGCCCGCGCGTCAGTTGCGGACCGAGTGGACCGACGCCTGGGACGACCCGGCCGGGCCCGGCACCCTGCCGATGCCATTGCAGGGGCTGCTCGTCGCCGAGGCGGTGTCCCGGATCCAGAAGTACGAGGTGGAGCCGTTGCTGGGGACGCCCGTCGGGCAGATCGTGGGCCGGATGAACGAGGAGCGCAGCGTCCAGGCCGTCTTCGACGAACTGACCCGCGACTTCGAGAAGGCCATCGACAGGATCAACCGGATCGCGGGGCGGTAACCCGTCTCCGGGTGCGGGCCGGCGGGGCTTCTCGCGCAGTTCCCCGCGCCCCTGAGGCATGCGCTGCGCGCAGCCTCCCCTGGGGGCGCACGGAGTGTGCCCTTCAGGGGCGCGGGGAACTGCGCGACCAGCCACGACGAGAGCCGCACCTCACCACGCCCCCCTCGCCACCCCAGAAGGGAAACGCACCCCATGCCCGACCAAACCCCCCCGAACGGCTTCTGGGCCCAGGCCACGGCGGCGCCGGACCGGATCGCGCTCATCGCCCCGGACGGCGAACAATGGACAGCGGCCCGCCTCCACGCGGCGGCCAACCAGATGGTCGCGGGCCTGCGCCAGGCGGGCCTGCGACGAGGAGACGCCTTCGCCGTCGTCCTCCCCAACGGCGTCGAGTTCTTCACCGCCCACCTGGCCGCCTCCCAGGCCGGCTTCTACCTCGTCCCGGTCAACCACCACCTCGTAGGACCGGAGATCGCCTGGATCGTCGCCGACTCCGGCGCCAAGGTCCTGATCGCCCACGAACGCTTCGCCGAGCAGGCCGGCGCCGCCGCCGACGAGGCCGGCCTCCCCGCCACCCACCGCTACGCCGTCGGGACCATCGACACCTTCCGCCCGTACGCCGAACTCCTCGACGGCCAGGACGACGCGCCCCCGGCCGACCGCACCCTCGGCTGGGTCATGAACTACACCTCCGGCACGACCGGCCGCCCGCGCGGCATCCGCCGCCCGCTGCCCGGCAAGCTCCCCGAGGAGACCTACCTCGGCGGCTTCCTCGGCATCTTCGGCATCAAGCCGTTCGACGACAACGTCCACCTGGTGTGCTCGCCGCTCTACCACACGGCCGTCCTCCAGTTCGCGGGAGCCGCCCTGCACATCGGCCACCCGCTGGTCCTCATGGACAAGTGGACGCCCGAGGAGATGCTCCGCGTCATCGACACCCACCGGTGCACGCACACGCACATGGTGCCGACACAGTTCCACCGGCTGCTCGCCCTGCCGCAGGAGACGAAGGACCGCTACGACGTGAGCAGCATGCGGCACGCGATCCACGGCGCCGCGCCCTGCCCCGACCACGTCAAGCGCGCGATGATCGACTGGTGGGGGACGTGTGTCGAGGAGTACTACGCGGCCAGCGAGGGCGGCGGCGCGTTCGCGACGGCCGAGGACTGGCTGAAGAAGCCGGGGACGGTCGGCAAGGCCTGGCCCATCAGCGAGCTGGCGGTCTTCGACGACGACGGCAACCGGCTCCCGGCCGGTGAACTCGGCACCGTCTACCTCAAGATGAACACCGGCGGATTCTCGTACCACAAGGACGAGGACAAGACGAAGAAGAACCGCATCGGCGACTTCTTCACCGTCGGCGACCTGGGCGTGATCGACGAGGACGGCTATCTCTTCCTGCGCGACCGCAAGATCGACATGATCATCTCGGGCGGCGTCAACATCTACCCCGCCGAGATCGAGTCCGCGCTCCTGACCCACCCCGCCGTCGCCGACGCGGCCGCCTTCGGGATCCCGCACGACGACTGGGGCGAGGAGGTCAAGGCCGTCGTCGAGGTCGCCGAGGGGCGCACCGCCGGTGACGCGCTCGCCGCCGAGATCCTGGCCCACTGCGAGACCCGGCTCGCCGGGTACAAGCGGCCCAAGAGCGTCGACTTCATCGAGACGATGCCCCGAGACCCGAACGGCAAGCTGTACAAGCGGCGGCTGCGGGACCCGTACTGGGAGGGACGGACCCGGGCCGTGTGACCCGGCCGCCCCTCCCGTCGGGGGTGCGCGGGATCAGCCGCGCACCCGCACCACCTTCAGCGCGGGCGACTTCCGGATGTCCTGCTCGCAGAAGCGTTCCGTGACCCACTTGCTCCGGGAGAAGAGCCGGGTCTGATCGCTGAAGTGCGCCGAGTGCGGGTTCGACGACTGGGAGTACGTGAGCAGCGTGCGCGCCACCGGGCAGCGCCCGCCGTCCCAGCCGACGGCCTGGATGTAGCTGGAGCCGTGCACGACCTCCGTGTAGCCGCCGCCCGCGGGGTTCCAGGTCGGCTCGACCTTGTTCCAGACGCCGAGCCCCTCCGTGCCGCCGTGCACCGGGATGCGCTGACCGGCACGCGTCACGAACTGGTGGTCGCCCAGCCGGGCGTCGAGCGGGATGTCCGCCGCCCGCAGTTCGGCCACCGTGTCCGCGAGCGCCGTGGCGAAGCCGGGCGCCTGCGTGTTGAGGGTGTTGGGCGTGCGCACGGGGTCCGCCGCGGAGAACGGCACCTGCCACAGCTGCGCCGCCGGGACCGCCGCCGTCAGCCTGCGCCAGAACCGGTCGAAGAGCAGTGCGCCCCGGCTGTCGGTGCTCATGGTGCGGTCCCAGTTCTTCAGGACCTCGCAGGCCGCGGAGACGTCGACGGGCTTTCCGTCGGTGCCGGTCGCGGTGGAGCCGGGCAGCGCGGCGCACGCCTTCGCGGTGTCCGCCGCCGCGAGATCCCCGGCCGGGACCCGGTCCGCGAACTGCTGCTTCTGCAGATCCGCGACCGTCAGGCGGCCCTTCCCGGCCATCGCCGCCACGTCCTCGACGGCGCCCCGGGTGCGCATCGAGCGCGGGGTGCCGACCGTCCCGAAGATCCGCTCGTACCCGGTCAGCGGCCGGTCGGCATTGGCCAGCCAGGCGCTGTCGTTGGAGTTCTCCGCGTACGGCGCGTCCTTGAGAACGGGCATCCTCGACGGACCGAAGACGCCCGGCTGCACGGCGTCCTTGTCGCTGCCCAGCGCGCAGTCGCCGCGCGAACCGTCCAGGACCGCGACGCCCGACGCCGGATACGTGGCCTTGCCGAGCGGCGTCGAGCAGCGGGCCGCCAGATCGTCGGTGATGCGCGGCAGCACCTGCGACTGGGTGAAGAGCGAGTGCCCCGCGGAGTCGGCGGCGATCGTGTTCACCCACGGAATGCCCTGCGTGCGGCGCAGCGATGTCAGCACGTCGTCCGTCGAGCGCGCCTTGCTGAAGCCGAGCGCCGTGTCGGAGGCCCGCATGTTCACGGCGTTCGGGTCGTTCAGCGCGTACGCCGTCGTGGCCGTCCAGGGCAGCGGCAGCGTCGGGCCGAGCGAGGTGACGACCGGCCCGTACCGCGTCCACCACTGGGTGCGCGTCACGTCCGCGCCGCCCTTCACGGGGACGGTCACGGTCCGCTTCGTCATCTTCTCCGGCGTGCCGTCCACCAGGTACGTGGTCGGGTCGGAGGCGTCGAGGGTGAGCTGGTGCAGATTGAGGGTGACACCGGTCGCGACCGTGTGGCTCCAGGCCACGTGCGCGTTGTGGCCAATCGAGATCGTCGTGGTGCCGAGCAACGAGCCGCCCATGACGTTCAGTTCACCGGGGATCGTCTGCTGCGACTGCCAGAAGCGCCGGCCGCCCTGCCACGGATAGTGCGGATTGCCGAGGAGCAGGCCGCGCCCGTTCGCCGTGGTCCTCCCGCTGAAGGCCACCGCGTTCGACCCCATGTCGGAGTCTTCCTGGCTGAACAACTCGCTCGCCGCACGGGCGAGTTTCCTCGTGTCCACGGTCGCGGTGCCGTGCTCCGGGGCCGTCGACGACGGCGGCTGCGCGGCCGTGATGCCGTCGATGCCCCGGCCCTGCCCGCCGAGCACCGAGATCGCGAACCCGCGCGCGGCGACGTCGAGTTCGGTCACCGGCCGCACCCAGTCCGCGCCCTTGCACGCGGGATCGGTGACGCGGTTCTGCTGCAGCCACGCGTTGTACCCCGCGGCCCAGCCCCGCATCGTGTCCTTCACGTCCTTGCTGGGGCCGGCCGGCGCGGGCGTGGCGAGCAGCTTCTCCACCGTCCGGGACTGCCGGACGCCCTTGAAGTACAGGTCGCTGGAGAGGTTCCCGGCCGCAGAGGAGAGCGAGCCGTCCGGTGCCGCGTCCGCGCCGAACCAGCGCGAGCGCTCACCGCGCAGCGTCACGAACCCGTCGGCGAGCGTGCACACCTGATCGGCGGCCTGCGCCCATCCGGTGCCGAAGCCGAGGTTCGTGTAGTCCTTGGCCTCGATGTGCGGAATGCCGTACTCGGTGTAGCGGATCGTGGCGGACAGGCCGCCGCCGTGCGGGCGCTCCGGGCGGTCGGCCGCCGCCGACGGCAGCGATGCCGCCGCCGTGAGGACGGTCAACAGGGCCGTGCCGACTGCCGCGAGGCGCCGTTGTCTCGGGCGGATGTGCATCGTGCTCCCAACTGTCGTGAGGGCAAGGGCGGTTGAGCGTACCAGCGGGTATGTCGGCTGCCGAGGGGTGGTGGCACGTGTCTTGACCTGGCGTCGGCCACCCCGCAGGATCACGCCATGACGAGGCCAGCACAGGCACAGAGGACACCGGCCGCGGCGGCGGCCGTCAGCACCGTCGACGGGGTGCTGCGGCGCAGCGCCCGCCGCACCCCCGCACGCGTCGCGCTGCGCTACGGGACGCGCTCATGGACGTACGCGGAGCTCGACGACGCCGTCTCCCGCGCGGCCGGGATCCTGCGTGGCCTCGGTCTCGCGCCCGGCGACCGGGTCGGCGCCTACGGGCACAACTCCGACGCGTACCTGATCGGATTCCTCGCCTGCTCCCGGGCCGGCCTCGTGCACGTCCCCGTCAACCAGAACCTCACCGGTGACGACCTCGCCTACATCGTGCGCCAGTCGGGGAGCGCGCTGGTGCTCACCGAGCCGGATCTCGCCGGGCACCTCCCGGACGGCGTCGGCACCCTGCTGCTGCGCGACGCGGACGGCTCGCTGCTGGACCGGCTGCCCGCCGCCGTTCCCTACGACGGCGACCCGCCCGACGCGGACGACCTCGTCCAGCTCCTCTACACGTCCGGGACGACGGCCCTGCCCAAGGGCGCGATGATGTCCCACCGCGCCCTGGTCCACGAGTACGTCAGCGCCGTCCACGCGCTGCACCTGGCGGAGACGGACCGCCCGGTGCACGCGCTGCCGCTCTACCACTCGGCGCAGATGCACGTCTTCCTGCTGCCCTACCTCGCGGTCGGCGCCACCAACACGCTCCTGGACGCGCCCGCCGCCGACCGGATCCTCGACCTGGTGGAGGCGGGCGAGGCGGACAGCCTGTTCGCGCCGCCGACCGTGTGGATCGGCCTGTCCCAGCACCCGGAGTTCGCGACCCGCGAGCTGAGCGGCCTGCGCAAGGCCTACTACGGCGCGTCGATCATGCCCGTGCCCGTCCTGGAGCGGCTGCGCGCGCGCCTGCCCGGGCTCGCCTTCTACAACTGCTTCGGGCAGAGCGAGATCGGCCCGCTCGCCTGCGTCCTCGGCCCCGACGAGCACGAGGGCCGGATGGACTCCTGCGGCCGGCCGGTGCTGTTCGTCGAGGCGAAGGTCGTCGACGAGGACGGCAAGGACGTGCCCGACGGCACCCCGGGTGAAGTCGTCTACCGCTCACCCCAGCTGTGCGACGGCTACTGGGACAAGCCGCAGGAGAGCGAAGAGGCCTTCCGGGACGGCTGGTTCCGGTCGGGCGACCTCGCCGTGCGCGACGGCGAGGGCTACTTCACCGTCGTCGACCGGGTGAAGGACGTCATCAACTCCGGCGGCGTCCTGGTCGCGTCCCGGCAGGTCGAGGACGCCCTGTACACCCACCCCGCGGTGGCCGAGACCGCCGTCGTCGGGCTGCCCGACGAGCGCTGGATCGAGGCGGTGACCGCCGTCGTGGTCCGCTCGGCGGAGGTGACCGAGGCCGAACTCCTCGCCCACGCACGCCAGAAGCTCGCCCACTTCAAGGCACCCAAGCGGATCGTGTTCGTCGACGAGCTGCCGCGCAACGCGAGCGGCAAGATCCTCAAGCGGGAGCTGCGCGACCGCTTCGGCGACTGACCCGGGGGAGTGCCTCCCTCTTTACGTTCATTGAGTTCCCTGAACAGGGCGTATTGCCGGGCCGTGCGCGGGCGTTAGTGTCCCGGCCGTCGGCCCGGCCGCGGACGGCCCGCGGTCGCCGCGCCGACCGTCCACGCCCCCGTACGTGAGCCGGTCCCGCACGCCCGCCCAGCGGCGGCGCGGGACCGGCCGCACCGCCCGAAGGGAACTCCATGAGCCGCTCGCACCCCGCCCGCCTGGCCGCCTCCGTCGTCGGGGCCCTGCTCGCCGCCGCCGTCCTGACACCGGGGCCGGCCGCCGCCCAGCCGCACCGGGCCGCCGGGTCGGCCGGCTGCGGTGTGCCCACCGATCTCGCCCCGGGCGCCTCCACCACGCGCTCGCTCACCGTGGACGGCGTGCGGCGCGACTACCTGGTGCACCTGCCCGCCTCCTACGACGCGGACCGGCCCACCCCGCTCGTCCTGTCCTTCCACGGACACGGCCGCACCTCCGACTACCAGGAACGCCTCACGGGCATGAACGCGCTCGACGCCGTCGTCGTCTACCCGCAAGGGGTCACCGGCACGGACGGCAAGAGCGCCTGGGAGGGCGCCCCCTACTCGGCGGACGTCGACGACATCGCGTTCACGAAGGCGCTGATCGACCGCGCCGAGGAGGATCTGTGCGTGAACACGCGCCGCGTCTTCGCCTCCGGCAAGTCCAACGGCGGCGGCTTCGCGGCCGTCGTCGCCTGCCGCCTCGCCGACCGGATCGCCGCGACCGCGATCGTCTCCGGCGCCTTCTACCCGCAGAGCGGCGCCTGCGAACCGCGACGGCCGGTGCCCGTCCTCGACTTCCACGGGCAGGCCGACGAGACCATCCCCTACGCCGGCAACCCCGCCAAGGGGCTGCCCGCGCTGCCCGACTGGCTGGCGGGCTGGGCCGAGCGCGACGGATGCGCCGCACGCCCGCGCGAGACCCGGGTCGAGGACAACGTCGTGCTCCAGCGCTGGCGCTCCTGCGACGGCGGCTCCGCGCTGGAGCACTACCGGATCACGGACGGCGGTCACGTCTGGCCCTCGACGGCCCCGAACGAGGACTCGGCGACGCCGACGACCATCGACGCGACACCGATCATCAGTAAGTTCTTCGCCGCGCACCCGCTGCCGAAGCACGCCTAAGGCGTGTGTCGCAGGTCCACGATCCGCTTGATCTTCCCCACCGACCGCTCCAGGGACTCGGGCTCGACGATCTCGACGCCGACCGTCACCCCGACCCCGTCCTTCATCCCCGCCGCGATGGAGCGGGCCGCCTCGGCCCGCTCGTCCGGTGTGGCGTCCGGCCGGGCCTCGGCCCGTACCGTCAGCGCGTCCATCCGGCCCTCGCGGGTCAGCCGCAACTGGAAGTGCGGCGCCACCCCGGGCGTGCGCAGCACGATCTCCTCGACCTGGGTGGGGAACAGGTTCACCCCGCGCAGGATCACCATGTCGTCGCTGCGCCCCGTGATCTTCTCCATCCGCCGGAACCCCGGCCGGGCCGTCCCCGGCAGCAGCCGCGTCAGGTCCCGGGTGCGGTAGCGGATCACGGGCATGGCCTGCTTGGTGAGCGAGGTGAAGACCAGCTCCCCCAGCTCACCGTCCGGCAGCACCTCACCCGTGAGGGGATCGACGACCTCGGGATAGAAGTGGTCCTCCCAGACGTGCAGACCGTCCTTTGTCTCCACGCACTCCGACGCCACCCCGGGCCCGACGACCTCCGACAGACCGTAGATGTCGACCGCGTCGATCGCGCACCGCTCCTCGATCTCCCGGCGCATCTCCTCGGTCCACGGCTCGGCACCGAAGATGCCGACCTTCAGGGACGTCGTACGCGGATCCACGCCCTGCCGCTCGAACTCGTCGAGCAGCGTCAGCATGTACGACGGCGTCACCATGATGATCTCGGGCCGCAGGTCCTGGATCAGCCGCACCTGGCGCGCGGTCATCCCGCCGGACGCCGGGATCACCGTGCAGCCGAGCCGCTCCGCGCCGTAGTGCGCGCCGAGCCCGCCGGTGAACAGGCCGTAGCCGTACGCCACGTGCACTTTGTGCCCCGGCCGGCCGCCCGCCGCGCGGATCGCCCGCGCCACCATGTCCGCCCACATCGACAGGTCCGCCTCGGTGTACCCGACGACCGTGGGCGTCCCCGTCGTCCCGCTCGACGCGTGCAGCCGCCGCAGGTCCGCCTGGTCGACGGCGAACATCCCGAACGGGTAGTTGTCCCGCAGATCGGCCTTGGTCGTGAGCGGGAACCGGGCCAGATCGGCGAGCGAGCGGCAGTCCTCGGGACGCACGCCCGCCTTGTCGAACGCCTCCCGGTAGAACGGCACCCGCTCGTACACCCGGCCGAGCGTCGCGCGCAGCCGCTCCAGCTGGAGCGCTCGCAACTCCGCCCTGCCCAGCCGCTCACCCGCGTCCCACCAGTCCGCCATGGATGCCTCTGTCGCCATCGACCGCACTCCCGAACTCCCGACCGATCATTCGGTTGACCTGTTGGTCGTCAGTAATTCAAGGCCGGGGGCTCTGCGTCAAGGGATGGGACACGCGGGATCGATGTGCCCCTTACACGGCCGGGTCCGCCGGCAGCAGGTACGGCGTGGTCGTCCCCAGCGCCTCGAACCCGAGCCGCTCCAGGATCGGGCGGCTGTACTCGGTCGCGTCGACCTGCATGTACGTGTAGCCGCGCTCGGCCGCGATCCGCACCCGGTAGGCGACCAGGGCGCGGTAGATGCCGCGCCCGCGCCACTCGGGCACCGTGCCGCCGCCCCACAGGCCGGCGAAGTCCGTGCCCGGGTTCAGCTCCAGCCGGGCGGCGCTGACCGGCTCGTCGCCGTGCAGCGCGAGCACGGCGGGCACGGTGTCCGGGTCGTTCGCGAGCTGCTGGCGGATCTGGTGGCCGATGACCGACGTCTCGTTGTCGAAGGCCCGCGCGTGCACGGCCTCGACGAGCGCGATGTGCGCCTCCTCGGTGACCGGCATGAGCCGGATCCCCTCGGGCAGCGGGCTGTCCAGCGGCAGCACGGCCGTCTCGGCGACGAGCAGCGTCTCCGGCTCCTCGGCGACGAACCCGGCGGCGACCAGCCGCGCGGGCAGATCGGCCGGCCGGTCGTGGGAGTACGTCTTCCACTCGGCCTCGCCGCCCAGCTCCCGGAAGAGCCGCACCTGCTCGGCGATGGCGGCGTCCGCGGTGTCCTCGTCGAGGTCCGACCAGAGCACCCCGTGCCAGCCGCCGGGCGGGCTGAGATGCCGCACGACGCCCCCGACCCGCTCGACCCGCGCCGCCGGTTCGTCGGGCCGCGCCCCGAGCCGTATCTGCCGGTCGAACAGGGCCCGTACTTTTTCGTGATCCATCCGGTCACTCCAGCACCGGCGCGATGCGGCGGCAACCGGATTACGGTGCGCCCGTGCCGACGCCCTCCGTGCGCCCCGGCGGAGGGCTCGACGGCGCGGCCCGGCGTGTCAGTGCGCGGCGTCGGCGGCCGACTCCGCCGCCACGCTCCGCGCCCACCGGTAGTCCGCCTTGCCGCTGGGGGAGCGCTGGATGCTGTCCGTCACCACCAGCTGGCGCGGGATCTTGTAGCCGGCGAGATGAGTGCGGCAGTGGGACTGGACCGCGTCCAGGTCCAGGGCCGGCGCGCCGTCCCTGAGCTGGACGACCGCCGCCACGTGGTTGCCCCACTTCGGGTCCGGTACTCCGGCGACCAGTGCGTCGTAGATGTCCGGGTGGGACTTGAGGGCCTGCTCGACCTCTTCCGGGTAGACCTTCTCGCCGCCCGTGTTGATGCACTGTGAGCCGCGGCCGAGGACCGTCACGATGCCCTCGTCGTCGACCGTCGCCATGTCGCCGAGCAGCACCCACCGCTCGTCACCGGTCTGGAAGAAGGTCTCGGCCGTCTTCTTCGGGTCGTTGTAGTAGCCGAGCGGGACGTTCCCGCGCTGCGCGAGCCGGCCGATCTCGCCGACCGCCACCGGCGCGTACGTCGCCGGATCCACCACCTGCGTACGGGCGTTGACGCGCAGCCGGAACCCCTGGCCCGCGCCCGAGCCGTCGGTCGCCGTGCCGTTGAAGCCGGACTCGGACGAGCCGAAGTTGTTGAGCAGCATCGCGTTCGGCACCAGCGCCTGGAACTGGGCGCGCACCGTGTCCGACATGATCGCGCCGGACGAGGAGACGCTGAACAGGGCCGAGCAGTCCGTGCCCTTGAGCGGACCGTCGAGCGCGTCGATGAGCGGGCGCAGCATCGCGTCGCCCACCAGCGACACGCTCGTCACTCTCTCCTTCGCGATGGTGCGCAGCACCTCCTCGGGCACGAACTTGCGGTGGATGACGATGCGCTGGCCGAAGTTGAAGCCGATGAAGGCCGTCAGCGTCGAGGTGCCGTGCATCAGCGGGGGAGTGGGGAAGAAGGTGATGCCGTCACCGCCCGCCGCCACCCGCTCGGCCAGCTCCTCGGGACGCGTCACCGCCTCACCGGTCGGCGCCCCGCCGCCCAGACCGGCGAAGAACAGGTCCTCCTGACGCCACATCACACCCTTGGGCATGCCCGTCGTGCCACCGGTGTAGATGATGAACTGGTCGTCCGCCGAGCGCGCCGCGAACCCGCGCTCCGGCGACGCCGCGGCCTCCGCCTCCGCGAAGCCGACGGCCTTGAGCGGCGGCGCGCCCGCGGGCGGGGTTCCCACCCGCACCAGATGCCGCAGCTTCTCCGTGCGGGGCAGCGCGGCCGCCACCCGCTCGGTGAACTCCGCGTCGAAGACCAGCGCCGCCAGATCGGCGTCGCGGTAGAGATACACCAACTCTTCTTCGACATAGCGGTAGTTGACGTTGACGGGGACGACCCGCGCCTTGAGGCAGCCGAGGACCGTCTGGAGGTACTCGATGCCGTTGTAGAGGTGCAGGCCCAGATGTTCGCCCGGCCGGATCCCGCTGTCGATCAGGTGGTGGGCGACGCGGTTGGCCGCCGCGTCCAGCTCCGCGTAGGTCAGCCTGCGTTCCGCACCCGTACCGGGATGGTCGACATAGACGAGCGCCTCGCGGTCCGGGACCACGTCGACGACCGACTCGAACAGGTCGGCAAGGTTGTACTCCACCGCTCCTCCTGACCCAGGCCGCATCTCGTGTGGCCGTCATCAGAGCAGACGGGGATGTAAGGGGGAAGGGGCCCCGCACAAGAAATCTGACTGACTGTCAGAAAACTCTTGAACTGGCCGGTCCCCTCCTGCAACCTGTTCCAGGTCCGAGCTCCGGCCGACTGGAGGACACCCATGGGTGGGACCGAACATCTCGACGTGCGGCGCGAAGGCGCGACGCTCGTCCTCACGCTCAACCGGCCCGAGGCCAAGAACGCGCTCTCCCTGCCGATGCTCGTCGGCCTCTACGACGGCTGGCTGGAGGCCGACGCCGACGACACCGTCCGCTCGGTCGTGCTCACCGGCGCGGGCGGCTCGTTCTGCGCCGGCATGGACCTCAAGGCCCTCGCGGGCAAGGGCATGGCGGGTGAGCAGTACCGCGACCGACTCAAGGCCGATCCCGATCTGCACTGGAAGGCGATGCTGCGCCATCACCGGCCGCGCAAACCGGTGATCGCGGCCGTCGAGGGGTACTGCGTGGCGGGCGGCACCGAGATCCTCCAGGGCACGGACATCAGGGTCGCGGGCGAGTCCGCGACGTTCGGGCTCTTCGAGGTCAAGCGCGGCCTGTTCCCCATCGGGGGCTCGACCGTGCGGCTGCCGCGTCAGGTGGCTCGCACCCATGCCCTGGAGATGCTGCTCACCGGGCGCGCCTACCCGGCCCCCGAGGCCGCCGCGATCGGGCTCGTCGGGCGGGTCGTGCCCGACGGCACGGCGCTCGATGCCGCGCTCGGGATCGCCGAGCAGATCAACGCGTGCGGGCCGCTGGCTGTCGAGGCCGTCAAGGCGTCCGTGTACGAGACCGTCGAGATGACCGAATCGGACGGTCTCGCCGCCGAGTTGAAGCGCGGCTGGCCGATCTTCGACACCGCCGACGCGAAGGAGGGTGCCCGGGCCTTCGCGGAGAAGCGCGCCCCGCAGTTCCGCCGGGAGTAGTGCTTCGTCGCCGGGTGCGGGTGGTCTGTGGCTGGTCGCACAGTTCCCCGCGCCCCTGAAACGAGCTCCACTCGCTCAGAGGAGGCTGCGCGCAGCGCATGCCTCAGGGGCGCGGTGAACTGCGCGACCAGCCACGACGCAAGAGGCACCCGGCGACGAAACAGCCCCCACCCGAAAAAGACGACCCGCACCGAAGAGGAGCCCCGATGACAACCGCGCCCCAACCGGAGGTACTCCGCGCACCCTTGGTCGTGGAGTTCCCCTTCACCCGCTCCCTGGGCCCCGTCCAGAGCGCCTTCCTCACCGGCCTGCGCCACCGCACCGTACTCGGCGTCCGCACCACCGACGGCAAGACCCTCGTCCCGCCCGTCGAGTACGACCCCGTCACCGCCGACGAACTCCGCGACCTGGTGGAAGTCGCGGACACCGGCACCGTCACCACCTGGGCCTGGAACCCCGAACCCCGCCGCGGCCAGCCCCTCGACACCCCGTTCGCCTGGATCCTGGTCAAGCTCGACGGCGCCGACACGGCCCTGCTGCACGCCCTCGCCGCCCCGGGCCCGGACGCCGTGCACACCGGCATGCGGGTCCGCGTCCGCTGGGCGGGCGAACGCACGGGCGCCATCACCGACATCGCCTGCTTCGAACCGTACGACGGCGGTCCCGGACAGACCTCGCCCGCCCCGCACACCGGCACGTTCGACGAGGACCCGGTCACCGGCATCGTCGCCGAGGCCCGGCTCGACTACACCTACAGCCCGGGCGGCGCCCAGAGCCGCTACATCAACGCCCTCGCCGACAACCGCACCGTCGGCGAACGCTGCCCCTCCTGCCACAAGGTGTACGTCCCGCCCCGCGGCGCCTGTCCCACCTGCGGCGTCGCCACCACCGACCAGGTCGAGGTCGGCCCGGCCGGCACCGTCACCACGTACTGCATCGTCAACGTCAAGGCCAAGAACCTCGACATCGAACTGCCCTACGTCTACGCGCACATCGCGCTCGACGGCGCCGACCTCGCCCTGCACGGCCGCATCGCGGGCATCCCCTACGACCAGGTCCGCATGGGCCTGCGCGTCGAACCCGTCTGGACCGAGGGCGGCCGCTACCCGGACCACTACCGGCCGACCGGCGAACCCGACGCCGACTACGACACGTACAAGGAGCTGATCTAGATGCGGCCGCCGATCCGGGACATCGCCGTCGTCGCCTTCGCCCAGAGCGACCATCTGCGCACCACCGACGAGATGTCGGAGGTGGAGATGCTGATGCCCGTCCTGCACGAGGTGCTCGCCGCCACCGGCCTGAAGACCGCCGACATCGGCTTCACCTGCTCCGGCTCCTCCGACTACCTCGCCGGCCGCGCCTTCTCCTTCACCATGGCGCTCGACGGCGTCGGCGCCTGGCCGCCGATCTCCGAGTCGCACGTGGAGATGGACGGCGCGTGGGCGCTGTACGAGGCGTGGACGAAACTCCTGACCGGCGAGGCCGACACCGCGCTCGTCTACTCGTACGGCAAGTCGTCCCCCGGCAGCGTCCGCGACGTGCTCACCCGCCAGCTCGACCCGTACTACGTCGCCCCTCTCTGGCCCGACGCCGTCGCCCTCGCCGCGCTCCAGGCCCAGTCCCTCATCGATGCGGGGGAGACCGACGAGAGCGCCCTCGCCGGGGTCGCCGCCCGCAGCCGCGCGGCTGCCGCGGACAACCCGCACGCCCAACTGCGCGGCGCCGACGTCCCGCACGGCGATTACGTCGTCAACCCGCTGCGCACCGGAGACTGCCCGCCGATCGGCGACGGAGCCGCCGCCGTGATCCTCGCCGCCGGGGACCGGGCCCGCGAGCTGTGCGAGCGGCCCGCCTGGATCCGGGGCATCGACCACCGCATCGAGGCCCACAGCCTCGGCGTGCGCGACCTGACCGACTCGCCCTCGACCCGGCTCGCCGCCGAGCGCGCGGGCGTCTTCGAACGGCCCGTCGACACCGCCGAACTGCACGCCCCCTTCACCTCGCAGGAGGTCGTCCTCAGGAAGGCCCTGCGGCTCGGCGAGGACGTCACGGTCAACCCGTCCGGCGGGGCCCTAGCCGCCAACCCGATGATGGCCGCGGGCCTCATCCGCATCGGCGAGGCCGCCGCCCGCATCCACCGCGGCGAGTCCCGCCGCGCGCTCGGCCACGCCACCTCCGGGCCCTGCCTCCAGCAGAACCTCGTCGCCGTCCTCGAAGCGTCCGAAGAAGCGTCCGAAGGGGAGAACCGATGACCAACAAGGAACCGGTGGCGGTCGTCGGCATCGGCCAGACCAAGCACGTCGCCGCCCGCCGCGACGTGTCCATCGCCGGACTCGTCCGCGAGGCCGCCCGAGCCGCCCTCGCCGACGCCGAGTTGACCTGGGCCGACATCGACGCCGTCGTCATCGGCAAGGCGCCCGACTTCTTCGAGGGCGTCATGATGCCGGAGCTGTACCTCGCCGACGCGCTCGGCGCCGTCGGCAAACCCATGCTGCGCGTGCACACCGCCGGCTCGGTCGGCGGCTCCACGGCCCTCGTCGCCTCCAACCTCGTCGCGGGCCGCGTCCACGGCACCGTCCTCACCCTCGCCTTCGAAAAGCAGTCGGAATCCAACGCGATGTGGGGTCTTTCGCTGCCCGTCCCGTTCCAGCAGCCGCTGCTCGCCGGAGCCGGCGGCTTCTTCGCGCCGCACGTGCGCGCCTACATGCGGCGCACCGGAGCACCCGACCACGTCGGCTCGCTCGTCGCGTACAAGGACCGCCGCAACGCCCTGAAGAACCCGTACGCCCATCTCCACGAGCACGACATCACCCTGGAGAAGGTCCAGGCCTCACCCATGCTCTGGGACCCCGTCCGCTACTCCGAGACCTGCCCGTCGTCCGACGGCGCCTGCGCGATGGTCCTCACCGACCGGGCGGGCGCGGCCCGCTCGCCCAGGCCCCCCGCGTGGATGCTCGGCGGAGCCATGCGCAGCGAGCCGACGCTCTTCGCGGGCAAGGACTTCGTGTCCCCGCAGGCCGGAAAGGACTGCGCCGCCGACGTGTACCGGCAGGCCGGGATCGCCGACCCGCGCCGCGAGATCGACGCCGTCGAGATGTACGTGCCGTTCTCCTGGTACGAGCCGATGTGGCTGGAGAACCTGGGATTCGCCGCCGAGGGCGAGGGCTGGAAGCTCACCGAATCCGGCGTCACGGAACTCGACGGGGACCTCCCCGTCAACATGTCGGGCGGAGTCCTGTCCACGAATCCGATCGGTGCCTCCGGGATGATCCGGTTCGCCGAAGCCGCCCTCCAGGTCCGGGGGCAGGCGGGAGAACACCAGGTGGAAGGGGCGCGGAAGGTGCTCGGCCACGCCTACGGCGGCGGCTCGCAGTTCTTCTCCATGTGGCTGGTCGGCGCCGAGCCGCCCACCCACTGACCTTCGGCCCCTTTCGTGGCCTGTGCGCGGCACCGGCCGATCGCTAGGCTGACGCACGGACGACGAACCGGGAGGAGCACGGACGTGGCCGAGAGCACCATCGACCAGCACCCGCTCGCGGGATGGGAGAAGCCGGACCTGGATCTGAGCAAAGCGGACTGGCGCTCCAGCAGCAGGGGGCTGGGCGATGTCCAGATCGCCTTCATCGAGGGCTTCATCGCGATGCGCAACGGCGGCAGCCCGCACAGCCCGTCGCTGATCTTCACACCCGCCGAGTGGGGCGCGTTCGTGCTCGGGGCCCGCGAGGGCGAGTTCGATCTGACATAGCCCCTTCCCGGAGGGGAAGCGGCGCCTCCAACACGTGACTTTCGGCCCTGTCCTGTGGCTCTTGTGCGCGCGAAGCTGGGCACGAGAACACAGGAACAGCCGGTCAACGAGGGCACGGCCAGCGTGCCCGGTGTCGGAGGCAATGACCCATGAGCACGCCCGAGTCGCAGAACCTGCCCGTCCTCGTCGCGGTCGACGGGTCCGACGACAGCCGCGCGGCCCTGGAGTGGGCGCTCGCCGATACGACCCGGCGCGGCACCACCCTGCGCGTCGTGCACGTCCGCCAGTACGCGCCCATGCTGCAGCCCGCCGTCCTGACGGCCGGGCCGGAGGAACCGGCCGACGACCCCGTCATCGCGGAGGTGCGCAAGGACCTCGAAGGGCGTTCGGGGCTGCCGCCGGTGGAGTTCGTCTGCCTGGAGGGCGTACCGGCCGGGGTGCTGCCGGAGCTGGGCGGCGAGGCCCAGCTCATGGTGCTCGGCTCGCGCGGCCGGGGCGGCTTCGCCAGCCTGCTGCTCGGGTCGAACGGAGTGGCCGTCGCCCGCGACGCCGCCTGCCCCGTCGTGGTGGTGCGCGCCCAGGAGGATGCGGCGGAGCGGGTCGTGGTGGGCCTGCAACCGGACGACCCCGACGAGACCACGCTCGCCTTCGCGCTCGACCACGCCGCGCGGGCGGGAGCGCCGGTGCGCGTCGTCACCGCGTACCCCTGGCCGGTGGTCGCCTGGACCGCGTACGGCGACTTCGCCCTGATCGCTCAGGAGCAGGAGACGATCGAGAAGGAGACGCTGGAGCTGACCCGTCGGGCCGTCGCACCACTGCTCGACTCTCACCCTAAGGTCGAGGTTGAGATTCTGGTCGTTCCGGGCGACGCGGCCGGACAGCTCGTCGACCATTCCGAGGGCGCCGCCCTCGTCGTCGTCGGCCGGCACCGCCGCCGCTTCACCCGGCCCGCGCCGATGCTCGGCTCGGTGACGCACGCCGTGCTGCTGCACGCGAAGAGCCCGGTCGCCGTGGTCCCGCCCGCCCCCCAGGAGTAAGGCTCTACAGAAGGGTCACGCAGCCCCGCCCGGTCAGCTCGTCGAGCAGGCCGGGCGGTACGCGTACGTCGTTCCAGCGGAGGTCGAGCTTCTCCAGCGACGGCAGCCCGGCCACCCAGCGCGGCAGCTCCGACAGCCGGTTGCCGCGCAGATCGAGACGGCGCATCCGGGGCAGACCCCGCAGCGACTCCGGGACCGTCTCCAGCGCGTTGTCCCGCAACTCCAGTTCGCGCAAGTCGCGCAGATCCCGTACGGAGTCGGGCAGATCGGTCAGGCCGTTGCCGCGCAGCCACAGCTCGCGCAGCGCGGTGAGCCGGCCCAGACCGGCGGGCAGCCGGGTCAGCCGGTTGTCCTGCGCCCGCAGTTCCACCAGCCCGGTCATCGCGCCGAGCGTCTCCGGCAGCGCGGTCAGCCGGTTCTCCCCGACGTTGAGGTACGCGAGCCGGGTCAGCGCGCCGAGACTGTCGGGCAGGTCCGTCAGCAGATTGTCGTGCAGATACAGGTACCGGGTCAGGCCCGTGAGGGCGCCGATCTCCGGAGGGACCGAGCCGAGTCGGTTGTGACCGAGGTCCAGGGTGTGCAGCGTGGTCAGCGTGCCGATCCGGGCCGGAACCGATGTCAGCCGGTTGTCGCACAGCAGCAGCACCTCGGGTCCGGGACGCGTCCACACCTCCTCGGGCACGTCGTCCAGACCCGCGCGCCAATAGTCGAGAGTGCCGTCGACGCGCGGCACGGCCCCGGGCGGCGCACCCGCGAACACCGCTGGTCCGCCCGGCAGTTGGCGCGGATCGTCCATGGGCCCTCCACTGCCGCGACGATGATCGGGCATCCTAACCGCCGGCCCCGACAGCGATCGTCGGGATGTCCCCGGCGAGTCCCCTGAGAACGGCCCCCGCCGGGCCGCGTCGGCGTACGCTGAGGTCCCTGGAACCCGCGGCGCGTACCGGCTCCCCGCGCCGGACCACCACCGCGGGAGGGGGTGCGTCATGGCGCTGCGTGCTGGCCGGGGTGGGACAGGACGAGGGACCTTGTTCGAGCGCGAGAGCGAACTCGCCGCGGTCGACGAGGCGCTCGGCGAGCTGACCGGAATACCGCACGGCAGCGACCCGCCCGAGCGGCCGCACGGCGCACTGCTCGCCGTCGCCGCACCCGCCGGACTCGGCAAGACGACCCTGCTCGCCGAGGTGCGCAAGCGCGCCGCGGCCCGCGGCTGCACCGTCCTGTACGCCCGTGGCGGCGACCAGGAACAGGGCGTCGCCTTCCACGTCGCACGCCAGCTGATCCAGCCCCGGCTCGCCGCACTGCCCGAGCCCGAACTGCGCGCCAGACTGGGCAGCTGGTACGCCATCGTGGGCCCCGCGCTCGGCCTGTGCGCGGCCTCCGACGGCGCGCCGCCCGACCCGCAGGGCCTGCGCGACGGCCTGGACTGGGTGCTCACCCACCTCGCCGTGCGCAGCGCGCCCATGGTCCTCGTCCTGGACGACGCCCACTGGGCCGACCCGGAATCCCTCGGCTGGCTCGCCGCCTTCGCCCCGCGCGCGGAGGAACTGCCCCTGTTGATGGTCGTCGCCTACCGCCCCGAGGAACTGCCCGAGCACGGCGAGGCGCTGCGCGGCCTGCCGGGCCGCAGCGGGCAGCGACCCCTCGGCCTCGAACCGCTCAGCGCGCCCGCCGTCGCCCGCCTGGTGCGCGAAGCCCTCGGCGCGCACGCCGACGACGCGTTCTGCCGCGAGTGCTGGGCCGTCACCGCGGGCAACCCCTTCGAGGCCGTCGAGCTGACCGCCAAGGTGCACGACCGCGGCCTCGCCCCGACCGAGAGCGGCGCCCACCTGCTGCGCGACCTCGCCGCCGCCGTCAAGGGCAGCGGCCTCATCGCCCGCCTGGAACGCCTCGGCCCCGCCACCGTCCGCTTCGCCTGGGCCTGCGCGGTCCTCGGTACCGAGATCTCCCCCGAGCTGGCCGCGGGCGTCGCCGGTCTGGGCGCCGAGGAGGCGGCCGACGCCGCCGACCGGCTGCGCACCGCCCGCATCCTCACCGGCGAGGTGACCGCCGCGGGCACCCTCGAATTCGTCCACCCGCTCATCGCCACCGCCGTCTACCGCGCCATCCCCGGCGGCGTCCGCGTCGCCCTGCACGGACAGGCCGCCTGGACCGTCCTCAACGCCGGGCTCGGCCCGGCCGCGGCCGCCCGCCACCTCCTGGAGACCCACCCCGACGGCGACGGCTGGGTGGTCAAGGAGCTGCGCGCCGCCGCCCGCGAGACCATCCGCGCCGGAGCCCCCGACGCCGCCCGCCGCTACCTCGCGCGCGCCCTGCGCGAACCCCCGCCCTTCGAGGACCGCGCCGCCGTCCTCTACGAACTCGGCAGCGCCTCCCTGCTCACCGAACCGGCCACCACCGTCAACCACCTGCGCGCCGCCCTGGAGGAGACGGTCACCGACCCGGCGCTGCGCCACGGCATCGTCTACCGCCTCTCCCAGGTCCTCGCCCACAGCGACCGGCTCGCCGAGGCGTCGGAGATCCTCGCCCGCGAGATCCGCACCACCGACGACGCCCGCGTCCGCCTGCGCATGCAGGCCGAACAGTTCATGTGGGACGCCTTCCGCGCCGACGAACCCGACTCACCGGCCCGCTCCCGGCGCCTGGCCAGACTCGCCGACCGGCTCCCCGGACGCGACCTCACCGAGCGCTACATCATCGGCCTGCGCACCTGGGACGCCACCCTGCGCGGCGAACCCGTCGACGTCGTCCTGCGGCACGCCGAGCGCGCCCTCGAAGGCGGCCTGTGCTGGGCCGCCGACGAGGACCGCGGCTTCGAGGTGCCCGTCCTGGTCGCCATGGCGTTCATGTACGCCGACCGGCCCGGCCGCACCGAGGAGCTGTTCGTCGACGGCATCGCCGACTTCGAGCGCGCGGGCTGGCACGGCGCCCACCTCTCCTTCGCCTACACGCTGCTCGCGTACGTCCGCCACCGGCGCGGCCGGCTCGCCGAGGCCGAGGACTTCGTCCGCGCCGGGCTGCGCCTGGCCCGGCGCGTCGGACCCGGCACCCCCGCCCACTGGTACGCCAGCGGCACCCTGATCGAGGTCCTGCTCGCCCGCGGCCGCGTCGCGGAGGCCGAGGAGGCCGCGCGCACCCACGGCTTCGGGCCGCCGTTCCCCGCCGCCGTCGTCTTCCCCGACGCGCAGACCGTGTACGGCGAGCTGCTGCTCGCGCTCGGCCGTACCAAGGAGGCGGCGGCGGAGCTGGGCGCGGCCGGGCGCCGCCTCGATCCGCGCGGCATGCGCAACCCCGGCTGGTGCCCCTGGCAGCTCCACCTCGCCCGCGCCGAGGCGCACGACGCCCCCGACCGGGCGCTCGCCCTCGCCCACGACGCCGTCGAGCGGGCCCGCCACTTCGGCGCACCGTCCGCGATCGGACAGGCACTGCGCGCCGCCGCCGACGTCTCGCCGCGCTCCGAGCGCGCGAAACTCCTGGAGGAGTCCGTCGCCCACCTGGAACGCTCACCGGCCGGTTACGAACTGGCCTGCTCGCTGGTGGCCCTCGGCGCCGAGGCCCGCCGCGGCGGACGGGCCGAGGACGCCGCCGACCATCTGTACCGGGGCCTGGAGACCGCGGCCGACTGCGGCGCCGACGGCCTGGTCGAGCGCGCGAGGGACGAACTGGCCGCCGCCGGCCTGCGGCCCCGGCCACTGCGCGGAGCGGCCACCGACGCCCTGACCACGCGCGAGCGGGCCGCCGCGGCCTGCGCCGTACGCGGCCTGCACCCGGCGGAGGCGGCCGCCGAGCTGCACCTGACGGAGCCGGACGTGGTGCGCCTGCTGTCCGCGGTGTACCGCAAGGTCGGCACGGACCAGGCGGGACTGGCCGCGGCGCTGCACACCTAGGGCCTGTCTCTCAGATCCCTCCGTCCGCCCGGAGGGCGGGCCTCGCGGCGTCTGGTGCGTGCTCTCGGCGTGCCGGGTGCGAGGCCTCGTACTGGACGTACTCGGCCTTGTACCCGGTGCGGCGAGAGTGCGTGCCAGGCGTCGCGAGGCAGGAGGGATCTGAGAGACAGGCCCTAGCCCCGCATCGGCCCCCGGCGCCGGAGCCCCGCAGGGGGAGAAGGCGCCGGGGCGACGTACCATGGGCCGCATGTCCTTCCTCCGCCGCCGAGCAGCGACCCCCGCGGGCCCCGACTTCGACGTCCTGGCCATGGACCCGGGCGACTGGCCGGGCAACCTCGGCGCGGGCCTGCTGCCCGCCCCCGACGGAACCTGCCAGGGCGTGTTCCTGCGCTACGACCTGTTCGGCGGCCGCGGTCCCGCGATGGTGATCGGCAACCTGCCGGAGGGCTCCCCGGCCCGCGAGGTCGCCGAGGGCGAGATCCCCTTCGAGGTCGCCCAGCTGCTCATCGCGCTGGAGAACGACGAGGAGGTCACGGTCACCGACGTCGAGGACGTCCCCGTGATGCAGGGCGACAACCTCCTCATCGTGCGCCGCCTCAAGCTGTCCGAGACCCGGATCTCCTGCGTTCAGTTCGACCGCAGCGACGGCGTCCTGGTGACCATCGCGTCCTGGGACCGCCCCATCACCGACGACCTGTACGCGCTCCTGAAGCCGCTGCCCGCCGAGCTGTTCCAGCAGGGCTGAGCACTCCCGACCGGCGAACGACGAGGGCCCGGGACCGCTCACGCGGACCCGGGCCCCACCTGTCACTCGCGCACGGCCGTCACTTCACCGTGGACGGCACCACCCGCACGTCCGCCGCCCGCACATACGCGACACGGTGGCCGAACTGGATCTCGTAGTACACGTCCTTGCCCTTGACCACCTTGTGGGAGGTGGTGTCGAAGGTGGGGGAGTAGAAGTACTCGCCCGTGGTCCGCCCGCCGACCACATAGCGCTGGCCCGCGAGGAGCGTGTACGACAGCGGCGAGACCGCCTGCGGGGTCATGCCCGCCGGATAGGCCTCCTTCTCCGGGTAGGCCCGCCCGTACACCGGGACCGACTGCGCGCCGTCCTTCGGCTCGACGACAAGTCCCTTGGCGTTCACGGCCGTCGGCTGCTTCTTCGGGTTCTTGAACCAGGCCTTCTGCCCCAGGTACCAGATCGCCGTCCAGTCGCCCTCGCGCCCCGCGACCGCGTACTGCTGGCCCGTCGAGACCCGCGACGCCACGTCGTTCACATCGATCGTGGAGTCCTGGCCGCCCGGACGCAGCCCGATGTCCTTGACCAGCGGGGCGTCCTCACTCGGCGCCGTGTACAGCCGCACCGCGCTCGAACCGTGCGGCGCGCACGGCTGGCCCGCCTTCTCGCAGCCCGTGAACACCGGCTTGTTCCGCGCGAACCGCGGGTCGATCGTCACCACACCGCCGCGCGCGCCCGCCGTCGGGTGGAACGGCTTGCCCATCAGCTGGAAGTAGTGCGCCCAGTCCCAGTACGGACCCGGGTCCGTGTGCATCGACGGGATGGTGGACGTCGTCGGCCCCGGCACCGTGTCGTGGCCGAGGATGTGCTGCCGGTCCAGCGGGATGTCGTACTTCTTCGCCAGGTACGACACCAGGCGCGCCGACGAGCGGTACATCTCCTCCGTGTACCAGGAGTCCGGCTGCGCGAGGAAGCCCTCGTGCTCCAGACCGATCGACTTCGCGTTCACGTACCAGTTGCCCGCGTGCCAGCCGACGTCCTTCGCCTTGATCGACTGGACGATGTGGCCGTCCGTCGAACGCAGCGAGTAGTGCCACGCCAGATACGTCGGGTCCTGGACCAGCTTGAGCGTCTCCTCCCACGTCGCCTCGGTGTCGTGGATGACGATGTAGTCGATGCTCTGGTCGTTCGGCCGGTCCGCGAGGTCGTGGTTGCCGTAGTCGCCGTCGCCGAACTCCTCGTACGGCGCCGGGATCCACTCGCACGACACCGTCCTCGGGCACTCGGTGCCGGACGTGTCCGTCTTCTTCAGGCCCATCGCCCGCAGCTGCGCGGCCTGCGGCTGCGCCGACCGGTCCGCCGCCAGCGTCACCCGCTGCCCGGCGTCCGTGGTGCGCTGCTCGCCGTCGCGGATCACCGCGAAGACATCGTTGGCGTACGTCGCCGCGGTCGACGCGTCGTCCGCGCCGGAGAACGCCGCGATCGCGCCGTACCAGTCCGCCGGGTCCGAACTGAGCGGCTTGCCGAGGTGCTTCTGGGCGGCGGCGAGCAGGGCCGCGCCGCCCCGCACGTTCGCCGCCGGGTCGGTGCGCAGGTCGGCGGCCGGGATGCCGGTCAGGTCCGCGGCGCGCACCAGCGTCTTGAGCCGGGCCGGGAGCTGCGACGCGGTGGGCACCTTCCGCGATGCCGGAGTGGCCTTCAGCGCGGCGCGCGAGTCGTCGCCGCGCGCGTCGCCCTCGGCGTGGTCGTGCGCCACCGTGTTCGCGATCGCGGTGCGCGCGTCCGTCAGGTGCATCGGACCGTAGCCGCCGCTGACGCTGGGCGCCCCGGCGTGCGCGTCCCACCGCGACTGCAGGTAGGACACACCGAGGAGCACGCTCTGCGGCACCTTGTACTCGGCCGCGGCGGACGCGAACGCGCCCTGGAGCGCGGCCGACGGAGCCGCGGAGTCCTGGGGCGGGGCCGCGCCGAGGAGGGGAAGGAGCAGGGCGCCCGTCGCGAGGGTGCCGACGGCCCGTGCGCGCGTACTGCTGCCGGGACCTCTGCCAGTGAGGGAACGCGGGGTTCGTTGCAACGGTGCCTCCAGGGGCCGGCGAATCTCGGGATGGTGCGCGGTGCGTGCGGGCCGATCGTCGTCAGTGGTATCGGCTCACCGACGATCCGTCAATGATCGGACGGGCAACGGAGATTCGCGGGATTTCCCATGTCAGCGCGCGTGTGCGGGGGTTTCCGGCGCGGCGGTGCGGCCGCCTGCGGCGCGTCAGTGGTGTGGACCAATGTGCGGCAACGAAAGCCCGACGGCCGGGAGTCGAACGGTGGCCGACTCCCGGACACAGAGAAGATCCGCGGTACGCCATCCTCCACCCCGGCGTACCGCGGATCTTCGTCCGGGTCAGCGAGTGCCGACGGCCGCACGCACCGCCTTGCGGGCCATGTTGCAGTCGTCGTGCAGACGGCGCAGCAACAGCCGCTGCTCCTCGCCGGTCGGCACGGCACCGGGCTGCGGGTGAGCGGACTGGGCCGGTGCCGGCGGGGCCTGGTCGTGCATCGAACGCTGCACGACCGTCTCGTAGGTACGGATCTCACGGGTCAGGACGAGCATCAGATTGACCAGGAACGCGTCGCGGGAGGCCGGGCCGCCGGACTGCGCGAGCTGGCTGATCTGGCGGCGGGCCACCGGCGCGTCGCCGAGCACCGCCCACAGCGTCGCCAGGTCGTACCCCGGCAGGTACCAGCCGGCGTGCTCCCAGTCCACGAGCACCGGACCCGCGGGGGAGAGCAGGATGTTCGACAGCAGGGCGTCGCCGTGACAGAACTGGCCCATCGAGCCGCGGCCCGAGGCGTGCGCGATGCCGTGCAGCAGCTTCTGCAGATCACCCATGTCACGGTCGGTCAGCAGACCCAGATCATGGAACCGGTTGATCCGCTCCGCGTAGTCCAGCGGCGCGTCGAAGGTGCCCGCCGGAGGCCGCCACTGGTTGAGCCGGCAGACGGCGCCGAGCGCCGCCCTGATGTCCGCCCGGGGCGGTGCCTCGGCCGGATGCCGCTGCAGGGCGGCCACCCGGCCGGGCATCCGCTCGATCACCAGCGTCCCGTTGTCCGGGTCCGCCGCGATCAGGCGTGGCACCCGCACGGGGGGCCGGTGCCGGACGAACGAGCGATAGGCGGCTATCTCGTGCCGGACCCGCTCCGCCCACACGGGGGAGTGATCCAGTAAACACTTCGCGACGGCGGTGCTGCGCCCTGTCGTACCGACGAGGAGCACGGACCGCGGGCTGCGGCGCAGCACCTGCACCGGATGGAACTCCGGGCAGATCCGGTGCACCGCGGCGATGGCCGTGCGCAGCTGGGCGCCCTGAGGGCCGGACAAGTCGAGTCTCCCGCTGAGCGGTTGCGTGCCGAGCCCCGGGACTCGCCGGGTCCTGCCGACGCCACCGAGCGCCGTGGACCCCGGTCGTGCGGGGTCGAGGTACGGGCCGCCGCCGGCCACCGGGCGGGCGGAGCGCAGCGGCCGGGGCGGGGCGGACACGGAGGACGATGCTGCGTACATGGGAGATACAGATCCCTTCGTGTGCCGATCAGTTGCGTGCGCCTCCCGGCCCGGCCGAGTTCGGTAACACCCTGGGGAATGCCCTGCGACGACCGGGTCGGGGTGGCGCATTCCTACCTGACACCCGAGGGACAGGAGCACAACAGCTGGCGCACCCTGGCGAACCGTGGCGAATAGTCGCTCAGCAACTGACAGAGGGCTACTGTCAACTTCAGCCGAGAACCTGGGGGCTTGAAGTGAGCGGACAACCCAACACCCGTCTGAACGACCTGTTCGGCCTGGCCGGCTGGTCCAAGGGCGAGCTCGCGCGACTCGTCAACCGGCAGGCGGCGGCCATGGGCCACCCCCAGCTGGCGACGGACACCTCGCGGGTGCGGCGTTGGATCGACATGGGAGAGATCCCGCGCGATCCGGTGCCGCGGGTGCTGGCGGCGCTGTTCACCGAGCGACTCGGCCGTGTCGTGACCATCGAGGATCTCGGTCTCGTCCGGCACGGGCGCACGGGGAAACGGCAGGGCGGCGGAGGCCTGGAACAACAGGGCCCCGACGGAGTGCCGTGGGCGCCCGAGCGGACAGCTGCGGTCCTCACCGAATTCACGGGAATGGACCTCATGCTCAACCGACGCGGCTTGGTGGGCGCGGGTGCCGCGCTCGCCGCAGGATCCGCACTCAGCAGCGCCATGCACGACTGGCTGCACACCGACCCGGCTCTCGCGGCCGACGCTCCCAGGAACCACGATCCCCTGCACGCCGACCCCGCTGGGTTCGACCGCTACGAGGCCGCCCCCATCGGGTCGCAGGAGATCGAGGAACTGGAGCGCTCCGTCGAGGTGTTCCGGGCCTGGGACGCCTCCCGCGGCGGCGGGTTGCAGCGCAAGGCGGTCGTGGGCCAGCTCAACGAAGTCGGCGGAATGCTCTCGTACCGCCATCCCGACCATCTCCAGCGGCGCCTGTGGGGCGTCGCCGCCAATCTCGCCGTCCTCGCGGGCTGGATGTCGCACGACGTCGGCCTGGAGCCCACGGCCCAGAAGTACTTCGTCATCGCCGCGCACGCCGCGCGCGAGGGCGGCGACCGGCCCCGTGCCGGCGAGGCCCTGTCCAGGGCCGCCCGCCAGAAGATCCATCTCGGCGCCCCCGACGAGGCGCTCGACCTGATGAAGCTCGCCCAGTCCGGATCGGGCGATCAGGTACTGCCCCGCACCAAGGCGATGCTCTACACCATCGAGGCCTGGGCACAGGCCTCGATGGGCAAGGGGCAGGCGATGCGGCGCACCCTCGGCCAGGCGGAGGACCTCTTCGTCTCCGACAAGGGTGATGTCGAGCCGCCGACCTGGATGCAGATGTTCGACGAGGCGGACCTGCACGGCATGCAGGCCCTCGCCTATCGCACCCTCGCCGAGCACGAGCCGGGCGCCGCCGTCATCGCCCAGCAGCACGCCAGGGAAGCGCTCGCGCTGCGGGCGGGCGGCCGGGACCGGTCGAAGATCTTCGACCATCTGTCGATGGCGTCGGCCTGCTTCATCGCCGACGACCCCGAACAGGCGGACCGGTACGCGCGGCTCGCCCTGTCCTCGATGGGGGCGAACTCCTCGCACCGCACCTGGGACCGGCTGCGCGAGATGTACCGGCTCACCGGCCAGTACGCCGGTTTCCCGAAGATCGAGGACCTGCGACAGGAGATCAAGCTGGCGCTGCCGAGGAGCACGGGGAAGAGGATGCAGGCCTGAGCCCGGTCCGCGTACGACACATCGTTCACCGGCGGCCGCACCCGCGGCGGGTCCGGCAGGGCGTCAGGAGTCGATCCTGGCGATGAGCACACAGGCGTCGTCCTCGCGCTCACCCGAGCCGAACGCGTCGGTCACCACGCGCACGCACTCCTGTGCGTCGCGGGCCCGGGCCAGGCGTGGAGCCAGGGCGAGCAGTCGGCCGGCCGCCGCCTTCTCGCCGCGTCGTGGCACCAGTGCGTCGGTGTGCAGCAGCAGCACGTCACCGCCGCGCAGCCGCTCCTCGGTCTGCTCGTACCGGGCACCGGAGGTGGCGCCGAGCAGCACGCCCTGGGGCGGCGTGAGCGCACGTCCCGTCCCGTCGCGGAAGAGCAGCGGGGCGGGGTGTCCCGCCTGCGCCCACGCCAGGGTGCGCTCGACCGGGTCGTACCGGCAGCACAGGGCGCTGCCGAGGGCGGGCCGTACGGCGTTGTCGAGCAGGTGGCCGAGGCGGCCGAGGAGATCGGCCGGCGGGGTGTCGCACACGGCCATGCCGCGCACGGCGCCGAGCAGCATCGCCATGCCGGAGGTGACGGCCACGCCCTGTCCGGTGAGGTCGCCGACGGTCAGCAGGGTCTTTCCGTCGGGCAGCTCCAGCGCGTCGTACCAGTTGCCGCCGGTCGGGGTGCCGGTGGAGGAGGGGAGGTAGCGGGCCGCGACATGGAGGCCGCCGGGGCCGCCGTGCGGGAGCCGCAGGGAGCCACGCCACGGCGGCAGCACGGCTTCCTGCAGCTCGACCGCGAGCCGGTGCTCGGTCTGCGCGATGTGCCGCTGGCGCTGGAGCGAGTCACGGGTCTCGCTCACCGCGCGCTGGCTGCGGCGCAGTTCGCTGACGTCGCGCACGACCGCCCACATGGAGGCGGTCGAGCCGTCCGCGTCGAGCACGGGCTCGCCCATCATGTGCACCGCGCGCACGGTGTCGTCCGGGCGTACGATGCGGAACTCGCCGTCGATGGGTTTGCCGTCGATCAGGCAGTCCGTGACCATCGCGGTCAGCTTGGGCTGGTCGTCGGCGTGCACCACGGCGGACAGCTCGTCGAGGGTCAGGGCGGGGGAGGCGGGGTCGCGGCCGAGGATCTCGTACAGCTCCTCGGACCAGATGGCCTCGTCGGTCAGCAGGTTCCAGTCCGCGCTGCCGACGCGGGTGGCGGCCGAGGCGGGGCGGAGGTCGGCGGCCGGACGCTGGGCCGGCACACCGTTCCGCGCTGCCGGGCCGTCCCGGAGCTGGGCCAAATGCCGGTCCAGATCGCTGAGTTGATGGACCGCCAGCTCGTACAGGGCACGCTGCCAGCGGGCCTCGGGGCCGGCCTCGTCGGGGACCGCGTCGACGGAGTCGCGGCGCACCGCGTCCACGTCGCCCAGCAGCCGGCGTGTCTGGTCGATCAGTGCGTCGACGGTGCCACGCTCCGGCGGCTGGCCGGCGGGGCGGTCCGCGAAGACATGGGACGGCATGACGAACTCCGATGCAGGCACGGGGACGGCCGAGGCGGACGGAAGGACCGCTGAAGACTCTGGCACAGGCCGCCTGGCCTCGTAAGGGATTTGGCCATACACGATGCGGTGGTGCTTCTGGCATATGCTCTTGTCCTCTTGAATCGTTCTCCAGGGTGTCTTGCTCGAACGACTGACCGGTAATGGCGTAGTTCGGGCCGGTCCGGGTCGTGCGACGCGGGGAGCGGAAACACGTAGCCGTCCTACGCAGGACGACGTGCCGCCCCGACCCCCGTGGGAGGGGCCGGGGCGGCACGTGTCCTTCGGGGCCGCGGCCCCCGTTACCTCCCCAGCCGGGTGCCCGGCGCGGACGAGGAAGCCGCCGTGGCACTGCCGTTGATGACGAACTGGGAACCCGGCTCGATGAGCACGTCACCGTCGCGCGAGTCCTTGATCGTCACACCGGAGAGCGTGGCGTTGCCCCGGGCCCCGCTCATGGCGAGGATGCCCGAGCCGTTGACGGACTTGGAGATCGACACATTGCTGATCTTCACGTCCGGCATGGCGCCGCCACCTGTCTTGAACTGGATCCCGTCGTACGTCGAGTCCTGTATGTCGGTGTCCCGGATGGTGACGCCCGGGATGTTCTGCCCCTGCGCGAACAGGGTGATCGCACCGAACTCCTGGTCCTCGTTCCAGAACGCCCCGCCCGTGCGGTACAGACCGTTGTTCGCGATCAGCGTCTGCCCGGAGAAGGGCAGCGGGTCGTGGTCGGTCGCGAGCATGATGCCGGGGTAGTTCGCGGTGTCGTAGACGAGGTTGTTCTCGATCTTGTTGCCGTAACCGCCGTACACGGCGATGCCGTTGGCCCGCCACGGCAGCTGCACCGTGTTGTTGCGGAAGACGTTGTCGTGCCCGACGTCGACCGAGGTGTCCTTGACGTACTTGTTGGCCCACACGGCCAGCGCGTCGTCGCCGGTGGTGCGGAACGACGAGTTGTAGACGCTGGAATTGCGGGTGCCGTTGGAGAAGTTGATGCCGTCCGCGTACGTGTCACGGATGCGCATGCCGCTGAACTCCAGGCCGTCGGCCGGGCCCCACAGCTCCGGGATGTTGCTGTAGTCGCGGCCCACCCACACACCGACGTTGGCGTGCTCGATCCAGACGTTGGAGATCTTGGTGTTCTTGCCGAAGCGGCCGTTGAGACCGACTCCGCCCTCGGCGTTGCCGTCACCGCCGCGGATGGTGCCCGAGCCGAAGATCGCGATGTCGGAGATCTTGGTGTTGTCGTCGATGTCGAAGCCGAAGTTGCCCTCGTGCGGATGGTTGATGCCGCCCGCGTTCTGCGGCGCGGTCAGCGTGTAGAGCTGCGAGTGCCACATGCCGGCGCCCTTGATGGTGACGTCGCGGATGCCGACCTGGTTGTACTGGCCGCGGTTCAGCGGGTCGTCCGTGAGGATCTTCTGCTCCTGGCGCCACTGCCCGGCAGGGATCCACACGCAGGCGATGTCGCCGTTCTGGTCGGCGGTCACCGCCTTCTGGATGGCCGCCGTGTCGTCGTTGCCGTCGTTCGGCACCGCCCCGTACGCCGTGATCGAGGTGCACTCGGCGGGCTTGCTCGCCGGCGGCGCCACCTGCTCCAGGTCGACGAGGTCGACGATGTAGTACGCGGCGTCGTCACCGGAGTCGCGCTGCAGCCGGAACTTCGTGCCCTGGGGGTAGGTCTGCGCGAGCAGGGCGTGCGTCTCGTCGAAGAGGCGGCGCGCGTCACCGCCGGGGGTGTTGGTCAGGCCCTCGGGGTCGTCCGTGTGCCCGTACAGCCAGCTGTGCTTGGAGGACAGGTTCAGCTTCTGCACGAACGTGCCGTTCGCGTACAGGCTGAGGGTCTTCTCCTGGCCGCCGCCGCCCGCCGCGTCCGGGATGGAGTTGCGGACCACGATGGAGTTCGTCGCGTTCGTGGAGGTGAACTCCACGTACTGGCCTGTGGAGTTGAGCCGCACCGACTTGCGGCCGGAGGACTCGGACGCGTAGTTCGTGTGGCCGAAGGTGCGCTTGGCGTCGGCCGTGAGGAGCGTGCCCGTGTAGGTGCCGTCCTCGGCCTCGTACTCGGTGTAGGGCACGGCCGCGCCCCGGCCCACCACGATCGAGCGCGCGAGGACGTTGTTGTTCTCGTTCGTCTCCGCGACGGTGTTGGTGGCGTCCGCGGTGGCGGTGAGGGTGGCGCCGCCGCTGACCGCGGTCCAGCTGCCGGAGAGGGCGACGTCGGCGCTGGCGCCCGCGGCGAGGGCGGGCGTCGTGCCGTTCAGCGTGGCGGTGCCCACCGTCAGCCGGGTCACGGAACCGGCCGGTACCGCGCTGGTGCCGCGGTTGTGCACCTTCACCGAGAACGTGACGTTCGCGCCGACCGCGGGGCTGGCCGGGTTCGACGTGATACCGGTGACCTCCAGGTCGGGACCCGGGGTCTGGCCGACGGTCAGCTTGGTGTCGGCGGTGCGGCTGTTGTTCGTCTCGTCCTGCTCGTTGATCGCGTTGGTCGGGTCGACCAGCGCCGACACGGTGTAGCTGCCCTCGGCGCGCTTGCCGATGGTCACCGGCACCGTGGCCGACGCCCCGGCGGCGAGCGCGGGGACCGCCACGCTGCCCGCGACCGTTCCGCCGACGCTCACGTCCACGGTGGTCGCCGCGGCGGCCGCCGTACCGGTGTTGCGCACCGTGGTGTTCACCTTGATCGTGTCGGCCTCGCTGGGCGACGCGGGATCCCAGGACAGGCCCGACACCGTCAGATCCGGGTTCGGCGCCGGAGTGCCGTGCACCTCGAACTCGGCCACCTGGCCACCGTAACCGGCGGTGTTGGAGGAGAACTTCAGCTGCACGTCGGAGTAGCGCCCGGACACCGGGATCGTCACGGTGTTCTGGTTGCCGGACGGGTTGAACGTGTAGTCGGCCTTCGCCTTGACCGAGCTGAACGCGCCCGCCGACGCCGCACGCCCGAGCACCTCGATGCTCTGCGTGCGCGTGGCCCAGGCGGGGTCCGGGTTCAGCTTCAGGACGAGCGAGTCCAGGTCGGCGTCGGCGCCGAGCTTCACCGTGAGCGTCGACGGGCTGCCGCTCGCCTCCCAGTAGCTGCCCGTGCTGCCGTCGACGGCGTTCTTCGCGACGTAGTTCTGGATGGTCGACGACGCCTCGACCGGCTTGTTCAGGGCCAGGTTCGCACCGGCCGCCGATGCCGGCTGGGCCGTGACGGGCAGCAGCCCGAGCGTGCCCAGTGCGGCGCCGAGCAGGACGGCGGTCAGCCGTCTGCCTCTCTGCCTGTCTCTCTGCCTGTGTCTCACGACGTGGTCCTCTCGGTACGGGGGATGCGGGAGTTCCGGGGGATGCCGGGGATACGGGGGCGGTTCACTTCAGGTACGCCTCGACCTCGCTGAGCTGCGCGGCGGGCCAGCCCGTGTTGCCGGTCACCTGAACGCGCAGATGGCGGGTGGCGGGCGAGGTGTCGGGCAGGGCGACGGTCACGGTGTTGCCGGTGGCCGGGTCGAAGCGGTAGCCCTTCGACGCGGCCAGCGTGGTGAACGACGACCCGTCGGTGCTGCCCTGCACCGTGAGGGTCTCGGTGCGCGCGCCCCACGCCGTGGCCGGCGGCAGCTTGAGGACGACCCGCCGCACGGCCTGCGCCGAGCCGAGGTCGACGGTGAGCGCCTGCGGGAAGGCGTTGTTGGCCGACTCCCAGTACGAGTTCGCGTCGCCGTCGACCGCCTTGCCGGGCGTGTACACATCGACCGAGCCGGTCGCGGTGGCCGGGCGGCCCTGGGCGAGGTTGCGGGCCGGGTCGGGGTCCGGGTTGCCGGCGCCGGGCTGCGGCCACGCCGAGCAGTTCGCCCAGGTGCTCGACCAGCCGGAGTTGCCGCCGCCGTCGGTGAGCGTGAAGGTGCCCGATCCGGACGGGTAGGGGCAGTTGTAGACACCGGCCGCGCCGACCCCGGTGGCCTTCAGGTTGCTGATCTTCACCGCGCCGGGCGTCTCCGCCTGCACCACGACCGTACCGACCTTGTCCACGGTCGAGCCGTCGACGGTCACGTTCTTGACGGCCTTGCCGGTGCCGCTGCCCGAGACGAACTCGTAGGCGCTGTAAGGGCTGTCCTTGATCGTGGTGTTGGTGATGTTCACGGTCGCCTCGATGGCGCTGTCGTACGCGTCGACGCGCAGCGCGCCCATCGGATGGCCCCAGTTGGGGTTGATCGCCCCGGTGCGCACGAGCGTGTTCCCGGAGACCGTGATGGTGCCCGCGAGCGGGGAGAACGGGTCGAGGAACTTCTGGTTGGAGATCGCGATGCCGCTGCCCAGCGCGTTGGTGTCCTGGACCAGGTTGTCCTTGACGGTGATGTCGGTGCCGCCGTAGATCGCGATGCCGTTGGCCAGGTTGGGCTGCGAGATGGTGTTGCCGGAGAACGTGGAGCCGGTGTCCGCGCCGTTCAGCGACCACATGGCGAGGGAGTCGTCGCCCTGGTTGCGCAGGAAGTTGTTCCGGACCTGGACGCCGTGCGCGTTGCCGTTGAGGTTGAGGCCGTCGGCCGTGGTGTCGAGCACGCGGCTGTTCTCGACGATCAGGTTGTCGTTGTTCCCGGTCAGCCAGAAACCGCACTTCAGGTGCTGGATCCACATGCCGGAGACGGTGGAGTTCGGGCCGAGCGAGCCGTTCACGAAGTTGTCCGGGTTGTTGTCGACGCGCTCGGTGACCTCGCCGATCACCGCGAAGTTCTTGAGATTGACCCGGCCCGCGGAGCTCGTCTGGTCGATGAAGTGCGAGGAGCGCACGACCGAGTACCAGCTGCCCGCGCCCAGGAGCGTGACGTTCTCCACGCCGCTGAGCGCGGAGCCCACCTTGAAGGTGCCGGCCGGGATCCAGACGGTGCCGCCACTGCCCTTCGCCGCGCTGATCGCGTCGCGGAACGCCTGGGTCGAGTCCTGCTGACCGGTCGCGTCGGCGCCCTTGTCGACCACCGAGACGGCGCCCGCGGGCTTGGTCGCGGCATCCGGGACCTGCTCGAAGTCGGCCACGTCAACGGTGACCTGGGTCGAGGCGGCCTCCAGCTTCACCTTGTCGCCCGCCTGGAGGTTCCGGCCGAGCAGCAGGCGCGCGTTGTCGAAGAAGTGGTGCGTCTTGGCGCCCGCGATCCAGGAGGTGTCGACGTAGCTGTACTTCGACGTGACGGCCAGGGACGAGGAGAGCTTGGTGCCGTTCACGTAGACCGCGAGCGAGCCGGACTGTCCGTCGGGCACGTTGTAGGCGACGTTCACGGCGTTGGCCGCGCCGGTCAGCGTGAACTCGACGCTCTGGCCCGCGTTCAGGCGGACCGCCTGACGGCCGGAGGCCTCCGAGGCGACGGTGCCCTGGGTGTAGTCGGGCCCGATCTTCGTGCCGCCGGTGACGGCGGACTCCGCCTCGTAGGAGGCGAAGGGGAGCGTGGCGCCCGCGGCGGCCGCGGCGGCGGCCCGCTGCTGCGGGGCCGCGTGGGCCGTCGCCGGATCGCCGGCTCCGACCACGGCGCTCACCAGGGCGACCGCGAGGGCGAGGACGGAGAGGCGACGCGCGGTCACTGATGGCGCGTTCATGACATGCGGGTTCATCTGCGGTGGGGCCTTCCTGGTGGGGGTGGGGAGGTGGGGGTGAAGGTGGGGCCGATGGCAGAGAGATGCCTTCCGGGGGCCGCAGAGCGCCCCGGCCGCAGGCAGCGCTCACTCAAGCATCGCAACCAAGACAGCACAAGATGTTGGGCAAAGACTGCAAATAATTGACAGCCTTGCGCAATCACTGACCAGGCAAGGGTGTTGGAGCCTTCGGGGGCTCCGGCGAACGGAACCTCCGCGCCCGGCGCTCACCGGAGGGTCCGGCTCCGCTCGCTGCCTGTATGCCGCACGCTTCCCGGGCCTGGTGCGGTCCGGCGCTGACGGCGCATCACCGAGGAGCCGTCGTGATGCAGTCGTAATCTTGCAATTCTGGATCCAAATCTTGCGGTCATCTGTGCGCCGTCCTATCGTCACGTCTCGAATCAAGGGCAGTGCTTGGGCTTGACCCCTGGAGGAGCCGTAATGAAGCCCCGTAACCTCGCGATCCTTCTGACCACAGGTCTGGCACTCACTGCCACAGCCTGCGGCGGTGACTCGTCGGACGACGGCGCCGGTGGAAAGGTCAACATCACCGTGGCCTGTCAGCCGGCGAAGACCGCGCCGAAGCAGCGCCAGGCATGGAACGACGACGTCGCCGCGTTCGAGAAGGCGCACCCGAATGTGAAGGTGAAGAGCACGGACCAGCAGCCGTGCTTCGACCCGAAGACGTTCGCGGCGAAGCTGGCCGGCGGGCAGATGGAGACAGTGTTCATGGTCCCCGTCACCAACTACGCGGACGTGATCTCCAAGCGGCAGGCGAAGGACATCACGGGCGACACCAAGTACGTGAAGAACTTCGGTGACATCAAGCAGAACGTGCGCGACATGGTCACCAAGGACGGCAAGGTCTACGGGATCCCGAACGTCAGCTACAGCGTCGGACTCGTCTACAACAGAGCCGTCTTCAAGAAGGCCGGCCTGGACCCCGACTCCCCGCCGAAGACGTGGGACGAGGTCCGCGCCGCCGCGAAGAAGATCGCCGGGCTCGGCAAGGACTACGTCGGCTACGGCGAGTACGGCGGCGGCAACACCGGCGGCTGGCACTTCGCGCAGGCCATCTACAGCCGCGGCGGCGAGATGGTCCAGGACCACAAGGCGGCCTTCAACAGCGCCGAGGGCAAGGCCGTCCTGCAGACGCTGCACGACATGCGCTGGAAGGACAACAGCACCGGCAGCAAGGTCAACATCGGCTGGGAGTCGCTGATGCAGCTGATGGCGGCCGGGAAGACGGGCATGATGCTCGGCGCCCCGGACGTCGTCACCGACGTCGTCCAGAAGTTCCAGGGCAAGGTCGACGACTACGGCATCACCGGGATCCCCGACGGCAAGGCGTCGCTGACCGGTGGCGAGGCGTACATGATCAACCCCAAGGCGAACGCGGCGCAGACCAAGGCCGGCCTGGAGTGGATCGACTTCCAGTTCAACACGCCGGGCAAGGGCCGCTTCGACTTCGCCCGCGGCAAGGCCAACGGCGAGGCCGTGGGCGTGCCGAACAACGACTACATGGGTGACTCGCCCACCGGCAAGAAGCTCGCCGAGGAGCGCAAGGCCAACGCGAGCCTCCCGGTCGAGTACTACGAGCCGTACGTCGCGACCTCGACCTCGGTCGAGCCGAAGCTGGAGCCGGAGAAGGCGCAGGAGCTGTACGCCGTCCTCGACGTCGCCATGTCGGCGGTGCTCACGCGGGAGAACGCGGACATCGACCAGCTGCTCAAGGACGCGGAGTCCAAGGCGAACTCGATCCTCGCCAAGAGCTGACGGCACAAGGTCCCGGGGTGCCGCCCACCGTGGCGGCACCCCGAGTCGGCACCGCACCGGGTCGGAGCCGGGAACGGGAGATCACGATGGAAACACTCACGGTGGAGCCCCAGCGGCGGACCGCGCCACGGCGCCGGCCACCCTCCAAACGCGGCCGGGCCGCGCGCAGAAACCTGAGCGCCTACGGATTTCTGTGCGCAGCGCTTTTCTGTTTCGCCATGTTCGCGTGGTGGCCGATCGTCAAGGAGGTCCTGCTCAGCTTCCAGTCGACCAACCTGGTCGACCCGCCCACCTGGGTGGGCCTGGACAACTTCCGTACGGTGGTGCACGACCCGGCGTTCGGCCAGGCGTGGCGCAACACCCTGGTCTTCACCCTGCTGGCCCTGGTGTGCGGTTACATCATCCCGTTCGCCGTAGCCATCGTGCTCAACGAGCTGCGGCACGCCCGCGCGTACCTGCGCTTCGTCGTCTATCTCCCGGTGATGCTGCCGCCGATCGTGGCGGTACTGCTGTTCCGCTGGTTCTACGATCCCGGACCCGGTCTGTTCAACCAGATCCTCGACTTCGTCGGCCTGCCGACCCTGTCCTGGCTGGACTCCACCAGCACGGCGCTGATCTCCCTGGTGATCGTCTCCACCTGGATGAACCTCGGTTCCGGCGTGCTGATCTATCTCGCGGCCCTGCAGAACATCCCCGGCGACCTCTACGAAGCGGCCGAGCTCGACGGCGCCGGCATCTTCAAGCGGATCTGGCACGTCACCATCCCGCAGACCCGGCTGATCCTGCTGCTGATGTTGATGCTGCAGATCGTCGCCACGATGCAGGTGTTCATCGAGCCGTACATGCTCACGGGCGGCGGCCCGGAGAACGCGACGGTCACCGTCGCCTACCTCATGTACCAGTACGCGTTCGTCTACGGCGGCAACTACGGGGCTGGCAGCGCGCTCGGCCTGATGCTCATGGTCGCCCTGCTGGCGGTCGCCGCGGTGCAGCTCCGGCTGACCCGAGAGGAGAAGTAGGTCCATGGTCAACACCACCGCCCGCCCGGACGCGGCGGAGCAGACCCCGGGCGAGAAGACCACCGTCCGCCGCACCGGACGGACCACGAGCAGGCGTCGCGGCGCCTGGGCCGAGGGCCACACCAGGACCATCGTCTCGCCGCTGGAGCTCAAGTCCCGCTGGGGCCGCAAGATCTACTGGACGCTCCTCGTGTTCGTCCTGCTCGTGTTCACCCTGGTGTTCGTCTTTCCCCTGTACTGGATGGTGACGGGGGCGATGAAGTCGGGCGAGGAGATCGCCCAGATGCCGCCCACCCTCTTCCCCAAGCATCCCGACTTCGGCGTCTTCGCCGACGCCTGGAAGCTGTTCGACATCGGGACCCTGCTGAAGAACACCCTGTACTACGCCGTCGGCGCCTGGCTCTTCGCGCTGGCGGTCGACGTCTGTGCCGCCTACGCCCTGTCCAAGCTCCGGCCGATGTTCGGGAACATCATCCTGGCCGGCATGTTCGCCACCCTGATGATCCCGCCGATCGTCGTGATGATCCCGGCGTACATCACCGTGACCGACGTGCCGATCTTCGGCTGGCACCTGCTCAACTCGCCCTGGGCGATCTGGTTCCCGGTGGCCGCCAACGGGTTCAACATCTTCCTGCTGAAGCGCTTCTTCGACTCGATCCCGAACGAACTCCTGGAGGCGGCCGAGATCGACGGGGTGCCCCCGTGGCGGATCCTGGTCTCGATCATCCTGCCGATCTCCCGGCCCATCCTCGGCGTGGTCTCCATCTTCACCGTCGTCGCGATCTTCAAGGACTTCGTCTGGCCGCTCCTCGTCCTGCCCGACAGCGAGAAGATGACCATCAGCGTGGGCCTGTCGCAGACCGCGGGCGCGGTGACGCAGAACCAGATCATGGCCGGCCTCGTCATCGCCAGCATCCCGATGATCATCGTGTTCTTCTTCTTCCAGCGCAGCATCATGGCGGGCCTGACCGCCGGAAGCCTCAAGGGCTGACCGCGCGCACCGCGCCGGGCCCGAAGCCAGTACCACCCCTCAGCACTCCGCCGCCGGCCTCATCCATCCATGCCCCCGCACCGGCCGGCGGCGGAGTCCCACCTGCCCGAAAGGACCTCCCGTGGCAGCTGTTCCCTCGTCCCGCACCGACGACTGGTGGCGCGACGCCGTCATCTACCAGGTGTACCCCCGGAGCTTCGCGGACGGAGACGGCGACGGAGCCGGGGACCTGGCGGGCGTCCGCGCCCACCTGTCGTATCTCGCCGAACTCGGCGTGGACGCCGTGTGGTTCACGCCCTGGTACCAGTCCCCGCTGGTGGACGGCGGCTACGACGTGGCCGACTACCGCACCATCGACCCCGCCTTCGGCACCCTCGAAGAGGCGGAGAAGCTGATCTCCGAGGCCGCCGACCTCGGGATCCGGGTCATCGTCGACATCGTCCCGAACCACGTCTCCGATCAGCACGCCTGGTTCCGGGCGGCGCTGGCCGCGGGCCCCGGCAGCCCCGAGCGGGAGCGCTTCCACTTCCGGCCCGGCCGCGGTGAGCAGGGCGAACTCCCGCCGAACAACTGGCCGTCCGAGTTCGCGGGCGGCACCTGGACCCGGGTCCCCGACGGCGAGTGGTACCTCCACCTGTTCACCCCGGAGCAGCCCGACCTCAACTGGTCCCACCCGGACGTGCGCCGGGAGCACGAGGACGTGCTGCGCTTCTGGTTCGAGCGCGGTGTCGCGGGCGTGCGCATCGACTCCGCGGCGCTGCTCGCCAAACACCCCGACCTGCCCGACTACGAGGAGGGCGTCGGCCCGCACCCGTACGTCGACCAGGACGAACTGCACGACATCTACCGGTCCTGGCGGACCATCGCCGACGAGTACGGCGGCGTCTTCGTCGGTGAGGTGTGGCTGCCCGACGCCGAGCGCTTCGCGCGCTATCTGCGCCCCGACGAGCTGCACACCGCCTTTAACTTCAACTTCCTCAGCTGCCCGTGGGACGCGGACCGGCTGCGCCGCACGATCGACGACACCCTCGCCGAGCACGCCCCCGTCCACGCGCCGGCCACCTGGGTCCTGTGCAACCACGACGTGACCCGCACCGTCACCCGCTACGGCCGCGAGGACACCGGCTTCGACTTCGCGACCAAGCGGTTCGGCACCCCCGTCGACCTCGCCCTCGGCACCCGCCGGGCCCGCGCCGCGGCCCTGCTCACGCTGGCCCTGCCCGGCTCGGTCTACCTCTACCAGGGCGAGGAACTGGGGCTGCCCGAGGCGGACATCCCGCTGGACCGCATCGAGGACCCCATGCACTTCCGCTCCGGCGGCACCGACCCCGGCCGCGACGGCTGCCGGGTGCCGCTGCCCTGGGTGGCCGACGCCCCGCACTGCGGTTTCGGCTCCGGGGCCGAGCCCTGGCTGCCGCAGCCCGCGTACTGGGCGGACTACGCGGTGGACCGGCAGGCCGGGGCACCGGACTCGATGCTGACGCTGTACCGCACCGCGCTGGAGATCCGGCGTGCGGGCCCCGGGTTCTGCGACGGACCGATGTCCTGGCTGCCCGCGGAGGACGGGGTGCTCGCCTTCTCCCGGCCGGGCGGCCTGGTCTGCGTGGTCAATCTGCGCGACCGGCCCGCCGAACTGCCGTCGTACGACCGGCTGATCCTGTCGAGCGGTCCGCTCGACGGCCAGGGACGGCTGCCGAGCGACACCGCGGCATGGCTGCGGACCTGACGTCGCCGGGCAGGGTGAGGCCGATGGAGGCACATCAAATGCCAGAGAGTGTAAGTTCTTTGCAAGCCAATGAGCTAATCTTGCAGATATGACACGACGACTTGCTCAAGTTGCCAGGAAAGCGGGAGTCAGTGAGGCAACGGTGAGCCGTGTCCTCAATGAAAGGCCGGGTGTCTCGGAGGCGACGCGGCAGTCGGTGCTCACCGCACTCGACGTGCTCGGCTACGAACGCCCCACCCAACTGCGCGGCGAGCGGGCCCGCCTGGTGGGCCTGGTCCTGCCGGAACTCCAGAACCCGATCTTCCCCGCGTTCGCGGAGGTGATCGGGGGCGCGCTCGCCCAGCAGGGCCTGACCCCCGTCCTGTGCACCCAGACCAAGAACGGCGTCTCCGAGGCCGACTACATGGAGCTGCTGCTCCAGCAGCAGGTCTCGGGCGTGGTGTTCGCGGGCGGGCACTTCGCGCAGGCCGACGCCGACCACGGGCACTACCGACGGCTGGCCGAGCGCAAGATCCCGGTCGTCTTCATCAACGCGTCGATCACGGGCCTCGACTTCCCCTGTGTGTCCTGCGACGACGCGGTCGCGGTCGAGCAGGCGTGGCGCCACCTCGCCTCGCTCGGCCACGAGCGGATCGGTCTGCTGCTCGGCCCCCTGGACCACATGCCGTCCCGCCGGAAGCTGCGGGCCGCCCGCGGCGTCGCGCGTGCGATGGGCATGACCCTGGACGACGCGCTGGTGGAGCGGTCGCTGTTCTCCCTGGAGGGAGGGCAGGCCGCCGCCTCACGACTGCTCGACAAGGGAACCACCGGCATCATCTGCGCGAGCGACCCGCTGGCCCTGGGCGCCATCAGGGCGGCCCGCCGGCGGGGGCTCTCCGTCCCCGAGGACCTGTCGGTCGTCGGCTACGACGACTCCGCGTTCATGACCTGCACCGAACCGCCCCTGTCGACGGTGCGCCAGCCCATCGAGGCGATGGGGCGCGCGGCGGTCGAACTGCTCATGGCACAGCTCCAGGGCTCGCGCACGCACCTCGGCGAGCTGCTCTTCGAACCGGAGCTCGTCGTGCGCGGCTCCACGGGCCAGCTGACCGCCTCCGCGTAGGGCGCCGGCAGGTCAGTCGGCCGCCCGCGGCGGCGCCGTCGAACCGCGCACCACCAGCTCGGGCTCGAAGAGCAGTTCACCGGGCGGTACCGCACCGCCCTGGATCTGCGCGACGAGGAGCTCGACGGCGGCCCGGCCCATCGCCTCGATGGGCTGCCGTACGGTCGTCAGCGGCGGCTCGGTGCAGTTCATGAACGCCGAGTCGTCGTAGCCGACCACCGAGATGTCCCGGGGCACCGAGCGCCCGGCCCGGCGCGCGGCGCGCACCGCCCCGAGGGCCAGCGGATCGCTGGCGCAGATGACGCCGGTGATGCCCCGGCCGATCAGCCGGGCCGCCGCGGCGTGCCCTCCCTCCAGGGAGAACATCGCCCGCTCCACCGCGTCGTCGGCCAGCCGGCCGCCCGCCGCCTGCGCGGCGGCGCGCGCCGCCGCGAGCTTGCGCTGCGACGGCATGTGGTCGTCGGGACCGAGCACCAGCCCGATCCGCTCATGGCCGAGCGAGGCGAGATGCCGCCAGGCCTGCTCGATCGCGACCGCGTCGTCACAGGCCACGCACGGGAACCCGAGCCGCTCGATGGCGGCGTTCACCAGTACCACCGGCACATTGCGCTCGGCCAGCCGCTGGTAGTGCCCGTGCTCCGCGTCGGCCTGCGCGAACAGACCTCCCGCGAAGACGACTCCGGACACCTGCTGCTGGAGCAGCAGCTCCACATAGTCCGCCTCCGAGACCCCGCCCTTGGTCTGGGTGCACAGGACGGGGGTCAGGCCCTGCTGGGCGAGCGCGCCCCCGATCACCTCCGCGAACGCGGGGAAGATCGGGTTCTGGAGTTCCGGCAGGACGAGGCCCACCAGGCGGGCCCGCTCGCCGCGCAGTTGGGTGGGGCGTTCGTAGCCGAGCACGTCGAGTGCGGTGAGCACCGACTGCCGCGTCGCCTCCGAGACACCGGGCTTGTTGTTGAGCACCCGGCTGACCGTGGCCTCGCTGACCCCGACCTTCTTCGCCACCTGAGCAAGTCTGCGCGTCATGGAACGCAAGATTAGCGCAACGCTTGCGGTCCGTTTGCGTGATCGGGGCATCCGTCCGGACGCCCGGCCCGCAGGGGCGCCTGCGCCGATCAGGCGGCGCGACGGCGGCTGTGGCGTGCCGCGGCCCCCGCCCGGGGAACAGATGCCCGCGTGAACGACACGACCGTACGCGACGACCCGGCGGCCCCGGAACCGGTGGGCGGCACTTCGTCCGCCCGCGAGTGGTCCCTGGCGGACCTGCCCGCGCTCACCTTCGACCCGCTCCTGGCCGAGCTGCTCCGCGAGGAGCCGGTGGCCCGGGTGCGGATGCCCTTCGGACAGGAGCGCGAGGCGTGGCTCGTCACGCGCTACCAGGACGTGCGCCTGGTGACCTCCGACCCGCGCTTCAGCCGCTCCGCGCTCGTCGACCGTGAGGTGAACGGCATGATGGCGCACCGCGTCGCCGCCACCGTCGGCCTCAACTACGCGGATCCGCCCGACCACACGCGACTGCGCAAGGTGATGATCAAGGCGTTCACCGGCCGCACCATGAAGGGCCTGCGCCCGCGCGCCGAGGCCACCGCCGCCGCGCTCCTGACCGCGATGGAGGAGGCGGGCCCGCCCGCCGACCTCGTGGAACATCTGCACGGCCCGTTCCCGCTGGCCGTCGTCAGCGACCTGCTGGGCGTGCCGGTCGAGGACCGGGACCGGCTCGCCGACTGGCCGGATGTGATCCTCTCGGCGGGCCCCGGGCCGAAGTCCAGCGAGGCCGCGAAGGAGCGGATGCGCCAGTACATCGTCGACCTGCTCACCGAGCGAAGGGAGAGCCCCGCCGACGACCTGGCCTCCGTGCTCGGGCGGGCCTGCGCCGACGGCGGGATCACCGAGGCGGAGGCCGTCTCCCTCGCCACGGCCGTCCTGGTCAGCGGCGCCCACGCCGTCCGCAACAACAGCGCCAACATGGTCTACACGCTACTGACCCGGCCGGAGCTGGCCGACCGGCTGCGCGCGCGGCCCGATCTCCTCCCGCGGGCGGTCGACGAACTCCTGCGGCACATCCCGCACCGCAACGGCGTGGGCCTGCCCCGCATCGCCACCGAGGACATCGAGGTCGGCGGCGTGCTGATCCGCGCGGGCGAGGCCGTCTACGCCTCCTACCTCACGGCCAACCGCGACCCCGAGGTCTTCGCCGACCCCGACGCGCTCGACCTCGACCGCACCGGCACGGCCCACCTCTCCTTCGGGCACGGACCGCACCACTGCATCGGCGCGATGCTGGCCCGCATGGAGTCCGAGGTGATGCTCGGCGCCCTGCTGACCCGCTTCCCCGGGCTGCGGCTCGCGGTGGACCCGGCCGAGGTGGAGTGGCAGAGCAAGGGGTTCATCCGGGGGCCGAAGGCTCTGCCCGTCAGCTGGTGACGCGGAAACCGGCCACGAGTTCGAGCACCGTCCGGTCCTCGTCGGCGGATCCGCGCCGCGCGGGATCGCCCGGATACGTGTCGAACAGGACATGACCGGCGCCGAGTTCGGCCAGCGTCTCCACATCGGCCCGGATCTGCCCGGCGCTGCCGTGTCCGAGCGGCCGGTCGGCGGTGTCGGGGACGGGCCGCTCGCTCAGGGCGAGCTGGATCCGGGGCGCGAGCACCGGCACCGCCCGCCCCGCCCGGTCGGCTTCCTCGGCGAGCCGCGGCAGTTTCGCCCGCAGCCCGGCGAGCGTCGGCAGATACGGATGCCAGGCCTCGCCGAGCCGCGCGGCGCGCCGCAGCGCGGCGGGGGAGTCGCCGCCGACCCACACCGGCACGTGCGGGGCGCTCGCCGGCGCGGGCCCGGTGCGGACCTCCTCGAACTCCACGTAGCGGCCCGAGAAACTGCACGGGTCCTGGGTCCAGGCCGCCCGGATCGCCGCCAGGTACTCGTCGGTGATCGCGCCCCGCTGCTCGAAGGGGACGCCCAGCGTGCGGTACTCGGCGGCCGACCAGCCGACACCGGCGCCCAGGATGAACCCCGCGTCGTTCAGCCGGTCGATGTTCGCGGCGAGCCGCGCCGTCTGGAGCGGATGCCGGTAGGGGATGACGGTGATCGTCGTGCCGAGGGTGAGGCCCGGTACGCGGCCCGCGAGATGGGCGGCGAGGACGAACTGGTCGTAGAACGGTGCCGGATAGACCGCGTGGACATCCGGGGTGACCGCGACGTGGTCGGAGATCATCGCGAACGAGAAGCCGAGGTCACGGGCGTCCGTGGCCTGACGGACAAGGCTCTCGGGGGTGGTGCCGGAGCCGAAGTTGAGAAGGTTGACGCCGAATCGCATGTCCGGCAGTCAAGTTGATCTTGCTGGTCGCCGTCGAGGCCGGGCGATCGTTTCCGGCCACGTCACGCCCGGTGGTCTCGTTCACTGTTCCGGCAATGCGAAGATTCCGTAACCGAATCCGTCCGCCTCGACCGCCGTGCCGTCCGCCGCGATCCGTGCGCCGCGTGCCTCGACGGGCCGCGCCCCGGCGATCCGGCCCGCATGCACACCGGTCGGCCAACTCGTCGCATTCCGGCTCGGGTTGACGATCACGAGGTACCGGGCCCCGCGTACGTACACGAACGGATGGCCCTCGTGCAGCACCTCGACCGGTGCCCCGTGCCCGAGCGCCGGAGCGGAGCGGCGCAGGGCGATCAGGCGGCGCACGAGATGCAGCAGTGAGGTCTCGTCCGCGCGCTGCGCGGCCACCGAAGGGCGGTCCGGCGACGGGTCGAGCGGCAGGTAGAAGCGGTCCTCGGCGGCGGTCGAGAAACCGGCGCCGGGGCCGTCCTCCCACTGCATGGGGGTACGGGAACCGGCCCGGTTGTAGCGCGGGCCGAGGACGCTGCCCTCCTTCTCCGGCAGATCGGGCACGTACCGCATCCCGATCTCGTCGCCGTAGTAGATCGCCGGCAGGGTCGGCCAGGTGAGCTGGAAGGCGAACGCGGCCGGGAGCTGCTCGGCCGTGCGCGGGCCGCAGTTGAGGCGGGAGAAGTCGTGGTTGGAGGTGGGCAGCGCGATGAAACCGGAGTCGCCGAGCGCGGCCGCCGCCTGCCGCCACGCGTGGACGAACGGGCCGGGCGAGCCGTTCCCGGAGGCGTCGAAGAAGCAGTCCAGCGGATCCCAGGCCGCGTCCGTGGTCCCCGTACCGTTGCTCCACAGGGAACGCAGCGCGAGACCGTTCGCCGGACCGCCGAACTGGAGGAAGAAGTCGGCGTGGAAACCCGCCGGCACCGAGACCTCCGGGTCGCCCCACTCCGAGAGCAGCACCGCCCGCGGGTGCGCGCGGTCGAGCCAGTGCCGCAGCTCCGTCCAGAGCGCCGCGGTCGCCCGCCTGCCCGGATCGTCCTTCACCAGCGACGCCGCCATGTCGACCCGGAACCCGGAGACCCCGAGCCGCAGCCAGTGGTCCATGACCTCGCGCAGCGCCGCCCGGTTGGCGCGCGGCCCCTCCGCGTCGGTGGGCTGCCGCCACGGCTCGTCCGCGCTCGTGCGCGCGTAGCCGAAGTTGAGCGCGGGCTGCGAGTCGAAGAAGTTCGGCAGATAACCGCCGGGACGACTGCCGGGCGACGGGACGAAACCCGCGGGGACGTCCTCGGCGCTCCAGATGTACCGGTGGTCGGAAGGGTCGTCAGCGGCGGCGCGGAACCACGGATGCGCGTCGGAGGTGTGCCCGGCGACCAGGTCGAGCAGGATCCGGATGCCGCGCCGGCCCGCGAGATCCACCAGCTTGGCGAGATCGTCCGCGGTGCCGTAGCGCGGCGCGATCCGGAGATAGTCGGCGACGTCGTAGCCCGCGTCCCGGAACGGCGAGGCGAAGCACGGGTTGAGCCACACCGTGTTCACGCCGAGCCACGCCAGGTGGTCGAGCCGATCGGCGATCCCGCCGAGGTCGCCGATCCCGTCCCCGTCGGAGTCGGCGAACGACTGCGGGTAGATCTGGTAGAAGACGGCCCCGGCGAGCCAGGCCGGGGCGGGACGGAACGGCGCTGCGTCGGGCATGGGGACGCCAACTCCCTCGCGAGGTGGGGACGTCGAGCGTACGAGGGGTGGGGCGCGGCCGGGTAGAGGGCCCGGCGGCCGGTCGGCGATCAGGTGTGCGGCACGATCGCCACCGGGCTCGTCGCGTGATGCACCACGGAGTGGGCGCTCGCGCCCAGCCGGAGCGCGTCGGCGCGCCGGCCGATCACGGTGAGGCTCGCTCCCGTCGACGCCTTCAGCAGATGGTGGCCGGGCTGCCCGTACAGCAGCCGCTCCGACACCGCCACCTCCGGGTACTTGGCCCGCCACGCCTGAAGGGCGGCCGACAGTGCCTGGCGGCCCAAAGACTCGCGGTGGGCCGCGTCACCCGCCGGCGCGCCCCCGGGCGCACGGGGGTCGAGCGGCGGCAGCTCCCAGGTGTGCAGGGCGTGCAGCGGCGCCTCGCGCAGGGCGGCGGCCTCGAACGCGTAACCGAGGACGTCGTCGGTGGCGGACGCCACGTCGAGGCCGACGACCACCGGCCGGAAACGCCCCTCGGCCGTCCGCTCGTCCTGGGGGAGCGCGCCGGCCCGCACCAGCACGACGGGGCACGGCGCATCGGTCGTCACCGCGAGCGCGATGGGGCCGACGAGGAACCCGGCGTACCCCGTGAAGCCCCGCGAACCCAGCACCAGCGCCTCGGAGTTCGCCGCCGCCTCCAGCAGCGCGCCCACCGGAGGCTGCGGCCTGCGGCGCGCCAGGATCTGCAACGCCGGGTGAGTGTAGGAGAGTTGAAGCGCGGTCCGGTCGAGAACGGCGCGCCGGGGCAGATCGACGTCCAGGGGCGGGGGTGCGGTCCTGCGGCCGGTCCCGGCGTGCACCAGACGCAGGGGCAGACCGCGGCGCAGCGCCTCGCGGGCCGCCCAGTCGGCGGCGTCCATGCTCTCGCGCGAGCCGTCGGTCCCGACGCTCAGGACGCGAATGCTGGTCATGACGGAACCTCCAAGGCGATGAGGCGGACGATGTCCTGCTGCGCGGGTTCCACGCGAGGGCGGGGTCAGTCGTGTGCGCGGCGCGGCAGTGACACGGATCGGGCCGGGGCTCGCGACGGCGCACGTTCCTGGGACGTTCCCACGAGGACCACCGCCGCCGGGAGAGGTGAACCGGCCCTGGCCACCGGGACGTTCGGCCCCGCCGCGCGGACCACCGGACGCCCCCGGCACCCGGAACCGACAGGGCCCCGGTCCAGAGCCGTTCGGCCCCTGGCCCGCGCGGGAGGCGTCCCCGCAGGCTGGACCTGTCGCACGACGGCAGTCCGGAGTGGGGAAGCGCCGCCGGCAGGACCGGGCGCCGCCGATCGTCCGGCCCCGCCCCGCGCCGCCCCCCTCGGAGGGAAGCGTTCCCGGCCTGCGCGCGACGCCCCGGAAGGAGGCCGCCCCATGACCACCACGGCCCCGCGCATGAGCCAGACGCTGCCCGAGACCTACCGGGACCGGCTGATGCGCCTCGCCCGTGACGTGGCGATCCCCCAAGGCACCCGGCTCTTCGAGGAAGGGGGCCGCGCCGACCGCTTCTGGATCGTGAGCAGCGGCAGCGTCGTCCTCGACCTGCACGTACCCGGGCGCCGCGCACCCGTCGTCGAGACCTTGGGACGCGGTGAACTCGTCGGCTGGTCCTGGCTGTTCCCGCCGTACGCGTGGCAGTTCGGCGCCCAGGCCGAAACGCCGGTGCGCGCCCACGAGTTCGACGCGTTCACGGTCCGCCTGATGTGCGCCTCCGACCCCGGGCTCGGCTCGTTCGTCGCCCAGTGGGTCGGCCAGGTCCTCGCCCACCGCCTCACGACCACCCGCACCAGGCTGCTCGACCTCTACGCGCCGTACGGATCCGGCGCGGCCCTGCCCTGATGACGGTTGCCCAGGACGGGAGGACGGTCCCGTAGGACGGGAGATCGGGGCCGTTCGGCCCTGGCGGATCACCCCCGGCGCCCCTCAGGATCTAGGGGACGACCATCCGAGGGGAGGGGCCGCCATGCAGCCACCACGCACCTTCAGCGCTGACGATCCCGTCCGCATCCTGCTCCTCGACGACCACGAAGTGGTCCGCAGGGGGCTGCGCGACCTCCTCGGCGCCGAGCCCGACCTGGAGGTCGTGGGGGAAGCGGCCACCGCGGCGCAGGCCCTCACCAGAGGGCCTGCGCTGCGGCCCGACGTGGCCGTGCTCGACGTGCGGCTCCCGGACGGCGACGGCATCACCGTCTGCCGCGAACTGCGCACTCTGCTGCCGGAGGTGAGCTGTCTGATGCTCACCTCGTTCGACGACGACGACGCGCTCCTGGACGCCATCATGGCGGGCGCCTCCGGCTATGTGCTGAAGCAGATCAAGGGCTCCGACCTGATCTCCGCCGTGCGCACCGTCGCCTCCGGCGAGTCGATGCTCGACCCCGCGACGACCGCCCGGCTGATGCGCAGCCTGGGCGGACCCGAGCAGCGCGCGGCGGAGAACGGCTCACCGCTCGACGGCCAGGCCGTCGAACTCACCGAGCGGGAGCGGGACATCCTCGAACTCGTCGGGGAGGGCCTGACCAACCGGCAGATCGGGCAGCGCCTCTTCCTCTCCGAGAAGACGGTGAAGAACAACATCTCGCGGCTGCTGGCCAAACTGGGCGTCGAACGGCGCATCCAGGCGGCCGTGCTCGCCACCCGACTGCCGCCCAAAGGAAAATGACGCAGGATCAGCCCTGTTGTCCGAGCGGAACGGTCCACACCAGCCGGGTGCCGCCGTCCTCGCGCGGGGCAGCCGTCAGCGTTCCGGCGCGCTGCGCGGCGCGCGCCGCCAGATTCGCGAGCCCGCTGCGATGGGCGTCCGGCTCGGTGGTGATGCCGATGCCGTCGTCGAGGACGCTCAGGGTGACGGCGCCGCCCCTGACGACCAGCGCGACCTCGGCCGACGACGCCCGGGCGTGCCGGGCGACGTTCGTCAGCGCCTCGCCGAGCACGGCCAGCACGTCGTCGGCGACCGGCCCCGGCACGTCCACGTCGACCAGGCCCTCCATGCGCAGGGCGGGCGTGAAGCCGAGCACCCGGGCCGCCTCCTCCACGGCCCGCACCACCCGGATCCGCAGACCCGCGCCCGTCGGCGGGGCGTCGCGCTCCCGCAGCCCGAAGATGGTCGACCGGATGATCTTGATGGTGGTGTCGAGGTCGTCCACGGCCCGCATCAGCCGCTCCGCCGCCTCCGGGTGCTGGACGAACCGCTGCGCGCTCTGCAGCGTCATCCCGGTCGCGAACAGCCGCTGGATCGCCAGGTCGTGCAGATCGCGGGCGATCCGGTCGCGGTCCTCCAGCAGGCTCATCTGTTCCGCGTCGCGGCGCCGGTCGGACAGTTCGAGGGCGAGCGTCGCCTGCCCGGCGAAACCCACCAGGGGCGTCAACTCAGCCGCGGAGAAGGGTTGTTCCTCCGCGTGGCGGGCCAGCATCAGCACCCCGCGCTCCCGGTCGGGTGTGCCGAGGGGCATCGCCACCGCGGGCCCGAGCCCGTCCCAGCGCGCGGGCTGATAGGTGATCCGGGGGTCCTTGCGGATGTCGTCGGAGGTGACCAGCTCGCCCGCGGTGAGCGCGGTCCCGGCGAACGTGCCCCTGCGCGGCAGGACGATGTCGTGGTGCGCACCGGCCTGGCGGCCCAGGGCCAGCACCTCGTGCAGCTCCTCGCGGCCCGGCACGACCAGCGCGATCACGCCGAGGTCGGCCCCGGTGATCTCCCGCGCCCGCTCCACCATCAGCCGCAGCACCTGGGTCTCCCCGGCGCCCGACAGCAGGCTGCCGGAGAACTCGGCGCTCAGCCGCAGCCAGCGCTCGCGCAGCCGTACCTCCTCGTACAGCCGGGCGTTCTCGATGGCGACGCCCGCCGCGGCGGCCAGGGTCTGCAGCACGGCCACGTCCTCGTCGTCGAAGTCGCCGCCGTCACGCTTCTGGGTCAGGTACAGATTGCCGAACACCGCCTCCCGCACCCGGATCGGCACCCCCACGAACGTGTGCATCGGCGGGTGGTGCGGCGGGAAGCCCGAGGAGGCCGGGTGCTCGGCCAGTTCGTGCAGCCGCAGCGGCTCCGGGTGCCGGATCAGCTCGCCCAGCAGCCCGTGGCCGGAGGGCAGTTCACCGATCCGCGCCCGCAGCTCGTCGTCGATACCGACCGGCAGGAACTGCGACAGCCCCCGCCGGTCCTCACCGATCACCCCGACGGCGCCGTACTCGGCGTCGACCAGCACGATCGCCGCCTCCACGATGCGCCGCAGCACCTGGGAGAGATCCAGCTCCTGACCCACCGACAGAACGGCTTCGAGCAGGCCTTGCAGACGATTTCTGGTGCCCCGGACAGCATCGATCCTGACCTGGAGTTCCTCAAGGAGTTCATCGAGACGCAGACGGGGCAGTGGTCCGGGCCCCCGTGCCTCCTCCACGCCCATTCCGCCTCCGCCAGACGTAGACGCTTCGTTGCGCCTCTCACGGTAGCGGCTGGGCGCGCCCCGACGACCTGCTTCGTCGCAGCCCGCCGCCCGAAACGCCGCGGACCGTGCCGCCGGGGCGCGCCCGTGAGGAAGGAGAGGAGTCCGGGCCCGGTGGTGACGGCTCGGCCGGGGGGAGCGCGGCGCCACGGGCGCGCGCCTGTTTCGCGACGTGCGCGAGTAGTTCGGAGAATCCGTTACACAACGCGTCGGGGTGACTACACTTCCGTGGGTCCCGCCTGCCGCGCCCTCCCCACCTGGCATCCGGCCGTACTTTCGGAAGGCCCCCATGACCGTCCGCCCGCCGTCGCGCACCTCCCACCCGGACACGGTCGGCTCCCTCAGCGTCAGCGCCCGGCGGCTGACCGCGGGCACGGGAGAGGACGGGGCGGCCGGGGATCTGCACGGCGTCCTCGACACCCCGTTCGGCACCCGGCTGCTGATCGGCGACGTGATGGGCAAGGGGCGCGAGGGCGCGCGCACCGCCGGCAAGGTACTGGAGGTGTGGAGCCAACTGGCCGTGCACGAAAGCTCGTTGGAGGCACTGGCGGTGCGGCTGCACTCCGTGGTCGCCCACTCCGCCGAACCCGACCGCTTCGTCACCGCCGCCCTGCTCACCATCGCCCCCGACGGTGCGGCCGACCTCGTCTGCTGCGGTCATCCGCCGCCCCTGCTGATCCGCGACGGCGGCGCCGTGCCCGCCGCGATGCCCGCGCCGGCGCCCCCGCTCGGCCTCCTCGACCTCGCCCACGGCTGGTGCGCCGCCCAGCCGGTGCCCGCCTGCGCCTGGCAGCGGATGCTGCTGCACACCGACGGGGTCACCGAGGCCCGCGACGCCGACGGTGTCTTCTATCCGCTCGCCGAGCGGGCCGCCGAACTGTCGGCGCTGCCGCTCGCGCCGTTCACCGCGGCGATCACCGCCGATCTCCTGCACCACGCGCGGGGCAGCCTCCAGGACGATGCCTCGCTGCTCGCCGTGGAGGCGGCGCCCGCGCTCCTTCGGGCGTGATCACGACCGCACTCCGCCGCCCGTTTGGCAGGCGGTGGCGCGGGCATTCGGCGAACTGTCCGGCTCACCCCGAACCGAGGAGCACCTGCCGATGCTGCTGGCCCACCCGGCTCTGCTGGCCGATCTCGTCCGCGAGTACGACTCGCTGCACGCGCTGGACGCCGAGGGCGGCGGCCCCCAGGCACGCCGCCGCCTGGACGACGTCTCCTACTCCCTGTGCGTCGCCACCGGCACCCGGGACGTCGACGCCGCGCTCGTCGCGGCCCGGTACCGGCTGCCCGGTGCCCGGGTCCACGACGACTCGCTCATCGGGGCGCCCCGGCCGCGCACCTCAGGGGTATGACACGACCGTGGAGGGGACCGTGTCGGTGCCGGAGGTGGCCCCGCCCGTGCTGTTGATGACGTGCTCGAACTGGCCCTTGCCGCCGAGCGACACGACGGAGAGGCCGTGGAACTTCACCCCCGGCTTGTCCGGCGCGGCGAACCCGTGGTCCTGCCGGATGGTCGGGTCCGTGTTGTAGAAGCAGTACGAACCGAGCCCCCAGCCCTCGTGGTCCGTCACCGAGTCGGCGACCTTGTAGGCGGCGAACCCCTTGACCGAGCCGTCCTGGACCGCGGCCTGGTTCGGGGCGTCGTACGCCTTCTCGTTCTGGAAGAAGATCGTCCGGCCGCGTTCGCCGGACCACTGCACGTCGTACTTGTTGAAGTGCTCGACGAACAGACCGGTCATCAGCACGTCGTCGCCGTTGACCACGACGCCGTAGTCGGCCCGGTTGGTGTCCCAGCCGACGCCGTCGCCGTGGTCGGCGCGCCAGATCCAGGTGTGGTCGACGATGGTGTGCCGGGCGTTGACCACCAGGCTGGTGGTCGCCTTGCCGGCGCCCGCGCCGCCGATCCGCACGAACACGTCCTGCACGGTGATCGGATCGGCCGAGTGGTCGGCGGAGGCGCCCGACGGCCCGATCTCCAGCAGCGTGTCGGAGTTGACCGTCCCCGCGTCCACCAGGAATCCGGCGAGCCGCACCCCGCTGACGTCGGCCACCTGTACGGCCGTGGCTCCGCCGTCCGGGATGAGCGTCGCGTAGCCGAGGCCCAGCACGACGGTGCCCGCCCGCTTCACCTGGATCGGCGCGTCGAGGTGGTAGATGCCGGGCGTGAGCAGGAGGTGGAGACCCTGGTCCAGAGCGGCGTTCAGGGTCGAAGCGCCGTCCCCGGGCTGAGCCACGTAGAACTGCGTCAGCGGCACCGACGTACCGCGCGGCGTGCCGTTGCCCCAGGTGGTGCCCCGCGCGTTCGTCCGCTTCTCGGGCAGGAACACCTTGTAGTCGGCGCCGTCCAGGTACAGGAACGGCTTCTCGCGGGAGACCGGCGTCGTGTCGAGCGTCGTGTACGGAGGGTCGGGGAAGCTCTGCGCGGGCGCGCCCTCGACGCCCGAGAACACCATGTTCCAGACGGCGTTGAGCCAGCCGCCCACCGACGAGTCACGCGTGTACCACTGCTGCTGCGAGTACGGGCCGACGCTCCCGTCGACGCGGCTGTCGGCGATGTACCCGCCGCTCGCCCAGCCGTAGCCGTCGGGCGCCAGATTCAGGCCGCCGCGCACATGCATCCGGCGGAACGGGGCCGCCTGGGCCACCGCCCACCGGTTCGTCCCGCTGACCGGCACGAGGGCCAGATTCTCGGCGCTGCGCCAGAAGTTCTGCGTGGCGTTGCCGTCGAACCATCCCGCGTCGACCGTCACGTCCCCGTTGATCGTGGTGTCGTCGGGGGAGAGGCCGAGGCCGGCGATCGAGGTGTAGAAGCCGAGCTGCGCGTTGAGCCCGTTGTACGTGCCCGGCTTGAACAGCAGGGCGTAGCGGCCGGTGCCGAACTGGGCCGACTCCTGCTGCGCGAAGATCTCGTCCAGCTTGGCCGGGATGCCGGGGGTGGACGGGTCGAACACGATGACGTTGGGGCCGAGGTCGCCGCCGGCCTGGAGCTGCTTCGCCGTCGCGGCCGGACGGCCCCCGGCGGCGGACGCCGTGACGGTGCCGAGCGCGGGCAGCGCCGCCGTCGCGGCGGCCGCGCCGAGCACCGTACGGCGGGACAGGGGTGTGGGGAAGTGGGGCACAGCGGCTCTCCTGGTTCATGAAGTGAACGAGTGGGGGTGTGGGAGCGCTCTCCTGGCGACGCATGTTTCAGGTGCGTGAATCCGACGTCAAGAGTTGTGACCGAACTTCACGTGATTCCCGAGGTGCACACTCAACAAATGCCCCACAAGGGGCAGTTGAGGTGCGACTGGACTTCAGGAAGTGTCAGAAAGGCTGTACTTCGCCTTGTGTCACCGTGGCCCCCGCCGCCCCCGTTGACACACGGAGGAGCACCCCATACGTTCCGCCCCGGAGCGCTCTCCTTCCGGCTCTGTGCACGCTCCGTCACACCCCACACCTGTGAACCCGTGAAGGAGAGCCATGCGCCGTCCCCTCCTGCTCGCCTGCGCCGCCACGGCCCTGACCGCCCTGGTCCTCGCACCGCAGGCCCTCGCAGCACCTCCCGCCGCCACCGTCGCGGCGGCCGACTGGACCACCGATCTCGCGGCCGCCGCCTACGCGGCGAACCCCGCCTCCGTCACCGCCTCCGGCAGCGAGAACGCCGGCACCACCCCCGCGAAGGCCGTCGACGCGGACCCCAACTCCCGCTGGTCCAGCGACTTCTCGGACACCGCGTGGCTGCGCGTCGACCTCGGCGCGACCGTACGGATCGACCGCGTGACCCTCGACTGGGAGGCCGCCTACGGCAAGCGCTACGTCCTCGAGGTCTCGAAGAACGGCACCGACTGGCAGCCCTTCTACACCGAGGACGCCGGCACCGGCGGCAGCGTCACCGCCCACACCTATCCGCAGGAGGTGCGGGGCCGCTACGTCCGGCTGCGCGGCATCGAGCGCGCCACCCCGTACGGCTACTCCCTGTACTCGTTCAAGGTCTACGGCGGCACCCCGGCGCCCGCCTCCACCGCCCGCACCAATCTCGCCCTGCACCACCCGGCCTACAGCAACTACTACCAACACGCGGGCAACTCACCGGCGTTCGTGACCGACGGCGGCTGGCCCGCCGACCTCAAGGCCGATCAGACCCGCTGGTCGAGCGACTGGAACGCCGACCGCTGGGTCTCCGTCGACCTGGGCGCGACCTCCACGATCAACAGCGTGGACTTCTACTGGGAGGCCGCGTACGCCGTCGACTACGAGCTCCAGGTCTCCGACGACAACAGGACCTGGCGCACCGTCTACCGCCCGAGCGCCGCCGAGGTCGCCGCCCGCCGCGCCGACATCAAGTCCCCGGGCGACGCGACGGGCCGGCACGACACGGTCCAGCTGCCCACCCCGGCCACCGGCCGTTACGTCCGCATGCTCGGCAAGGAACGCCGGTCGTTCTACAACCCGGCGCCCGCCACCGCCCAATTCGGCTACTCGCTCTACGAGTTCCAGGTCTGGGGCACCGGCGGCAGCGCCGACGCCGCCTACCCGGCCCTGCCCGGCGAGCAGTCGGGCACGTACCGCACGACGTTCTTCGACGACTTCACCGGAGCGGCCCTCGACCGCGCCAAGTGGCGGGTGGTCAGAACCGGCACGGAGATGGGCCCGGTCAACGGCGAGTCCCAGGCCTACGTCGACTCGACGGACAACATCCGCACCGAGAACGGCAATCTGGTCCTCGCCGCCAAGTACTGCAAGGGCTGCACCAAGGCGGGCGGCGGCACCTACGACTTCACCTCCGGCCGCATCGACACCCACACCAAGCTCGACTTCACCTACGGCAGGGTGAGCGCCCGGATGAAGCTGCCGGTCGGGGACGGGTTCTGGCCCGCGTTCTGGCTGCTGGGCAGCAACGTCGACGACCCGTCGGTCTCCTGGCCCGCGTCCGGCGAGACCGACATCATGGAGAACATCGGCTACGGCGACTGGACCAGCTCGGCGCTGCACGGCCCCGGCTACTCCGCCGACGGCAACATCGGCGCGCAGCAGCACTACCCGGGCGGCTCCACCGCCGACCAGTGGCACACCTACGGCGTGGAGTGGACGCCGACCGAGATGCGCTTCACCGTCGACGGCACTGTCGTCCAGCGCACCACCCGGACCAAGCTGGAGTCCACCCGCGGGCAGTGGGTCTTCGACCGCAACCAGTACCTGATCCTCAACCTCGCCCTCGGCGGCGCCTACCCGGCCGGCTGGAACAAGGTCACCCAGCCGTACTGGGGCCTGCCGCAGTCCAGCGTCGACGCGATCACGCGCGGCGGCGTCCAGGCACAGATCGACTGGGTGCGGGTCGAGCAGAAGGGGTGAGGCGCGCCCCGGACACACGCCTTAGGCCTGGAACCAGCCGGCCGTCTGGTCCTCGATGACCTGCGCGGCCCGGGCCGGTGACGCCATCCACGGTGTCGTCAGCGGCTCCCAGACCCGGATCCCGGTCGGGGCGCCGAGCGTGATCGCCTGGAAGCCCCGGCCGCTCTGGTCCGGCGACGCGGCCACCCGCAGGGACGTCACGGTCGGCGGCTGCTCGTCGGAGTCCGTGGCGGCCAGCGAGCGGACGGCCGCGTACGCGGTGGCGTGCGGAGCGAGCTCGTACGTGCCGCTCTTGGTCACCGGACGCGGCTGGGCCGCACCGTCCAGATCGCCGTACGTCACCGTCGGCGCGACGTCGACCGTGCAGGCCCGGCCCGAGTCGTTGCGGACGCTGAGCCCGATGACGCCTTCGCTGTCGTCGGACGGCTCGGCCCGCAGGGTCAGATCGTTCTCGGCGCACGCGGCGGGCGCGGTGGCCGACACGGCGGCCGGTGCGGTGAGGACGGTCAGGGTGAGGGTCGCCGCGGCGGCGGCCGCGATGTGACGAGCGCGCATCGTGAATCCCCGCAAACTGTTGCAAACGTCGAAATGGGTACATTGCACGTTATACCGAATGGGTGATCTGGGACACCACGAGGGGCGAGGGGGTGCAGTGACCGCAAGTTTGCACGGTGTGCAAGAATCCGGCTCGTGACCACCTCCCACCCGCAGCCGGACGCCCCCGCCGAGGGCCTTCGCGCGCGCAGGCGGCGCGAGACGCGCGCCGAACTGCACGCGACGACGCTGCGGCTCGCCCGCGAGCACGGCTTCGCGCGCGTCACCGTGGAGATGATCAGCAAGGAGGCCGGGGTGTCGCCCCGTACCTTCTTCAACTACTTCCCGAGCAAGGAAGCCGCGCTCTTCGCCCTGCCCGGCGCCCTGCCGCCCGCCCTCGCCGACCGCTTCGCCGAGGGGGACGGGCAGGACACCGACGCCGTGCTGCGCGACCTCGGGGACGTCCTCGCCGACCATCTCCAGGAGGCCGCCCCGGGCCCCCGGGAGCTGGAGGACACCCTGCGCATCGCCGAGGGCGTGCCCTCGGTCCTGGCCACCTTCCTCGCCCAGTGCGAGGCGGTGGAGCGGGACCTCGCCGGCACCGTCGCGCGCCGCACCGGCACCCCGGCCGACGGCGAGGACGCCGAACTGCTCGCCGGGATCGCCATGGCGACCGTACGCAGCGGCCTCAAGCGGTGGTCGCAGGAGAGCGGCCCCACCGATGGAGCCGGGGCCGACGGCCCCGCCGCCTCCATCCGCGGCTCCTTCGCCACCCTGCGGGCGCTGCTCGCGGCAGGCACCGTACGGCCGGGACCGGACGCGGTGAAGTAGCCGCCCCCTCCGTGTGACCGGCCTCCCCCGTCGCGGTCACCCACGCACCTCTCCCCGAAACCCGCGGCACCGCGGGCCCCCGCACGCGGCAACCGCTCTCCCCGCCGCCGCGCGCGCAGTCAGACCTGATCCACTCGCACCCACCTCATCGGAGAAGCACGCAATGACGCACGCCCCCGCAACCGAGGGCACGGACACCGGCCCCGACCCGGCGGCCGAGAACACGGTGAAGCCCGCCAACTTCGGGCTGATCTTCGCCGCGCTGATGCTGACCATGCTGCTCGGCGCGCTCGACCAGACCATCGTCTCGACGGCGCTGCCGACCATCGTCGGCGAACTCAACGGCATCGAGCACATGGCGTGGATCACCACCGCCTACATCCTCGCCGCCACCATCGGCATGCCGGTCTACGGCAAGCTCGGCGACCTCATGGGCCGCAAGAACATCTTCCTCGCGGGCATAGCCCTGTTCCTGGTGGGCTCGGTGGTCTGCGGACTCGCCCAGAACATGGGCACGCTGATCGCCGGCCGCGCCCTCCAGGGACTCGGCGGCGGTGGCCTCATGATCACCTCGCAGGCGATCATCGCCGACCTGGTGCCGCCGCGTGAGCGCGCCAAGTACATGGCCCCGATGGGCGCGGTCTTCGGCCTGTCGTCCGTCGTCGGACCGCTGCTCGGCGGCTGGTTCACCGACGCGCACTCCTGGCGCTGGGCGTTCTGGGTCAACCTCCCGCTCGGCGTGCTCGCCCTCTTCGTCGCCGCCGTCGCGATCAAGCTGCCGCGCAAGGCCGTCGACGTCACGCTCGACTACCTCGGCACCGCGCTGATGGCCGCCGCCGTCACCTGCACCGTCCTGTTCGCGAGCTGGGGCGGCACGCAGTACGAGTGGAGCGACCCGCTGGTCATCGGCCTCGGCATCGGCGCGATCGTCGCCTGGGTGCTGTTCTTCGTCGCCGAGCGGCGCGCCCAGGAGCCGGTCATCCCGCTGCACCTGTTCCGCTCGCCGATCTTCAACGTCGCCACCCTGCTCGGCATGATCGTGATCGGCCTCGGCATGTTCGCGATCGTCGGCTACATGCCCACGTATCTGCAGATGGTCTACGGCAAGACGGCGACCGAGTCCGGTCTGCTGCTCATCCCGATGGTCGTCGGCATCATGGCCACCGCGCTGCCGTCCGGCGCCATCATGTCCAAGACGGGCCGCTACAAGATCTACCCGATCGCCGGCACCGTCATCATCATGGTCGTCGCCTACCTGATGTCGACGCTCGACGTCTCCGACCCGGTCTGGGTCGTCTGCCTCTACGTCGGACTCGCGGGCGCCGGCGTCGGCCTCATGATGCAGACGCTGGTCCTCGCGGTGCAGAACGACTTCCCGGCCGCCGAGGTCGGCACCGCCACCTCCGCGAACAACTTCTTCCGGGAGATCGGCGCGACCCTCGGCGTCGCCGTCGTCGGCGCCGTGTTCGCCAGCCGCCTCACCGACAAGCTCGCCGCGAGCATCCCGGCCGAGGCCGCGTCCAAGATCGGCGACAGTGACTCGCTGACGCCGGCGCTGGTCAGGTCGCTCCCGACGGAGCTGCGCGACACCGTCGTCAACGCCTACCAGGAATCGCTCGTCCCGATCTTCCTGTACCTGCTGCCCGTCTTCGGCGTCGGCCTGGTGCTCGCCTTCGTCCTGAAGGAGAAGCCGCTGGCCGACACCGCGGACTGGCACGCCGAGAACGCCGGTCCCGAGGCCCCGGCCGACAAGGAGCCGCAGCCGGTCGGCTGACGCCCCCGCTGCCCGATGTGCCCCTCACCGCCCCGCGGTGAGGGGCACACGTGCGTCAGTCCTCGATCAGCCAGACGCCGTCGCGCATCAGGTCCCGCTCGTCGAGCTCGTTCACCTCGCGCCACGCCTGGACGCGCGACGGGTGGACGCGGAAGTACAGGTACGGCGCCGACAGCGTGCGGGGATCGAAACCCGTCTTCTCGGCGAACGCGTCGCCCAGCGCGGGCGTCAGCTCGTCGTCGGTGAGGACCTCCGTCGCGCCCTCGATGTGCACGACGTCCCGGGTCCGCCCGAGCCCCAGATGCACCCGCCCGGTCGCCACGAGGTTGCGGGCCACCGGGTTCGACGCGCGGGTCGAGACGATCAGCGTGCCGTCGTGCCACAGGAACGACAGCGGCATCATGTAGGGCGTCCCCGTCCGCGGATCGGCCGTCGCCACCCACACGTCGACGTCCCGTTCCAGGCGGGCCAGCGTGTCCTGCTTGCGCTGCTTCGCCGAACGGGCGGGCGCGACCTCGGTCATGGAGTCTCCCTCGGGAGTGATCGGCTCGCGGCGGGCGCCGCGTAGCAGCGTACGGTGACCGACGTGCCCGGCGCCCACCGCTGGCGGCCCGTGCCGAGGAACGTCCAGCCGAGCCGCTCGTACAGGGCGATCGCGGCCTTGTCGGTGGTGACGACGTCCAGGACGGTACGGGCTCCACGCGCGTGCGCCGCGCCGGCGGCCCGCGCCAGCAGAAGGGCGCCGACACGCAGACCCCGGGCGGCGGGATCGACGAAGAGCCGGCTGACCACGTCCGTGGCGGCGGGCCCGTGGGGGAGCAGGGCGGGAGCGACGTCGTCCGCGGCGGGCGGGACCAGCGCGACATGCCCGACGATCCGGCCGTCCCGCTCAGCGACCCAGGCCCGGCCGCCGGTGCCGGGCCCGAGCCAGGCCGCGGGGTCGTCCGGCCAGACGGCGGGATAGCCGTCCGCGCGGTGCACGGCATGCAGTACGGCGACGCACGCGGCGAGATCGCCCTCGTCGCGTGCTCTCACCCGGGGTGCGTCCCTCACGCCGTCGTCCTGCACCCGGTCATCAGACCACGCCCGACGGCGGTGATCCACCGATCGGGCGCAATCCGAGCACGGTCGACGGAGAGCGCTCTCCGGCATGCGTGGCGGATCCTGTGCAAAGTCTTCGACGCGTCGCATCGGCGGTGCGACACCTCTGACCTGCGCTACCAACTCCGCATCTCCGGGCGCTTGTTGGCGCACCGTTTAACGAGATGTTCACCGAGCCTTGACGGGGTCGCGTCACGGCCGGAACACTGCGGGAAGTGGGAGAGCGCTCTCCAACGCTTCTCCACCGTACGAGGGTGCGCCCTCGTCGGCGCTCCCCGGACCCCTCCCCATGGCCGGTCCGGGGCGCGCCCCTCATCCCCCCAACGACCCTGCATCGCAGGAGGCATCCATGGCCCGAAGAGCACGAACCCTCTCGGGGGCCCTGATATCCGGCGCACTGCTCCTCACCTCGCTCGGGGTGGGCGCCGTCGCCGCCGTCAGCGCGGGCGCGGACACCGTCGCGGCCGCCCCGGCGCCCGCTCCCGCCGCGCACACGGGCCACGTGATGGCCGCATCGACCAAGGCGTCCGGCGACGACCCGGACGGCGACGGCTACATCCCGGCGAACCCGCCGGTCACCGGCGTCCAGCCGTCCGACAAGGAGCCGCCGCACCGCTACTTCCACGAGTTCCAGGCCCACTGCACGGTCACCCACACCAAGCCGGACGACCCGATCGTCTACCCGGGCCAGCCGGGCAAGTCCCACGACCACACCTTCATGGGCAACACCACGACCGACGCGAACAGCACCACCGCCTCGCTCGACAAGGGCCCGACCTCGTGCCTCGCGCCGGGCGACAAGTCCGGCTACTGGATGCCCACCATGCTCAACGGCGACAAGCCGGTGCTCCCGGTGGGCGAGCAGACGATCTACTACAAGGCCGGTGTCACCGACTACACCAGCGTGCGGCCCTTCCCGAAGGGGCTGCGGTTCGTGGTCGGCAGCCCGATGCAGACCGCGCAGGAGTTCCGCAACCACCCCGGGTTCGTCGAGGGCTGGGAGTGCGGGGACAGCTTCTTCAACGTGGACTTCCCGAAGGACTGCCCCACCACTCCGTCGACCCAGGTCAACATCCGCTTCCAGGCGCCCAGTTGCTGGGACGGGAAGTACCTGGACACGCCGGACCACAAGAGCCACATGTCCTACCCGGTGGTGAAGCCCGGCACGAACAACAACGTCTGCCCGGCCGATCACCCGGTCGCGCTGCCGATGATCGAGTTCAAGATGGCCTTCCCGGTCAACGGGGACCTGTCGAAGCTCCGGCTGGCCAGCGGGCCCAGCTACTCCTTCCACTACGACTTCTTCAACGCCTGGGACGACCGGACGCTGAAGGCGATGGTGGACCACTGCGTCGTCGGCGGGCTGCAGTGCGACCCGCGCGGCTACGACCAGAGCCACCCGGAGAACGGCGCGGTCCTCAACGACCGCTACGAACTCCCCTGAGGTGAGGGGTGGCCGGCGCCTTCCGGCGCCGGCCACCCGTGCGCCCCTCTCGCCCCCCCTCTCGCCCCCCCACCCGCACCCCGCACCCTCCCCCCCGGAGAAACACATGCCCAGATCACATTCCGCCGGACGGCGTCTCGCCGCGCCCGTCACCGCCGGAGTCCTCGCGGCCTGCGCCCTGATGCTGCCCGGCCAGCAGGCCCACGCCGCCGGCAGCGTCGTCAAGGTGACCGGCTCACAGGGCCACTGGCAGCTGACCGTCGACGGATCCCCGTACCAGGTGAAGGGCCTCACCTGGGGCCCCTCCGTCGCGGACGCCGGGAAGTACATGCCCGACCTCAAGTCGATGGGCGTCAACACGATCCGCACCTGGGGCACCGACGCCTCCAGCAAGCCGCTGTTCGACACGGCGGCCGCCAACGGCATCAAGGTCATCGCCGGATTCTGGCTGCAGCCCGGCGGCGGTCCGGGCAGCGGCGGCTGTGTCAACTACCTCACCGACACGACGTACAAGAACAACATGCTCGCCGAGTTCCCCAAGTGGGTGCAGACCTACAAGGACAACCCCGGCGTCCTCATGTGGAACGTGGGCAACGAGTCCGTCCTCGGCCTCCAGAACTGCTACAGCGGCGACGAGCTGGAGAAGCAGCGCGACGCCTACACGACGTTCGTCAACGACGTGACGAAGAAGATCCACGCCGTCGACCCCAACCACCCCGTCACCTCCACCGACGCCTGGGTCGGCGCCTGGCCCTACTACAAGAAGAACGCTCCCGACCTCGATCTGTACGCCGTCAACTCCTACAACGCCGTCTGTGACGTCAAGTCGGCCTGGGAACAGGGTGGTTACACCAAGCCGTACATCGTGACCGAGACCGGTCCGGCGGGGGAGTGGGAGGTGCCCGACGACGCCAACGGCGTGCCCGCCGAGCCCACCGACCAGGCCAAGGCCGATGGCTACCGCAAGGCATGGGGCTGCATCACCGGGCACCAGGGAGTGGCCCTGGGCGCCACGATGTTCCACTACGGCACCGAGTACGACTTCGGCGGCATCTGGTTCAACCTGCTGCCCGCCGGGGAGAAGCGGCTGTCGTACTACGCCGTGAAGAAGGCGTACGGCGGGAACACGTCCGGCGACAACACCCCGCCGGTCTTCTCCTCGATGACCGTCGAGGGCGACGCGTCCAAGGTGGCGGCGGGCCGCGATCTCACCCTCGCCACGAAGGTGACCGATCCCGAAGGCGACCGGATCTCGTACGAGGTCCTCGCCAACAGCATGTACATCGACCAGAGCAAGGAGCTGACCCCGCTCAAGGCCACCGACCTGGGCTCCGGACGCCTGAAGGTGACCGCGCCGGACAAGCCCGGCGTCTGGAAGATCTACGTCAAGGCCACCGACGGCCGAGGCAACGTCGGCGTCGAGACCCGGTCCGTGCGCGTCGTGCCGCCGCCCGTCAGCGGCACGAACATCGCCCAGGGCAAGCCCGCCACCGCCTCCTCGCAGCAGACGTCCGACTACGGCGACTGCCCGTGCCTGGCGTCGTCCGCGGTCGACGGCAAGAACGACACCCGCTGGGCCAGCGACTGGAGCGACCCCCAGTGGCTCCAGGTCGACCTCGGCTCCCGCCAGTCCTTCCGGCACGTCCAGCTCAACTGGGAGACCTCGTACGCGAAGGCCTACACGATCCAGACCTCCGACGACGGCCAGAACTGGCGGACCGTCCGTGAGGTGACCGACGGCAACGGCGGTGTCGACGACTTCGACGCCTCCGGCACCGGCCGCTACGTCCGCGTCAACGGCACCGCGCGCGGCACCGGATACGGCTACTCGCTCTACGAGTTCGGCGTCTACAACTGATCCACCGGGCCCCCGCCGGCCGCGGCGCGCGGCGGGGGCCCGGCACGTCATCCGGGGAGGGACCCGCATGGAGGACGACGAACTCAGCCGTCTCGTCGACAAGTTGAGCCTCGCGCAGAAGGTGGAGATGCTGACCGGCGCCACCACCTGGCGCACCGCCGCGCAACCCGCGGTCGGACTGCGCGAGATGGTGATGTCGGACGGGCCCACCGGGGTGCGCGGCGAGTCCTGGGACGAGCGCCGCACCTCGGCGCTGCTGCCCGCGGCCACGGCGCTCGCCGCGATGTGGGACGAGGAGCTGACCGAACGGCTCGGCGCGCTCCTCGCCCAGGAGGCCCGGGGCAAGGGCGTCCACGTCGTCCTCGGCCCGACCCTCAACCTGCACCGCTCACCGCTGGCGGGCCGGCACTTCGAGTGCTTCTCCGAGGACCCGGAGCTCACCGGCCGCACCGGGGCCGCCCTGATCCGCGGCATCCAGTCCGGCGGCGTCGCCGCGACCGCCAAGCACTACGTCGCCAACGACTCCGAGACCGACCGGCTCACCGTCGACGTACGCGTCCCCGAGCGCGCCCTGCACGAGGTCTACCTGGCACCCTTCGAGGCGGCCGTCGACGCCGGCGTCTGGGCCGTCATGTCCGGCTACAACGGCGTCGGCGGCGCGACGATGTCGGAGAGTCCGCTGCTCGCCGACCCGCTGAAGGAACGCTGGGGATTCGACGGCGTCGTGGTGTCCGACTGGGCGGCGGTCCGTTCCACCGTCGCGTCGGCGCGCGCCGCCCAGGACCTCGCCATGCCGGGACCGCAGAGCCCGTGGGGTGCGTCCCTGCTGCGTGCCGTGCGGGCCGGTGAGGTGCCCGAGCAGGTCATCGACGACAAGGTCCGCCGTCTGCTGCGGCTCGCCGAACGGGTCGGTGCCCTCGGCGACCCGGAACCGGTGCGCCCGGCGCACAGCGGCCCGCGCCGGACGCGCGCCCTGCTGCGCCGGGCCGTCGCCGCGAGCGCCGTGCTGCTCACGAACCACGACGTCCTGCCGTGGTCCGCCGACGCCGTGCGGACCGTCGCGGTGATCGGCGCCCACGCGGCGCGTCCCCGGCTCCAGGGAGGCGGCAGCGCGGGCGTCTTCCCCCGGCACTCCGTCACCCCGCTCGACGGCATCCGCGCGGCGCTGCGCGGCACGGCCGAGGTCACCTACAGCCCGGGCCCCGCCCTCGCCGAGCAGCCCTGGCCGCTCGACGCGGACCGGAGCGCCGACCCGCGCACCGGCGAACCGGGACTGCTGCTCCGCGTCCTCGACCGCGCGGGACACGAGCTGTACGCCGAACACCGGCTCTCCGGGCGTCTGTTGGAGCCCACGCTGGTGCCCGGCGCGCACACGGTGGAGCTGAGCGCGCTGCTGCGGCCCACCGTCGGCGGCGAGTGGACGTTCGGCGTCGGCGGCTTCGGCCACCTCGAACTGTTGGTCGACGGGCAGCAGTTGGTGGCGGGGGAGTACCCGAAGGACACCGACGACCCGGCCGTCGTGCACGTCGGGCCGCCCTGCCGGCACGGGCGGACCGTCCTCCGGCCGGGCCGCGCGGTCGAGGTGGTGGCCCGGCGCACCCTGGACCCCGACACCGGCCGCGCCACCCTGCTGACCGCCGCACCGCCACCTCCGGACCCGGCGCGGGCGCTGGCCCGCGCCGTCGAGACGGCCCGGGCCGCGGACGTCGCCGTCGTCGTGGTCGGCACCACCGAGGGCAGCGAGTCCGAGGGCCACGACCGCGTCACGCTCGCCCTGCCCGGCGACCAGGACGCGCTGGTGGCCGCCGTCGCCGCCGCCCAGCCCCGCACGGTGGCCGTGGTCAACTCCGGCGGACCGGTCGAACTGCCCTGGCGGGACGAGGTCGGTGCCCTGCTGCTCACGTGGTTCCCCGGGCAGGAGGCGGGCGCCGGACTCGCGGACGTCCTGTTCGGGCGGTCCGAGCCGGGCGGCCGGCTCCCCACCACCTGGGCCGCCCGCCTCGCCGACGCCCCCGTCACCCGGACCCGCCCCGACAACGGCGTGCTCGCGTACACCGAGGGCCTGGACATCGGCCACCGGGCCTGGCTGCGGTCGGGCCGGGAGCCCGCCTACTGGTTCGGCCACGGGCTCGGCTACACCACGTGGCACCACGAGGCGATCGAGGCGCCCGCGCAGGCGGGTCCCGACGGTTTCACGGTCCGCGTCACCGTGCGCAACACCGGCAGCAGGACGGGCCGGGAGGTGGTCCAGGTCTACCTCTCCCGGCCGGGGTCGGCGGTCGACCGCCCGGAGCGCCTGCTCGCCGGGTACGCGGCCGTGACCGCACCCGCCGGGGCCCGGGCGGACGTCGAGGTGCACGTGCCCGCACGGGCACTGCGGCACTGGTCGCCCGACGCCCGCGACTGGCGCACCGAGCCGGGCACCTACCGGGTGCACGCGGGCCGCTCGGCCGGGGATCTGAGACTGACGACGGAGATCGAGGTGACGCCCCTTCAGAAGCCACTCCCGTGAACCCGGTCGGCAACCCCACCGCAACCCCGCCACCTGGCCAACGCCTCGGGAGAGCGCTCCCCGAGAGTCGTGGGCGGCGGATAAGGTGGGGTCATGAGCAAAAGCGTGCCGACCTTGGAGGACGTGGCGCGGGAGGCCGGCGTCTCCCGGGCCACGGTCTCCCGGGTCATCAACGGCGTACGGAACGTGGATCCGGGCATCCAGGACCTGGTCCGCCAGGCCGTCGAGCGGACGGGATACACGCCGAACCAGGCGGCCCGCTCGCTGGTCACCCGGCGGGCGCAGACCATCGCGCTCGTGGTGTCCGGCGCCGGGGACGAGCGCGACGGCGGGCAGGGCGACTTCACCGCCCGGGTGTTCGCCGACCCGTTCTTCGGGCGGGTGGTCACCGGGGTCGTCGGCTTCCTGCGGCCGCGCTCGATGCACCCGGTGCTCATGTTCGCCGACTCCGACGACGCGCGCCGCCAGGTCGTCGACTATCTGCGGCAGGGCAGCGCCGACGGTGCGCTCGTGGTCTCCACGCACGCCGAGGACCCGCTGCCCGCGCAGCTCGCCGCCGGACGGCTGCCCGCGGTGTGCTTCGCACGGCCCGCGGTGGCCGCGCCGATCAGCTACGTCGACCTCGCCCACCGCGACGGCGGCCTGCTCGCCGCCCGCCATCTGCTCGCCCGCGGCTGCCGTCGGCCGGCCACCGTCTCCGGGCCGCTCGACCTGCCCGCGGGGCAGGAGCGGCTCGCCGGGTTCCGGGACGGCATGGAGCGCGGCGGCGTGCCGTACGTCCCGATCGCCGAGGGCGGGTTCACCCTGGACAGCGGCGTCGCGGCGATGGAGCGGCTGCTCGCCGAACACCCCGACATCGACTCCGTGTTCGCCGCCAACGACCTGATGGCGCAGGGCGTCTGCCGCGTCCTGCGCGACCGGGGCAGACGGGTGCCCGAGGACGTGGCCGTCGTCGGGTTCGACGACTCCAGCGCCGCTCTCGCCTGCCGGCCGCCCCTGACCACCGTCAGGCAGCCGGTGGAGGCCATGGCCGCGGCCATGGCGGAACTCCTCCACGAGTTCGTCCTCGGGGAGCGCACCGAGCCCACCTCGCGGATCTTCGACCCGGAACTGGTGGTGCGGGAGTCGGCGTGACACTCTGCCGCGCGCCGGTTCAGTGCAGCGCGCGACCTCGCAACGCCCCGTGCCAGGCCGGTGGTTCGACCTCCCGGGGCGCCTCGGGAGGACGGCCGCCGCGGGCGAAGAACGCCGCCAGCGGGAGCGTCGCCGCGCCCACGGTCACCGCGTCGGGGCCGAGCCGTCCGAGCTCCACGCTGACCCGGGACACGGGGTAGGAGAGCGCGTACGTCGGCAGATGGCGGCGCACCGAGGTCAGGAACCGCTCGCCGAGCTGGAGTCCGGCCCAGCCGCCGACCAGCACGCGGTCCGGCTGGAAGAGGTTGACCAGGTCGGACAGGCCCGCGCCGAGGTACTCGGCCGTCTCCTCGATGATGGCCAGGGCCGTCGGCTCGGGAACCCGGCCCGGCTCACGCGGGTGCGCGGCGTCCATCATCGCGGCCAGTGCCGTCTCCTCGTCCGCGCCCACCGGCGGCCGCCCGCCCGCCTCCCGCCACCGGTCGAGGAGAGCCTCGGCGCCCGCGTACGCCTCCAGGCAGCCCAGGGCGCCGCACCGGCAGCGGCGCCCCCGTACCCGTACCGTCAGATGGCCCCACTCGACGGCCCGGGCCTGCGCCGCGTCGCCCGTCACCACGCAGGCGCCGACACCGGAGCCGAAGAGCACCACCACCGCGTTCTGCGTGCCCCGGCCCGCGCCGAACCACATCTCCGCCTGGCCGAGGGTCCGGGCGCCGTTGTCGATGAAGTAGTCGACCGTGGGCGGGAGTTGGCAGGCCCGGCGCAGTACCGACTCCAGCGGCACCGCGGCCCAGCCGACCGTCTGCCCGTGCACGACCGCGCCCTCGGCGGTGTGCGCGACGATGCCGGGCACGCCGATGCCGACGCCCAGCAGCGGGCCCGGATGGGCCCGGCCCGCGTCGAGCACCTCGTGGATCCCCGACGCGATCAGCTCGGCGACGCCCTCGACCGGATGCCCCTTCAGGTCCAGCGGGCGCTCGGTGCGCGCCAGCTCGGTCAGCGACAGATCGAGCAGCTCCACCCTGATCCGGGTCTCGCCCACGTCCACGCCGATCAGCCGCCCGCAGCCGGGCACGATGCGCAGCAGGGTGCGGGGTCTGCCGCCCTCGGACTCGACGCTGCCGGCCTCCTCGACCAGGCCGTCCGCGGCGAGTTCGGCCACCACGTTGCTGATGGAACCTGAACTCAGGCCGATCGCGGGGCCCAGCTCGTTCCGGCTCATCGGGCCGTTGAAATACAACTGTTGCAATAGGGCGGTCCGGTTCTCCCTTCGCAGGTCGTGCACTGTCCGTCCACCGCGCCGCCCGGCCATGTGTCTCCTTCAGGCTCTGTCCGACTCGAAGTTGTTAGCTCCGACCCCCTTGACGGTACCTTCTCGTGCGGTTTAACTCACGTCCTAAATTAAGTCGTAAGGGCCTTCAAGAGTTGAAGTGGGCGGTCGGTTCGCCGATGTTGGCCGCGCCCCCTTCGTGCTCCTCGCCGAGCCGCCTTGAACCACCCCTCGTCGACTTCCTCCGGAAAGGGACACCTGGAGCATGAGCAGAATCCGAGCCACCGCCGTCGGTGCCGTCACCGCGTCGCTCGCCCTCGCCGCGACCGCCTGTGGCGGCGGCTCTTCCACGGGGGGCGGTTCCAACGACTCCCCGAAGACCCTCACGTACTGGGCGTCGAACCAGGGTGCGAGCATCCAGGTCGACAAGAAGGTCCTCCAGCCGGAGCTCGACAAGTTCGAGAAGAAGACCGGGATCAAGGTCAAGCTCGAAGTCGTCCCGTGGTCGGACCTGCTCAACCGCATCATGGCCGCGACCACCTCGGGCCAGGGCCCCGACGTGCTGAACATCGGCAACACCTGGAGCGCCTCGCTGCAGGCGACCGGCGCGCTGCTGCCCTGGGACGCCAAGCAGTTCGACAAGATCGGCGGCAAGGACCGGTTCGTCTCCTCGGCGCTCGGCTCGGCGGGCCCCGAGGGCAAGGACCCGGCGGCGGTGCCGCTGTACTCGATGTCGTACGCGCTCTACTACAACAAGAAGATGTTCAAGGACGCCGGGATATCCAAGCCCCCGACGACCTGGGACGAGGTCGTCGCCGACGGCAAGAAGATCTCCAAGAACGGCAAGTGGGGTCTGGGCGCCGAGGGTTCGAACCTGTCCAACAACATCCACCAGATCTTCGTCATGGCGAAGCAGCGCGGCGCCGACTGGTTCACCGCCGACGGCAAGCCGGACTTCACCTCCGACGGCGCGGTCGCGGCCGTCAAGCAGTACGTCGACCTGATGGCCAAGGACAAGATCATCGCGCCCGGCAACGCCGAGTACGCGCAGAACCAGTCCCTGAGCGACTTCTCCAAGGGCAAGACGGCCATGGTCCTGTGGCAGGCCGCCGCCTCCACGTTCAAGTCGCAGGGCATGTCCGAGGACGACTACGGCGTGGTCCCCGCGCCCGTCCAGTCCGGCGCCCCCGGCACCGGCAACCAGGTCAACTCGATGGTCGCCGGCATCAACATCGCCGTCTTCAAGAACACCAAGAACGCCGACGGCGCCACGAAGTTCGTGAAGTTCATGACCAGCGACGAGGAGTCCAAGCTCCTCAACAAGACCTACGGCTCCATCCCGCCGGTCAAGGCCGCGCAGAACGACCCGGCGTTCGAGTCCGCGACCACGGGCGTGCTCAAGGACACCCTGGCCAAGAGCGCCGCGCCGCTGCCCCAGGTCGCCGAGGAGTCCCAGTTCGAGACGGCGGTCGGTACGGCCGTCAAGGAACTGTTCGCCGACGCGGCCAACGGCAAGGCCGTCACCACGGAGTCCGTGAAGGCGGCGCTGACCAAGGCGCAGCAGTCGATGCCGAACAAGTGAGCACGGAGACCGCGATGACCACCACCGCCCCTTCCCCCGCACCGGCGGGGGAGGGGCGGGCCGTCGGCAAGAACTCCCCCGGGTCGGCGAGCGGCAAGAGCCGCCGCCCCGGGCGGATCCGCCGGATCGGCCTGCCCTACCTGCTGCTCCTGCCCGCTCTCGTGCTCGAACTCCTCGTGCACCTCGTGCCCATGGTGATGGGCGTCGTGATGAGCTTCAGGGAGCTCACCCAGTTCTTCATCAGGGACTGGACCTCGGCCCCCTGGGCCGGTCTCGACAACTTCAAGGTCGCCGTCGACTTCGACGCCCCGGTCGGCCAGGCGCTGCTCCACTCCTTCTTCGTCACCTGTCTGTTCACCGTCCTGTCGGTCGGCCTGTGCTGGGCCATCGGCACCGCCGCGGCGGTCTTCATGCAGGAGACGTTCAAGGGCCGCGGCATCCTGCGCGCCCTGTTCCTGATCCCGTACGCGCTGCCCGTCTACGCCGCCGTGATCACCTGGGTCTTCATGTTCCAGCACGACAACGGCCTGATCAATCACGTCCTGCACGACCAGCTCGGCGTCACCGACAAGCCGTCCTTCTGGCTGATCGGCGACAACAGCTTCTACGCCCTGCTCACCGTCTCGGTGTGGAAAGGCTGGCCGTTCGCCTTCCTCATCGTGATGGCCGGACTGCAGAACATCCCCAAGGAGATGTACGAGGCCGCCTCGCTCGACGGCGCCGGCCTGTGGCAGCAGCTGCGCCGCATCACGCTGCCCTCGCTGCGCCCGGTGAACCAGGTGCTCGTCCTCGTGCTGTTCCTGTGGACGTTCAACGACTTCAACACGCCCTACGTGATGTTCGGCAAGGCGGCGCCCGAGGCGGCCGACATCATCTCCGTGCACATCTACCAGTCCTCGTTCGTCACCTGGAACTTCGGCACCGGATCCGCCATGTCCGTCCTGCTCCTGCTGTTCCTGCTCGTCGTGACGGGCGTCTACCTGGCGCTCACCTCGCGCGGAAGGAAGACTTCCGATGTCTGACACCTCCGTGGCCAAGGCCGTGGACACCCGGGTGCGCCACCGCTCGCCGATGGCCACGCCGCAGTCCTTCCTGTGGTCCCGCCGGATCTTCCTGACGCTGCTCGCCGCCTTCGTGCTGCTGCCCGTGTTCGTCATGGTCTCCAGCTCGCTCAAGCCGCTCCAGGACGTCCAGGGCAAGTTCCGCTGGATCCCCAGCGGGCTGACTTTCCGCCCGTACATCGACATCTGGAAGACGGTCCCGCTCGCCAAGTACTTCGTGAACTCGCTGATCGTGGCGGGTGCGGCGACGGTCTGCTCGGTGATCGTCGCGGTGTTCGCCGCGTACGCCGTCAGCCGCTACCGCTTCAAGGGCAAGCGCGTGTTCACGGTGACCGTGCTGTCGACGCAGATGTTCCCCGGCATCCTCTTCCTGCTGCCGCTGTTCCTCATCTACGTCAACATCGGCAACGCCACCGGGATCGCCCTGTTCGGCTCGCGCGGCGGACTGATCCTCACCTACATGACGTTCACGCTGCCGTTCGCGATCTGGATGCTCATCGGGTACTTCGAGTCGGTGCCGCGCGACCTGGACGAGGCCGCCCTCGTCGACGGCTGCGGCCCGCTCGGCGCGCTGTTCCGGATCATCGTGCCGGCCGCGATCCCCGGCATCGTCGCCGTCGCCGTCTACGCGTTCATGACTGCGTGGGGCGAGGTGCTGTTCGCCTCGGTCATGACCAACGACGACACCCGCACCCTCTCGGTCGGTCTCGGCGCCTACGCCAACCTCAACGACGTGTACTGGAACCAGATCATGGCCGCCTCGCTCGTGGTCAGCGTGCCCGTCGTCGCCGGCTTCCTGCTCCTCCAGCGCTATCTCGTCACCGGCCTGACCGCCGGTGCGGTCAAGTGACCGACCCCTTTACTGCAGACCGTACTTGTGAAAGGAACCTTGTGTCCGAGCCCCTAGACCTCGCCGCCTTCCCGAACGACTTCCTGTGGGGCACGGCCACTGCCGCGTACCAGATCGAAGGGGCGGTCGCGGAGGACGGCCGCGCGCCCTCGATCTGGGACACGTTCTCGCACACGCCCGGCAAGGTCGACAACGGCGACACCGGTGACGTGGCCTGCGACCACTACCACCGCTGGCGCGAGGACTTCGACCTGCTCAAGCAGCTGGGCACCAACGCCTACCGGTTCTCCGTCGCCTGGCCGCGGATCATCCCCGGCGGCGACGGCCAGGTCAACGCCAAGGGCCTGGACTTCTACGACCGGCTGACCGACGCGCTGCTCGCGGACGGCATCACGCCGATGGTCACCCTCTACCACTGGGACCTGCCCCAGGCGTTGCAGGACCGCGGCGGCTGGCCCGCGCGCGAGACCGCTCTCGCCTTCGGGGAGTACGCGTCCGTGGTCGCGGAGCGGCTCGGGGACCGGGTGAAGCACTGGACGCCGCTGAACGAGCCGCTGTGCTCGGCGTGGATCGGCCACCTGGAGGGCCGGATGGCGCCCGGCCTCGCCGACCTGAACGCCGCCGTCCCGGCCTCGTACCACCTGCTGCTCGGCCACGGCCTCGCCACGCAGGCGATCCGCGCGGCCGTCCCCGACGCCGAGGTGGGCATCGTCCTCAACCTCGCCCAGGTGGAGCCCGCCACCGACCGGCCCGAGGACATCGCCGCCGCCCGCCGCATGGACGGTCACTCCAATCGCTGGTGGCTCGACCCGGTGCACGGCCGCGGCTTCCCCGAGGACATGGTCGAGGTCTACGGCGTCGAACTGCCCGAGCAGCCGGGCGACCTGGACACGATCGCCGCCCCGCTGGACTGGCTGGGCCTGAACTACTACTTCCCGTCCGCGATCGCCGACCACCCGGCGGGTCCCGCGCCGTACGCCGACGCCGTGCGCCGGCTCGGCGTGCCGCGCACCGGCATGGACTGGGAGGTCGACGCGAACGGCATCGAGTCTCTGCTGCTCCGCCTGACCAGCGAGTACGGCGCGCGGAAGCTGTACATCACCGAGAACGGCTCCGCGTACCCGGACGTGGTCCGCCCCGACGGCACCGTCGACGACCCCGAGCGCGAGCAGTACCTCGTCGACCACCTCGCGGCCTGCGCCCGCGCCGTGCGCAAGGGCGCGCCGCTCGCCGGGTACTTCGCCTGGTCGCTGCTCGACAACTTCGAGTGGGCCTACGGCTACGACAAGCGGTTCGGCCTCGTGCACGTCGACTACCAGACGCAGGTGCGCACCATCAAGGGAAGCGGTCACCGCTACGCGGACATCGTGCGCAGGCACGGGGCGCGGGTGCGGCGCGCCGCCTGAGAACGCCGCCCCGGTGGGGCCGACCGGAAGCGGTCCCACCGGGGCGGTCTCGCCTGTACGGGGGTCAGGCGAGCGAGAGGAAGAGCTTCTCCAGCTCCTCCTCGGTCAGCGGGGGCTGTTCGCCCTCCGCCGCGTTCATGCAGTCCCGCATGCCCGAGGCGATGATCTTGAAGCCGGCCCGGTCGAGGGCCCGGGACACGGCGGCCAGCTGGGTCACCACGTCCTTGCAGTCGCGGCCCGCCTCGATCATCGCGATCACACCGGCGAGCTGGCCCTGCGCACGGCGCAGGCGCTTGAGGACGGCGTCCGTGGCCGCCGGGGTGCCGCTCACGCGCGCAGCGCGGCGCGGGCCGCGTCCAGGGCGCCGGGAGCCGGGCGGTTGAAGGGCAGCTTGCCGAGCATGGCCGCCATGCCGCAGGTGTTGGTCACGCCCGAGTAGACCAGGCCGGACGCGACACCGGCGGCCAGCAGGCGGCCCTTCGGCGCGCGGCTGCCGAGCGCGAGCCCGGCCAGGACCAGGGCGCCTGCCGCGAACCGGACCTGGCGGTCCATCGCCCAGACCGCACGGCCCTCGCGGGCCGCCGTGTCGACGGGCAGGCCCTCGGCCGTCCACGCCTGCGTGCCGCCGTCGAGGCCGATCGCGTCCACGCCCGCCTCGGCCAGCTCGGCGCAGGCGGCGGCGGAGCGCTGCCCGGCGGCGCAGACCACGACGAGGCGGCGCCGCTCGGCGGCGGCGCGCAGGTCGGGCAGGAGCGCGTCGAGGTGGTCGGCCGGCACGTTCACCGCGCCGGGCACGTGCCCGGCCGCGAACTCGCCGGGGCCCCGTACGTCGATGACGAGGGTGCTCTCCGCGGGGCGGGCGCGCAGGTCCGCCGGGGCGAGGGTGGTGCTCATGGTTCTCCCTGAGGTGTGGGGATCGGGGGTGGGTACGCGTGGGGTCAGGCGGCCTGGCCCGCGGACCAGGTCGCGTAGCCGCCGTCGAGGTTGGCGGCGTCGCGGCCGAGCCCGGCGAGCAGGCGCAGCGCGGTGTGGCCGCGCAGGCCGACCTGACAGTGCACGAGAAGGTCGCCGTCGGGCAGTTCGGCGGCGCGGTCGCGCAGCTCGTCGAGGGGAATGTTCACCGCGCCCGGGATGGCGCCCCGGGCGTGCTCGGCCGCCGTCCGGACGTCGACGAGCGAGGCGCCCGCCGCCCGCGCCGCGTCCAGCTCGTGCCACTGGACGGTGCGGTCGGTACGGGTCACCAGGTTCTCGGCGATCATCCCCGCCATGTTGACGGGATCCTTCGCCGAGCCGTAGGGCGGGGCGTACGCCAGCTCCAGGTCGGCGAGCTCGGGCGCGGTCAGGCCGCCCGCGATGGCGGTGGCCAGGACGTCGACGCGCTTGTCGACGCCGTCCGCGCCGACCGCCTGCGCGCCGAGGATGCTCAGGTCGTCGGGGTCGAACAGGACCTTGAGCGCGATGGGGGAGGCGCCGGGGTAGTAGCCCGCGTGCGAACCGGGGTGCAGGTGCAGCGCCTGGTACCGGCGGCCCGCCGCGCGCAGCCGCTTCTCGTTCCAGCCGGTGGCCGCCGCGGTCAGCCCGAAGACCTGGACGACCGCGGTGCCGGTGGCGGGCCGGGCCGACACCGGGCGTCCGGCGATCGCGTCCGCGACGAGCCGGCCGTGCCGGTTGGCCAGGTTCGCCAGCGGCACGAGGGTGCTCTCGCCGCTCAGCGCGTCCCGCTTCTCCGCCGCGTCGCCCACCGCGTAGACGGCCTCGTCGCTGGTGCGGCCCCGCTCGTCGACGGTGATGCCGCCGCGCGGGCCGATCGCGAGGCCGGCGGCGCGGGCCAGCTCGACGTCGGGGCGGACCCCGATCGCCATCAGGACGAGATCGGCGGGCACGGCCCGGCCGTCGTCGAGGACGACCTCGCCGTCCCGGACCTCCGTCAGCTGCGTGCCGAGCGCCAGCTCGACACCGCCCGCCCGCAGCTCGGCGGCGAGCGGCGCGGCCATCTCCGCGTCGAGCGGCGGCAGCACCTGCCCGGCCAGCTCCACGAGCGTCACGCCGAGACCGCGGCGGCGCAGATTCTCCGCGGCCTCCACACCGATGAACCCGGCGCCGACGACCACGGCGGAGCGCGCGCCGGCCGCCAGCTCGCCCGCGATCCGGTCGGTGTCCGACACGTCCCGCAGCGTGAACACCCGCTCCACGCCCGGCAGTTCCGGCACGAAGGGCCGGGCACCCGGGCTGAGCACCAGCCGGTCGTACGACTCCGTGTACTCCTCGCCGCTCGCGAGATCGCGCACCGTCACCGTCCGGGCCGCCGTGTCCACGGCGACGGCCTCGCTGCGTACCCGTACGTCGATCCGGAACCGGGCGCGCAGCGCCTCGGGGGTCTGGACGAGCAGGGCGTCGCGCTCCTCGATGACGCCGCCCAGGAAGTACGGCAGCCCGCAATTCGCATAGCTGACATGAGCGCCGCGCTCCAGCACGACGATCTGCGCCTGCTCGTCGAGGCGACGCAAACGCGTCGCCGCGGACATGCCGCCCGCCACGCCTCCGACGATCACGACCTTCACGGGAACCTCCGATGTCACGTACGACTCTATACCCCCGAGGGTATCAGCTATACCCAGGGGGGTATCGGCGGGCCGGGGTGAGGGTGATCACGCACCGCCGGGCGGCGGGAACGAGCGGAAAGTCAGACAGAAGGTGTCGGGATTCGTGGGGACACTCGGTGCGTCCGGCCGCCACGGCCGGGTGGACCGACACGAAAGAGCAGGTCATGACGGACACAGCAGAGCCCGGCAGCACCACGGACGACCGGCCGTTGCACGGCAGGGTGGCCCTCGTCGCGGGCGCGACCCGCGGCGCCGGCCGCGGCATCGCCGTGGAACTCGGCGCGGCGGGCGCCACCGTCTACGTCACCGGCCGCACCACCCGCGAGCGGCGCTCCGAGTACGACCGCCCCGAGACGATCGAGGACACCGCCGACCTGGTGAGCGCGGCGGGCGGCCACGGCATCGCCGTCCCCACCGACCATCTGGAACCCGCGCAGGTGCGCGCCCTCGTCGAGCGCGTCGACGCCGAACAGGGCCGCCTCGACGTCCTCGTCAACGACATCTGGGGCGGCGAGCACCTCTTCGCCTGGAACGCGCCCGTCTGGGAGCACGACCTCGACAAGGGACTGCGGCTGCACCGCCTCGCCGTCGAGACGCACGCCATCACCAGCCACTTCGCGCTGCCGCTGCTGCTGCGCGCCCCCGGCGGCCTGGTCGTCGAGATGACCGACGGCACCGCCGACTACAACGGGGCGCACTACCGCAACTCCTTCTTCTACGACCTCGCCAAGAGCGCCGTGCTGCGCATGGCGTTCGCCCTCGGCCACGAACTGGGCCCGCGCGGCGCGACCGCCGTGGCCCTCACGCCCGGCTGGATGCGCTCGGAGATCATGCTCGACGCGTTCTCGGTCACCGAGGAGACCTGGCGCGACGCGCTCGCCGCCGAGCCGCACTTCGCGATCTCGGAGACCCCGCGCTACACCGGGCGCGCCGTCGCCGCGCTCGCCGCCGACCCGGACGTCGCCCGGTTCAACGGCACCTCCCAGTCCAGCGGCGGCCTCGCCAGGACCTACGGCTTCACCGACCTCGACGGCAGCAGGCCGGACGCCTGGCGCTATCTCGTGGAGGTCCAGGACCCGGGCAGGCCCGCGGACGTCACCGGATACCGGTAGACATCGTCGTACCGAGGCGTACTGCGTAGTACTGCGTCGTAGTGCTAGACATCGTCCGGGTCGTCGATGCGCGCCGGCCAGATCCCGCTGCCGCCGCCGCGCCACTCGACGACATCCGGATCGTCGAGCGGCGCGTCCTCGAGGCCGGCCCGGCGCAGGAACTCCGCCAGGTCCGTCATCGACCGGGCGAGGCCCGCGTCCTCGCCCCGGATGTGGACCCGGCGCCCGCCGGGCTGGGCCGCGTGCACCACGACCGAGGGGTAACCGTCACGTCCCGCGTCTTCGATCATGGGTTCAGCTTCCTCGCGCCGGAGCCCGGCCGCATCTCGCGGTGGCCGAAACAGGCCGAAAGTCACCCTTAGCCGGACCAGTTGGGTTTCCGTGAGCGGTCGGTCGAGCGGCGGTATTCCGGTTACGGTGCTCTGGTGGTGATCAACGCGCAAGGCAACGACCAGGCACGACCCGCCGACCCGGGGACGGCGCTGCTGCTCGCGGCGGCCCCCGCCGGCAAGGGATGCCTCATCGACGCGGCGGCCGTGCTGCCCGCACTCGCCGCGGTCCCGCCGAGCGCGCTCACCGGTACCGCGGCGGCCACCGTCGTCGAACTCGCCGACCCGCTCGACCCGCAGGCCGTCCTCACCCGGATGCGGACCGCCGCCGCGCTGCCCGGACAGCTGCACGTCTACGTCACCGGGCAGCTCCACCTCGACCACCGCCAGCACCTCCTGCACCTGGCCCTGGCCCGCACCACCGCGTCGACACTGCGCTACACGGCGCTGCCCTGGCACTGGCTCACCGGCGAACTCGCCCTGCGCGGCCCGCACACCACGACCGTCGTCCTCGACCTGGTCGCCGACGCCGAGGCCTGGCCGCACGTGCGCGGGGGCGGCGTCGGCCTCGGCCACGGCATCCGCGTCTTCGGCCGCGTCAGCCCGCCCCCGCCCCGCCGGACGGTCCTGACCCCCGACTACCTCAGGACGTACGCCGACATCTGGCGCACCGGCGTCCGCCCGCCCCTCGCCCACCTCCACGAGACCGCGGCCGCCCGCACGGGCCCGGCGGAGGCGTTCTTCGTGGCCATGGACACGCCGGTGCGGGCCTTCCCGACGGAGCAAGCGGCGCCGGTCACGGTCGCCGCGGCCCCGGTGCAGGCGTTCGCCCCCGCGACGACCCGGCCCCCGGTGCCGGCGCAGGCGCTCCCGGTCCCCGCGCCCGCCCGGGCAGCGCCCGCGCCACCTGGGCCCGCCCCCGCCGAGGACCCGCACCCGGCCCTGCTCGCCGCCGCGCGGGCCGGCCGGCACACGGAGGCCGCCGCCATCGCGGCACGCTGGGAGAGCGAGGCGCTGCGGGTGCACGGCGCCGGGTCCGCGCAGGCCGTGCACTGGCTGGAGGTGCGGGCCGATCTCGCGCGGCTGGCGCAGGATCCCGGACGCAGCTGCGCGCTGTGGACCGAGGTGGCGCAGGCCCGGCTGGCACGCGGCGAAACGCCCGCCGACGAGGACGTGACGGCGGCCGTCGACCGCGCCCACCACCAGTGGGAGCAGCTCGGGGATCCGGACCGGGCCCGCGCCCTCGCCGTCGTCCTCACCGCGCTGCGCCACCAGGTGCCGGGCCGCCGCCCGGGCGCCCTGGAGGCGATCCACCGCCGCCTGGAGGTGCTGGGCACACCGTCACCGCTGGGCTAGGGCGTGTGTCGAAAGTCCCGTCGTTCGCCCGAAGGGCGGGCCTCGCGGGGTCTGGTGCGTGCGATCGCAAGGCGCCGGGGCGTCCTCATAGCGGAGCTATGAGGGCGTTTGGGCAACGCCGCGAGCGTGCGTGCCAGACCCCGCGAGGCAGACGGGACTTTCGCCACACGCCCTAGGACTCTCGCCACACGCCCCGGATCCCCTCAGCACGCGCGCCGCGCGTACCCCTTCGTCCCGGCGGGCCGCACGTCGACGTCCCGCAGTACGAGCGACAGCCGCTTGCCGTAGGCGCGGCAGGCCCGGGCGAAGTCGGCCGCGCGGTACTCGACGGCGAAGACCCGGTCGTCGTACGCCTTCGCGTACGCCCCGCACTCGTCGTAGCTCCCGCACTCCTCGGCGACGGCGAAGTCGAAGCCGACGGCGGACCGCTTCGGGAGGAGTTCGGCGGTGTTCTTCTGGCCGACCGCCAGCCCGGCCGCGTGCCCCCGGTCCGCCAGCAGCCGTGCGAAGGCGACCGCGTCCGAGGCGTCGAGCAGGCCGTCCGAGCGCGAGTAGGAGTCCAGGTTGTCCAGCTCGACGGCCTGGAAGCCGTCGTCGCCGCAGCCCTCGACCCAGCGTCCGACGATCTTCGCCAGGCGCGTCCGCTTGGCGGCCGTCGAGATGTCGAACAGGGCCTCGTCCCAGTCCTCGTCGATGACCACGTCGCCCTCGTCGTCCCGCAGCAGCAGATCGGGATCGTCGCGCTCCCACCCGCGCAGCGCGTCCGGCTGCGCCTGGAACGCGTTGACGTAGCAGACGTTGTACAGCCCCTTCGCGGGCTCGGCGCTCCGGTCGCGGGAGACGGCCCGCACCCCGGACGGCGGCGTGTACGGCCCGCCGATCTGGTAGTCGAAGCCGACGTTCGGCGTCGGCCGGACCACCTCCGGGGTGTGCCCGCCGGAACCGGACGGCGAGGACGTCGACGAGCAGGCGGTCAGCAGCAGGACGGCGGCGAGGGCGAGCCCGACGGCCGACGGGCGGGCGGAACGACGCGAGGCCGGGACGAAGATCACCACAGAACCTTACGGGCCGCGGCGCCGTGACTCACCTCACGCCTGCCTCGGGAGCGGCCGGGAACAACAAGGACACCCCGCCCGTTGAACCCACCGTGGACACGGATGGAACAGTGTCCCCGGGCCCTACCCACAGCCCGCAGGGAAGATCGTTCGGCTGAAGCCCTGCGGAGCCCCCCGCCGAGAGGCGACCGCCATCCGTGCCCACCCGGTACCGCCCCGGCCGTGATCCCCCGTCACGGTCGGGGCTTCCCGCTGTCCGGGGTCCCGCCGGTCCGGGGAGGAGCGTCGCGGAGCGGTCCGTTCTTGATCGATCCATGTCCCAACCGGGCGTCTGCGACTACAGTTCGGGGGCATGGCGCGTGATCAGGACACTCGGCACCGGCTCGTCACCACGTTCCAGCGCAGGATCGCCAACCCGCTGACCAGACGGCTGCCGGGACAGATGCTCATCGAGACGACCGGCCGGGTCTCGGGGCAGCCGCGCCGCACCCCCGTCGGCGGACGGCGGATCGGCGACACCTTCTGGCTCGTCTCGGAGTTCGGGCTGAAATCCCAGTACGTGCGGAACATCCGGGCCAGTCCCGACGTCCGGGTCAGGATCCGCGGCCGCTGGTACCACGGGGTGGCCCACCTCGTGCCGCAGGACGACGCCCGGGCCCGGCTGAGGGAACTGCCGTTCTTCAACAGCGCCGCGGTCCGCGCGCTGGGCGACGAACTCCTCACGATCCGCGTCGACTTGGCCTGACGGCGGGGCGGCCCGGGCCCGGCGTGGACACGTCAGCGTTCTTCGGACGGGGCCCGGCCCTGGCATGATCGGGGCATGGCAGAACGTGTGATCGCCGCGTGTGACGGCGCCTCCAAAGGAAACCCCGGACCGGCCGCCTGGGCCTGGGTCGTCGCCGATGGCGAGGAAAAGGTCGTGCAGTGGGAGGCCGGCGCGCTGGGCACCGCGACGAACAACGTCGCGGAACTCACGGCCCTGGAGCGGCTGCTGAGCACGGTCCCGGCCGATGTCGCGCTGGAGGTCCGGATGGACTCCCAGTACGCGATGAAGGCCGTCACGACCTGGCTGCCCGGCTGGAAGCGCAAGGGCTGGAAGACCGCGTCCGGCAAGCCGGTCGCCAACCAGGAGCTGGTCGCCCGCATCGACGCCCTGCTGGAGGGCCGCTCCGTCGAGTTCAAGTATGTCCCCGCGCACCAGGTCGACGGCGACCCGCTGAACGACTTCGCGGACCGCGCCGCCAGCCAGGCCGCCGTCGCGCAGCAGGACGCGGGCAGCGCGGTCGGGTCCCCGGAGCCGCCGCCCTCGTCGCCGTCGTCGGCCGCCCCGGCCCGCGCCAAGAAGGCGCCGCGGCGCGCGAGCGGCGGCGGGAGCGGTTCCTCCTCGCGCACCCTCAAGGCCAAGTTCCCCGGGCGCTGCCGCTGCGGCCGCTCGTACGCCGCCGGCGAGGAGATCGCCAAGAACCCCGACGGCTGGGGCCACCCGGAGTGCCGCGAGTCGGCATGACGGCACGGGCGAGGGGCGCCGGCCCCTCGCCCGTACCGCGGCTTCAGTTCGACACGCGGACGTAGTCGACGACGAGCTGCTGCGGGAACTGGGTGCTGCCGTCCGGGTCGCCCGGCCAGTAGCCGCCCACCGCCAGATTCAGGATCACGAAGAACGGCTTCTCGAAGACCCACTGGTTGCCGCCCACGTCGGCGGGTGTCCGGGTCTGGTACACGGTGCCGTCCACCGACCACTTGATCTCGTTCGGCGACCAGTCCACCGCGAAGGTGTGGAAGTCGTCCGCGAACGCCTGACCGTTCGGCAGCGAGTACGCCGCGCCGATCCCGCCCGATCCCGAATAGCCGGGACCGTGGATCGTGCCGTGCACGGTGGACGGCTCGAAGCCGACGTTCTCCATGATGTCGATCTCGCCGGAGTTCGGCCAGCCGACCGAACCGATGTCGTCGCCGAGCATCCAGAACGCGGGCCAGATGCCCTGACCGCGCGGTATCTTCATCCGCGCCTCCACGTGCCCGTGCGTCGTCGAGAACTTGCCCGACGTGTTCAGCCGCGCCGAGGTGTACTCGCACGTGCCGTACCAGCACTGGTAGTTGGACGGGTTCTCCTTGCGGGCCGTGATGACCAGATGGCCCTGGCCGTCGAGCGCGGCGTTGCTGTTGCCCGCCGTGTAGTACTGCCGTTCGTGGTTGTTGACGTTGTCGCCCGTCTCGGTCTGCCACTTCGAGCCGTCGACCGCCGAGCCCGCGGGCCCGTCGAAATCGTCGGAGAAGGTGACCGCGGCGGCCCGTGCGTCGTCGGCGCCCGCGGCGTTGGCGACGGGCACGAGTCCCGCGCCGAGGCACAGGAGCGCGGCCGCGCCGAGGGGGAGCCGGCGCCGCAGGAACGTGCGGGAGCGGTGTGAACTGCGCATGGAGCATCACGTCACTTCGGGTAGGGGGATCGTGTCTGTCTCGGACACGCCAGAAAGTGAAGACAAGGGAGTTGCGCGTGGTGCGATGAGTTCAAGGGTTGATTTAAGGGGTGCCCGGAAGGCGCGTCAAGGGATTCGTCCGTACCAACTTCCGCTCCGTGGAGATCGGTTGAGGACAGCGCGAGGCCCCGGACATCCGTGACGTCCGGGGCCTCGTGGGGGATTGGTCGGGCGAATCTAGTGGTCGCGCAGGGCCGCGATGAGTTCGTCCTTGGTCATCTTCGAGCGCCCGTCGATGCCGATCTTCTGCGCCTCGCGGTAGAGATCGTCCTTCGTCCGGTCCTCGTAGGCGCCCGCCTTCCCGCCCTTGCGGCCGGTCGCGGAGCGTGACGAGCGGGCCGCGTCGTTCGCGATCCGGGCCGCCTTCTCCTTGCTCGCGCCCTCCCGGCGCAGTGCCTGGTACGTCTTCTCGTCCTTGATCTGTGCTCGGGGCACAGTGCTCACCTCCAGGGGATCGGGTACGGGGCCGACCCCTCCTGCCTACCCCCGGTGCGCCGCGACCGCCACGCGAGGCCCGTACTAGGGTGCTCCATGATCACGTCAGCCGATCGAGCAGGGGAGCCCGGGTGACCACGCTGCGTTGTGCCGTACTCGACGACTATCAGGGCGTCGCCCGCGAACTGGCCGACTGGGGCCGACTCTCGGGCCGGGTCGACGTGCGCTTCCTGGACCGGCACCTCACCGACCACGACGCGCTCGCCGCCGAACTCGCCGACTGCGAGATCGTCGTCGTGATGCGCGAACGCACCCCCTTCCCGGCCGCGCTCCTCGACCGGCTGCCCCGGCTGCGGCTGCTGATCACCTCGGGTCTGCGCAACGCCTCCATCGACCTCGCCGCGGCCGCCGCGCACGGCGTCACCGTCTGCGGCACCCCCAGCAGCTCCGAGCCGCCGGCCGAGCTGACCTGGGCGCTGCTGCTCGGCCTCGCCCGCGGTGTCGTCACGGAGAACGACAGCCTGCGCGAGGGCGGCCCCTGGCAGTCCACGCTCGGTGCCGACCTGCACGGCAGCCGCCTCGGGCTGCTCGGCCTGGGCAAGATCGGCACGCGCGTGGCCCGGGTCGGCGCCGCCTTCGGCATGGACGTCGCCGCGTGGAGCCAGAACCTGACCGAGGAGCGTGCCGCCGCGGCGGGCGTCACCCTCGCCGCGTCCAAGGAAGAGCTCCTGGAGACCAGCGACTTCGTCTCCGTCCATCTCGTCCTCGGCGACCGCACCCGTGGCCTGATCGGCGCCGGCGAACTGCGCCGGATGCGCCGCACCGCCTATCTCGTCAACACCTCACGGGCCGCGATCGTCGACCAGGACGCCCTCGTCCGGGCGCTGCGCGAGGGCTGGATCGCCGGCGCGGGCAGCGACGTCTTCGAGACCGAACCCCTCCCGCTCGACCACCCGCTGCGCACCGCCCCGAACTTCCTCGGCCTGCCGCACCTCGGGTACGTCACCCGGCGCAACTACGAGGGCTACTTCCGGGGCGCCGTCGAGGACATCGAGGCGTATCTGTCCGGCGCCCCGGTCCGCACGCTGGGCTGAGCCGTCCGGCCTCGCGTCCTCAACGAGCCGGTCAGAGCGGGAAGTTGGCGTGGCACACTGCGGGCTGATCAGCCCGACAGGACCACCTCCCGCGACGATGGAGCCCGCCATGACGCCACCGGTACCCCCGATCGACACCACCTGGGCGCACCCCGCCCGGGTCTACGACTGGCTGCTCGGCGGCAAGGACAACCACCCCGTCGACGCGGCGGTCGGCAGCAAGCTCCCCGCGCAGGCCCGCGACGCGGCCCGGCAGAACCGGGAGTTCATGCACCGGGCGGTGTCCCACCTCGCCGGACAGGGCGTCGACCAGTTCCTCGACATCGGCTCCGGCATCCCCACCGCGCCGAACCTGCACCAGATAGCCCAGCGCGCCCTGCCGTCCGCGCGGGTCGTCTACGCCGACAACGACCCCCTCGTGCTGCGGCACGCCCAGGCCCTCCTCGCGGGCAGCCCCGAGGGCGCGACCGACTACATCATGGGCGACGTGCGCGAGCCGGACGCCATCATCGACCACGCCCGCACGGTGCTCGACTTCGAGCGGCCCGTCGCGCTGTCACTGATCGCGCTGCTCCACTTCATCACCGAGGACCAGGACCCGTACGGCGTCGTCGCCCGGCTCGTCTCCGCGCTCCCGCCGGGCAGCCATCTCGTTCTCACCAACGCCTCCCCGGACTGGCGGCCCGATCTGGCCGCGCAGGTCGTCGACGAGTACGAGCGGGCGGGCATCCGGCTCGCCTTCCGCACCCGGGCCGAGGTCGCCCGCTTCTTCGACGGCCTCGACCTCCTCGAACCGGGCCTGGTCGCGGTCACCGAGTGGTACCGCGACGACAAGGCGCCCGCGCCCGAGGAGTGCGGGATCTACGGAGCGGTGGCGCGGATTCCGTGATCGTGTCGTCCGCTGTCGTGGATTACCGGGTGGTTTGCATTCACTTGTTACGCGATCAGCAGTAGAACTCGTTCCTATTCCATCGAGAGTGAGGAACGGACGTGACCGAAGCAACCCGCCCTGAAGTCGTACGGAACGGACTGAGCCGCCGTGGCTTCCTCGCAGGAACAGGTTCTCTTATTGGCGCCGTGACCCTGACCGGTCACGCCGCCGCGGCTCAGCCCCGCGCCACCGCCGCCGTGTCCGACGGCGCGCACATCCCGGCACTCGTCATCGGCAGCGGCTACGGCGGATCGGTGACCGCGCTGCGGCTCGCCGAGGCCGGCGTCGACGTGCAGATGGTCGAGATGGGCATGGCCTGGGACACCCCCGGCTCCGACGGCAAGATCTTCGCCAACACCACCAGTCCCGACAACAGATCGTTCTGGCTCAGAACCAGAACGAAGCAGCCCCTGAGCAACTTCCTCGGCTTCCCGATCGACAAGGACATCCCGCGCTACACCGGCATCCTCGACGCCGAGGAGTTCGCCGGGATCACCGTCTACCAGGGCCGCGGCGTCGGCGGCGGCTCGCTGGTCAACGGCGGCATGGCCGTCACCCCGAAGCGGGAGAACTTCGCCGCGATCCTGCCGTCCGTCGACCCGGGCGAGATGTACGGCACCTACTACCCGCGCGCCAACGCGGGCCTCGGCGTCGCCACCATCGACCCGAACTGGTTCGAGACCGCCGAGTGCTACCAGTACGCGCGCGTCGGCCGCAAGCACGCCCAGCGCTCCGGGTTCCCGTTCGTCTTCGTGCCCGACGTGTACGACTGGGACTACATGAAGCAGGAGCAGGCCGGCACCGCCCCCAGGTCGGCGCTCGCGGGCGAGATCCTGTACGGCAACAACTACGGCAAGAAGTCCCTGCAGAAGACCTACCTCGCCCGTGCGAAGGCGACCGGACGGGTCGCCATCTCGCCACTGCACAAGGTGACATCGGTGGTCCCGGCCGCCGGTGGCGGCTACACGGTCCGCATCGACCAGCTCGACACCGGCGGCGCCACCACCGCCACCAAGGAGATCACCGCGGACCGCGTCTTCTTCGCAGCCGGAAGCGTCGGCACCAGCAAGCTCCTCACCCGTCTCAGGGCCACCGGAGCGCTGCCCGCGCTCAACGACGAGATCGGCAAGGGCTGGGGCGACAACGGCAACGTCATGTGCGGCCGGGCGAACCACCTGTGGGACCCCACCGGTTCGCTCCAGGCGTCGATCCCGACGGGCGGCATCGACAACTGGGCGGCGGGCGGCGCCTTCGCCGAGGTCGCCCCGCTGCCCACCGGCATCGAGACGTTCGCCTCGTTCTACCTGTCCATCACCAAGACCCCGCAGCGCGCCCAGTTCACGTACAACCCGACGACCGGCGGGGTCGACCTGAGCTGGCAGAAGGCGTGGAAGCAGACGTCGATCGACGCGGCGAAGACCATCTTCGACAAGATCAACGCCAAGGAGGGCACGATCTACCGCACCGATCTCTTCGGTACGTACAAGATCTGGGGCGACCACCTGACGTACCACCCGCTGGGCGGCGCCGTGCTCAACAAGGCGACCGACAACTACGGCCGCCTGCGCGGCTATTCGGGCCTGTACGTGATGGACGGCGCGCTGATCCCGGGCAACACCAGCGTGAACCCGTTCGTCACCATCACGGCTCTGGCCGAGCGCAACATCGCGCAGATCGTCGCCACTGATCTGTGACCGGACGCGTCCTGTCCCGGCCCCGAGCCGTGCGGTGGTTCAGGGCTTGGGCAGGACGCACACCGCGTCGAGGCCGAGCACGTGGTTGAGGCGGCCGAACGCCAGCCAGGAGCCGATGCCCATGCTCAGCTCCACGATCTCGGTCTGGCTGTAGTGCGCGGTCATCCGCTGCCAGAACTCCTCGTCCAGACCGTGGTGGTCGAGCGCGTACCGCTCCGCGTACTCGGCGGCGAGCCGGGTCCGCTCGTCGAAGGCGTCCGTGGTGCGCCACTCGGCGACCGCGTCGATGAAGGACTCCTCGACCTTCTCCTCGCCGTCACGCTCGGTGCGCCAGTCCAGGCAGAACAGACAGCCGTTGATCTGCGCGATCCGCAGCCGCGCCGCCTCGAACTCGCGCAGCCCCAGCGTCGAATGGTCGTAGACGGACATCGAGAACTGCGCCGCCGCGACACCGATGCCGGGCACCATCTCGCCCCACACGTACGCGATCGGGTCCTTGTCGTCGGGCACGTCGATCATCATGACTGCTGTTTCCTTCCCAGGCGGCCGGTGGCGGGGAGCAGGGGGACGTCGAGCGCGTCGTACAGGCCGGGCTCCGCCGCCACCAGCCACTCGACGGCGCCGACGAGCCGGCCGACGGCGGTCGCGTTGCCACCGGCGGAGTGGTTGCCGCCCTCGTCGGTCGCCTGCACGGTGACCTCGATGCGCGGGCGGCCCTCGATGACGACCCGGTGCGCGCCGGCCCCGCCGCCGGGCGGCGAGGGCCAGTCGGGCGCGCAGGACGGGTGGATCCGGGTGACGTGCTCGACGATCAGCCGTACCTCGCCGTCGACGACCCCCTGCACCTCGAAGCGGACCGCGCCCTGGGTGCCCGCCGCGAAGTCGCCCATGATCTGCGTCGTCACGTCGCTCTCCAGCGCACGGCGCTCCAACGTCTCGCGGATCTCGTCGAGCCGGACCCCGAGCGCGCGGGCGAGCAGCCGTATCTGGCCGCCCCACACCATCGTCGGAATGGACTCGGCGAGCATCAGCGGCTCGTAGTCCATGGGGTGCCCCATGCCGATCAGGTCGCGGACCGCGTCCGGCTGGTCGTACGTCGAGTAGTCGAAGATCTCCTGGCAGCGGACGGTGTCGATGTGTGTGCCGAGGCCGCTGACCAGGAGCGGCAGCACGTCGTTGGCCCAGCCCGGGTCGACGCCCGACACGAACAGGGAGCCGCCGCCCTCGGCGATCGCCGCGCGCACCGGATCGGTGAAGTCGGGCGGCGCGCTCGCCGGGTCGTAGAGCGGGTAGAGGGCGGGCGTGACGACGACGGCACCGGCGCGGATCGCCCGGCAGATGTCGTCCAGCGCCTCGTCGGGACGCAGATCGCCGGAGGCCGCGTACACGACGGCGCCGGGACGGGCCGCGAGCACCGCCTCGACGTCGGTCGTGGCCGCCACCCCGAGGGCGCGGTCGAGTCCGGCGAGGTCGCCCGCGTCGCGGCCGGCCTTCGCGGGATCGTGCACGAGTACACCTGACAGGGCGAGCGCGGGGTGAGCGGAGACGGCCCTGATCGCCGCGCGGCCCACGTTGCCGGTGCCCCAGACCACCGTGGATGTCATGCGCCGGAGCGTAACCTGATGGAGTGTCAGTTCATAGACTCGCTACGTGAGTTGGCTGCGGGCGGCGGCCAGGGTCTGCTCGGCGTAGCCGCGGCCGAAGAGGACCGTGTGCACCAGGAGGGGGAAGAGCTGATGCAGCGGGACGCGCTCGCGCCAGCCGTCCGCGAGCGGCGCCGCCCGCTGGTAGCCGGCCAGGATCCGGTCGAGGTGCGGCGCGCCGAACAGGTCCAGCATCGCCAGGTCGCTCTCGCGGTGCCCGCCGTGCGCCGCCGGGTCGATCAGCCAGGCGGTGCCGTCGCCGTCCCACAGCACGTTGCCGTTCCACAGGTCGCCGTGCAGCCGGGCGGGCGGCTCGGCGGGGCCCGCGAGGCCGGGCAGCAGCGCGCAGACCCGCTCGATCGTCGCCGCCTCGTCCGCGCGCAGCGTTCCGGCGTCCACGGCCCGGCGCACATAGGGGAGCACCCGCTGCTCGGCGAACCAGTCCGGCCAGTTCTCGCCGGGCACATTGCGCATCGGCGCGAGCCCGATGTACGCCTCCGTCGGCCCGTCCGGCGGCGGGGCGCCGAAAGCGGGCGCGCCCGCGGCGTGCAGGGCGGCCAGCTCACGGCCGAATCGCTCGGCGCCCTCGGCGGTCGCCCGTCCGTCGGCCACCCGGCCGGTGACCAGCCAGTTGTCGTCGGCGCCGTGCACGGTGGGCACCCGCACCGCGTCGGCGGCGGCCAGCCAGCGCAGCCCCGCCGCCTCCGCCCGCGCGGCCCCCGGATCATCCGCGTACTTGACCATGACCACCCGCCCGTCGGCGAGCGTGACCTCCGTGAGACTGCGGGAGAGACGGCGCTCACCTGCGGCGGGCGAACCGGTGAAGCGTGCTGCGACGGCGGAGGGCGTGGCGGGCATGGGGGCAGCGTAGAGCGGAGCCCGCGCCGTTGACGTGCGTCGCCACGCCTTGATCTGCTGCCTCCTGGCCGATGCGGATACCGAGGGCGACGGAACAGGGGGAGTGACATGGTGATGGGTGAAAGCGGTGCCGTCCTCGTGGTGCAGCACACCCCGAGCGGCGGCCCGCGACGGGTCGGCACCTGGCTGAGCGAGGCCGGACTCGCTGTCCGGGTCGTGCGGGCGTACGCGGGTGAGGCGCTGCCCGCGACGCTCGGCGGGCGCCCGCTGCTGGTGCTCGGCGGCGGCTACCTCCCCGACGACGACGCACGCGCCCCCTGGCTCCCGGCCACCCGGCGCCTGGTCGCCCAGGCGCTCGACGACGGCAGCCCGGTGCTCGGGATCTGCCTCGGTGGGCAGTTGCTCGCCCAGGTGGCGGGCGGCGCGGTCGAGGCCGAGCACGGCACGCCCGAGTACGGCAGCACGCCGGTGCGGCTGCGCCCGGAAGCGGCCGCCGACCCGCTGCTGCACGGGCTCGGCCCGATGGTGCCCGCGATCGAGCGGCACGTCGACGCGATCACCGAACTGCCGCCTGGCGCGACCTGGTTGGCGTCCAGCGAGACGTGTCCGTACCAGGCGTTCCGGGTGGGGGAGCGGGCGTGGGGCGTGCAGTTCCATCCCGAGGTCGACGCCGCGCGGATCGCCGCGTGGGACCGTGATCAGCTCGCGGCGCGGGGCGTCGACCGGGACCGCCTGCACGCCCGTGCGGTGGCCGACGAGGGTGCGGCGGTCGCGGCGTGGTCGGAGTTCACGGCGCGGTTCGCTGCGGTGTGCCGGAGCTGACGGCCGGCTGGGCGGGCACCGGCGAGGACGCCGTCCGGCCGCGCCGGTGCGAGGTGATCAGGCTGGTCAGGACTCCGGCGAGCAGGCCCCAGAACGTCGAGCCGATCCCCAGGAGCGTCACGCCGGACGCCGTGGCGAGGAACGTCACCGCGGCCGCCTCGCGCGCCGGGGGATCGGCGAGCGCCGCGGCCAAGGACGCCTCGATCGTGGCCAGCAGGCCGACTCCCGCGACCGCCATGACGAGCGCGTGCGGCATCGCCGCCAGCAGGGAGACCACGGTCGCCCCGAGCAGCCCGACGCAGAGGTAGAAGACACCCGACCACACGGCCGCCAGATAGCGCCGCGCCCGGTCCGGGTGGGCCTCCTCGCCGGTGCAGATCGCGGCGGTGATGGCCGCCAGGTTCAGCCCGAACGCGCCGAACGGCGCGAGCACCGCGGTGACGGCGCCGATCCACGTCATCATCGGCGACACCGGCACCTGGTACCCGGAGCCGCGCAGCACCGCGACACCGGGCAGGTTCTGCGAGGCCATCGTCACGACGAACAGCGGTACGCCGACGCTGATCAGCACCTTCCAGTCGAAGGACGGCGCCGTGAACACCGGCTCGGCCAGCGACAGCCGGATCCGCTCCAGGTGCCAGCCGCCCGCCAGGACCGATGCCACGACACCGCCGCCGAGCGCGACGAGCACCGCGTACCGGGGCAGCAGTCGACGCGCCAGCAGGTACAGCACGAACACGGGGAACGCGATCGCGAAGCTGCCGTCCATCGAGGCGAAGAGCCCGGTGCCGAAGTGCAGCAGCACCCCGGCGAGCAGCGCAGACGCCAACGGCACCGGAATGCGGTCCATGGCCTTGGCGAACCACCCCGTCACCCCGCTCACGATCATCAGGACCGCGCTGAAGACGAACGCCCCCACGGCCTGCGCCATGGACACCCCCGCCAGGCCGGTCGCGAGGAGCGCCGCGCCCGGCGTCGACCAGGCGGTGACCACCGGCGCCCGGAACCGCAGCGACAGCCCGATGGACGACACGGCCACGCCGACACCGATCGCCAGCATCCACGACGACGTCTCCCGCGCGTCCGCCCCGGCGGCCCGCGCGGCGGTGAACACGAGGGCGGCCGAACTCGTCACGCCGACCAGGACGGCGATGAGGCCCGCCGCCACGGCCGAGGGCGGAGCGGCCGCGCGTATGCGGGCGAGCGGAGAGGGGGAGGGCGACGGTGGCGCGGCCATGTGGGCATCACTTCCGGTGCGTACGAGTACGACGAGCAGGCGTTCCATAAATGGAACGTTCTGTTTGTGGAACACTAGGGAAGCGGGCGACCGCCCGTCAACCAGGAACGGATCGATCGCGGGATCAGCTACGGACGGGAGCCGGGGCGTTGGGTCTGAACGACGAAGTGGGGCGCAGGCTGAAGGGGTTGCGCCAGGACGCCGGCCTGTCCCTGTCCGAACTCGCCCGGCGCTCGGGCGTCGGCAAGGGCACCCTCTCGGAACTGGAGAGCGGCCGCCGCAACCCCACCCTGGAGACCCTCTACGCGCTGACCACCGTGCTCGACCGCCCCCTCAGCGCGGTCCTGGACGATCCGCCGGCCGGTGTGCGCGAGGGCGTCGCCGGTGTCTCCGGCAGCGCCGTCACCGCGGTCCTCGTCGAGCGGTACGAGGACGAGCGGGCCGCCACCGACGTCTTCCGCGTGACCATCGCCGGCGGCGCCACCCAGGAGTCGGCCGCGCACGCCCCGCACACCACCGAGAGCCTGATGGTGCTCTCCGGCACGGCGGTCGTCGGTCTGCGGGGGGCCACGCAGACGGCGGGCCCTGGCGGTCACGCCCAGTGGCCCGCCGACGTGCCCCACCTCTACAGCGCCCCTCAAGGAGAGGTGCACGGCATCCTGTTCGTCCGGTATCCGAAGGACCCACCGGGCCCTAGGCCTGCGGCGGCGTCTCGTTCCGGTTCACGTCGTTGAGCTTGGAGATGTCGACGGACTCGCTCGCGGGCGGTGTCGCCGACGGGACCGGCTTGTCGTAGTCGGTCAGCGTCATCGTCAGGTTCTCGGTGGAGCCCTTCTCCGTCGCCTTCACCAACCGGTGCGGCGCGTCCGTGGTGATGTACATCGTGATCGTGCTGCCCTTGTCGCTGCCGGTCAGCGGGACGACACCGACGCCGTCGACCTCGGTCTCGGCGCCCTTGGACAGTTTCTGCTGGGCGGCGTGGGCCGAGCCGTCGTCCAGCTGCGCGCGGAACGCGTCGAGATCGCAGGTGTCGGCGAAACTCTTGAGCATCTCGTCGTCGGTGGTGCCGTGCACGTACTTGCCGTCGAACAGCTGCGCCGCCAGATCGCCGGCACCGCCGCCGACCTGCGTCTTCCAGAAGGTGCTGTCCGGCTTCATCCAGACCTCGTCGCCGCGCTTGACGAGATCGACCGTGCCGCCGTTCGCGCCACCGACGCCCATCCGCAGCGAACCGGCGCAGTTGCCGTCCTCGTCGAGCCGCAGATCGAACCTCGCCGGGGTGCGCACGTCCCGTCCGGTGTCCGACCGGTTCGCCACCGTGATGTGCAGGGACGTGGCGTCCAGGAGTTCCTTCTTCGCGTCGTCGGCCAGCTGCCGCGCGGAGGGATCCGATGCTCGGCCCTCGACGGCGAGCGCCGGAGCCGCGGTGATCACGCTCGCGCACACGCACACGGCCACCAGTGTCGTTCGGGTCATGACGTCACCTCGCCGTCCAGGACGCCCGCCTCGGGACAGGCACTTCCGGGCGCCCGAAATACCCGTAAATTGTACGTTCGTTCCCTACGGGATGTCCTGGTGGGAGGGCGTGTCCGGGCCGGGGGCGGTCAGTCGCCCTTGCCGCACACCCGCAGCCCCACCGGAGTGCCGCACGGCAGATGGCCGTGGGCGGCGACCACGCCCTTGCCGGTGCCGTTGTCGACCGCGTACGACAGGAAGCTGGAGGCCAGCGAGTCGGCGGGCGGGCGGCCGTACGTGTAGGCGTACTCGATCTCGCGGTACGGGTAGCCGCCCTTGTCGAGCCGGTCCGGGTCGGGCGCCCGGCCGTCCAGCGTCACCGTGTGCAGTCCGTGCGGCGCGTCCGGCGGCGACGCGGCGCGCAGCTCGCTGTAGCCGAGGGCGCCCGGGGTCCGCGCGACGGCCTGGAGGACCTGCTCGGTGGAGTCGAGTTCGCAGCGCAGGACCGACGACGGGGAGCGCACCTTGCGGTTGACGCAGTCGTCCGACGTGGCCGGCGGCTCGTCCGCGCCGCCGAGGACCCGGCTGGTCAGCGCGGAGCGGGTGCCCGATCCGGAGCTGCGGCTGACGAGGACGACCGGGAGACGGGGGCCGCCGAGCTGCGACCAGTCGCGGATCTCGCCGCGGTACAGGCGGCGGACGTCCGCGACGGACAGATTCTTCAGGCGGACGTCGTCGTGCACGACGAGGGTGAACAGCGAGACCGCGATGCGGCTCTCGCTGAGTCCGGTGTAGCTCGCGGGGCGCGGCCCGTCCGAGAACGCCACGACACCGGCTCCCTGCTGCGGCTTGCCGCCGGACAGGGCGAGTTCGCGCACCCCGGTGCGGCTGCCGTAGGCGGCGACCGTGATGGTCGGCCTGTCCTGGCAGTGGTCCCGGTATTTCTGCGCGAGTTCGTTCAGGACCGGCTCGAACGCGGTGGAACCGGTGAGCCGGAGGGTGCCGGTCTCGCAGTCGCCCGGCAGTGCCGGAGGAAGCAGCAGCGGGAGGGTGACCGCGGCGATCAGGCAGAGGCCGAGCACGACGGTGGTCCAGCGTGCCCGCTTGCTGAACACCGGTGGCTTCTCGTCCGGCGTGAGGCTGTGGTTCTCGTGCAGGCTGCCGTCGCGCACATCACCGGTGACCGTGACCCGGCCGCCCTCCTCGCCACCCGTGAGCAGCACGAGGATCTTGTAGAACGCGCCGGGCCGCAGCGGCACCCGAGGGATCAGCAGGGTGCTGGACCCGACCACGCGCAGGCCCGGCTCGTCCTCGAAGTAGCCCATCAGATTGGTGTGTTCCGGCGGCAGCGTGACGTCCTGCGCCTCGATGCGCCGCCCGGTGAACTCGGCGGTCAGCCCGTACTCCCGCGGCGAGTGGACGTAGTCGGACTCCTCGATGTGCCGCGTGCCGTCGTTCTCGATGCGCAGCAGCACGAGCGTCGCGTCGCGCATCGCGGGCAGGTCGTTGAAGAGTCCGAGCCGCGGATCCGACGCGTGCGGCGGGCCGTTGTGCCCTATGGCGATGTCCATCTGCTTGCGGAAGCCGATGCGCCTGCTGCGCCGCGCGCGCAGATCCGCGATGAACGGGATCGCCATGGAGAAGACGCCGAGCACCAGCCCCGCGACCGTGAAGATGATGTCGAGCCGTCCCATGCGATGACGGTACGGACTCTCCCGGCGGCCCAGGAGGGTCCGGCGCCGCCCTTCGCCCAGTGTTCGGCGGACGTTCAACTACGCTGCCGGGCAGGCGGGTTGAGTCAACCTCCGGTGGTGGAGCCGGGGCGGACGATCATCAGGACCGTGACCGTGGCCCACAGCAGGTTGAAGACTCCGGTGAGCATGGCGAGCCGTCCAGCGGGCAGTTGTTGCGGCCCGTCGCCCGGCTCCTCGACGGCGGCGAGGGCCGCCTCCTGGCCGGGCAGGATCCCGACGATGAGCACCACGGCGGCCGCGGCCGTCAGCGCGATCGAGACGATCAGCCACGCGCTGCCGAGAACGCCGAGACTGCTCGCCGTGGCGAACCCGAACAGCGGCACCGCGAGTCCGACACCCGCGTACACCCGGCAGATGCGGTGCAGGACGCGCAGGGTCGCGGCGGAATCGGCGGCGCCCGGCGAACCGGGGGCGGCCCGCAGCGACGCGGGGAACATGCTGGCGGATACGGCGACCGGTCCGACGGCCAGGACGGCGGCCAGTACATGCAGGATGAGCAGTAGTTTCGTCATGGTCAGGAGCCGTCCGCCGCGGTGGCAGGCCGACGAGTGCCGGTGACCTTCGACGCGGGCAGCCGCCCGGCCTTGGACGTCCCGGCGAGGGTGTCGCCGTCGACGGTCACGGCGAACGCGAGGTTCAGCCGCAGCGGCCTGTTGACCGCCTGCCGCCAGGTGAGCCGGTCGCCGTCGAGCACGACGTCCGTGAGCGGCACCTCCTCACCCGCCCCGCGGGCCGTACCTGTCAACTCGCCCGCGGTGTCGTGGAGTTCGACGACGGCCTGAAGAGTGCCGATCGGGGTGGAGACGGCCAGGTCCCAGGTGCCTGCGACGGTCGTACGGTGCATGGGGTGGTTCCTCACGTGATGGTCCTTGCGTTACGGGGGAGGGGCCGGGGTTCTCAGAAGGCGGCGGGGAGCGGGCCGCGCGGGTGCCACACCGTGCCGCGCCGCTCGTACGCGAACAGCTCCTCGACCGCGTGGGCGATCCGCGGGCCCACCTCGCGCTCCAGCAGGTAGAGGCCGAGGTCGAGCCCCGAGGTGACGGCGGCGCCGGAGATGAGGTCCCCGTCGTCGACGACCCGGGCCCGCACCGCGTGCGCCCCGGTGGCGTCCAGCAGGTCGAGACCCAGGTGATGGGTGGTGACGTGGCGTCCTTCGAGCAGCCCCGCCATGGCCGGGACGAGCGCGCCGCCGCACACCGTCGCCAGCGTCACGGCGGGATGGTCCAGGGCGGCCTTCAGCAGTGCGGGCAGCCCAGTGGTGAGCGTGCGGCCAAGCAGCACCGGGATCGACGGCTCGGCCGCGTCCGGGTCCGGTTCCTCGTCCGGGGCGCCGACCCGGCCCGCGGCGCCGGGCACCAGGACGACCCCGGGGCGCGCGGGATCGAGGGCGGCGGTGGCCCGCAGCGCGAGCTCGCCGGTGCCGCCGACCACCTCCCGGGGGCCCTCGGCCGAGACGAGCTCGACGCTCACAGCGCCGCCCGAGGCGGCACCTCCGGCGTGCAGCACCTCATAGGGGCCGATGACGTCGAGCGGGTCGAAGCCGTCGAACAGGACGATCTGTACGTGCATGGGGGCGAGTCCTTCGTGATCCCTCGGGGCCCCCTCTTCCGGGGACGGCTTCGACGCTAGACACCGGATGATCTCCGTCCCAGTGGCATTTTTGACACCTTTCAACGGGATAGCGACAGCAGATTCGGGAGGATGTATGCGGATCGAGCCAGGTGGATGCCGCTGGCGTCTTTCCGTCGTCGAGGTACATTCACGCCATGCACACCGTCGCGCTGCTCGCCCTGGACCAGGTGATCCCCTTCGACCTGTCCACGCCCATCGAGGTGTTCGCGCGGACCCGGCTGCCCGACGGGCGCCCCGGCTACCAGGTGCGGGTCTGCGCCGAGACGCCCGAGGTCGACGCCGGTGCCTTCCGGATCCGGGCGCCGTGGGGGCTCGACGGGCTGCGCGGAGCGGACACCGTCATCGTGCCCGGGACGGCCGCGCCCCTGGCACCGCTCGCGCCCGCCGTCCGCGACGCGCTGCGCGCGGCCGCGGCGGACGGCACCCGGATCGCCTCGATCTGCGCCGGCACGTTCCCGCTCGCGGCGACCGGACTGCTCGACGGGCTGCGTGCCACCACCCACTGGATCGCCGCCGACGCGCTCGCCGCCGCGTACCCGCTGATCGACGTCGACCCGGACGTGCTCTACGTCGACAACGGGCAGCTCCTCACCTCCGCGGGCGCCGCCGCCGGACTCGACCTGTGTCTGCACATGATCCGGCGCGACTACGGCTCGGCGGTCGCGGCCGACGCCGCCCGGCTGTCCGTCATGCCGCTGGAGCGCGAGGGCGGACAGGCCCAGTTCATCGTCCACGCCCGGCCGCCCGCCCCGCAGGGCTCCTCGTTCGAGCCACTGCTCGCCTGGCTCCAGGACAACCTCAGCCGCGATCTCGCCCTGGCCGACATCGCCGACCACGCCGGGGTCAGCACCCGCACCCTGATGCGCCGGTTCCGCGAACAGACCGGCACCACACCGCTCCAGTGGCTGCATCGCGCGCGCGTCCGCCGCGCCCAGCATCTCCTGGAGACCACCGGACACCCCGTGGAGCGGATCGCCGCACAGGTCGGATTCGGCTCGCCGACGGCCTTCCGCGACCGCTTCAAGCGCACCACCGGCGTCAGCCCGCAGGCGTACCGGCGCAGCTTCAGCTGAGCGCGGGCCGCCGTGCCCGGTCGGCGCCGCGCAGCCACCCGTACAGAACCACCGAGCAGACGGCGGCGCAGGCGCACCACGTCGAGATGAACTCCCAGCGCCACAGCGCCGCGCACACGGCGGCGCCGACCCCCGCCAGTACGCCGAGCAGGACGAGTCCGGCGTCGCCGGACAGCAGCAGCGAGCCGATCGTCGCGAGCAGATACCCGGCGAGCAGCCACGGGGCGTGCGGCAGCCCGATCGCGTAGCCCATCGTGTGCCCGCGCACCTCGGCCGTGACCGTGCTCGTCGCCAGAGTGTGGGCGAGCGCCGCCGAGGTGACGACGCCGGACGCGAGCGGCAGCGCCAGCCGGCGGCGCGCACGGCGCGGGGCGGCGCACGTCACGCCCACCGGCACCCACAGCGGGAGCAGCGGCAACGCGATCACCGCCCACGCCACGGTGGCGGGTCCACTGCCGCCGCCGTCGTTCCAGATCAGCGCCTCGATGATCTGGTGCGCCCCGAGCAGCAGCGGGAGGGCCGCCAGCGGCAGGGCGCGGGGCCGGGTGCGGGCGGCGCGGGCCACGCAGGCGACCCCCACCGCGGTGATCGCACTGCCCGCCACCAGATCCGCCGTCGCACTCCAGCACATGCCCGTCACGCTACGTCGGCCCCGCCCGGCGCGACATCGGGACAGCACCCCGGGCGTTAGTGGGTGTAGTGGACATGTATATTCTTTCTATATGCATCTATCTGGAGGGCCGGTCGAGGGCCCGGACGAGGGTCCGGCCGGCGGCGCGGCCGACGTCGTCGGGGCGCGGCGCATCGAAGGCGCCGCGCGAGGGCTCCTGCGCGGGATCGCGCAGCTGTCCCAGATCCTCTTCAAGGCCGGTGAGTTCGGACTCACCCGCAGCCAGGTCGCGGTGCTCGACGCGCTGGAGCAGGGGCCGAGCCGGGTGACCGCGCTCGCCGCGCGCACCGGCATGGCGCAGCCCCGGGTCACCGTCATCCTTCAGCAGCTCCAGGAAGCCGGCCTCGTCGAGCGGCGCCGCTGCGAGGACGACCGGCGAGCCGTGGAGACCTCGCTCAGCCCCGCCGGGCGCGGCCTGCTGGAGCGGGGCCGGCAGCGGATGGCCGCCGCCCTGCTCACCGCCCTCGACGGCGGCGCCGAGAACGTCGAGCGGTCCGAGCGCGCGGTCGCCGCCGCACGGACCGCGATCACTCCTCTGGTGGATGCCCTGATCGCCCAGAACACACCCGCGAAGACCGTTGAATCGGAGGCCAGTTGACCACCCCGGGCACCCTGCCTGACCTGTCCGCCACCACCGAGAGCACCGCCGCGGCGGGCCTCGCCCCGCACCGGGTCGCCGGACCCCGCAGATGGTGGGACTGGGTGCTCGCCGCCGACCCAGGACTCGGCCAACTGCAGTCCGGATGGCGGTCGTTGGTCGCCATGGTCACCTCGCTCGCCGTCGGCTACTGGATGGCCGAGGCGCTGAACATCCCCGCCATGATCGGCATGATGGTCGCCGGGATGATGGGCCTGATGAGCGCCTTCGCGGTCGCCGAGAACACCTGGGACCGGCTGGCCCGCGCCATCCTGTGGATGCCGTTCCCGTACAGCGCGGTGCTCTGGGTGTGCGCGAGCCTGGACGGGCGGCGCCTGGCACAGATGACCCTCATGGTCGCCGCGCTCGCCCTCACCTTCCTTCTCGCCAGGTTCGGGCCGTTCGCCCTGATCACCGGCATGATGCTGTTCAACGGCCTGATGGTCGGCATGCTCGCCGGGATCCCCGCCGACCTCGTCGGCAAGGCCTTCGCCGTCGCTCTCGTGGGCGCGGCCGCCGTGCTCGCGACCCGGCTGCTGCTCTGCTTCCCGATGCCCCGCGAGGACCTGCTGCGCACCCAGCGCGCCTTCGTCGTCGAGGCCCGCCGGGTCGCCGACGCGGCCGTCGACGCTCTGGACCCCGACGCCGACCAGCAGCGCGCCGTACGCCGGATGACCCGCGCCCTGCGCCGCCTCAACGTCACCACCGTCACCATCGACGGCCGGCTCGCCCAGCCCGAGGTCGCCGCCGACCCGGCCGCCGCCGAACTCCTGCACCGTCACCTCTTCGACGCCGAGCTCGCCCTGCGCGGCATCGGCCAGGCCGCCGCCGACCTGACCCGCCTGCCCGTGCCCGGACCGCTGCGCGAGGCCCTCGCCGTCGGCCTCGTGCTGGCCCGCGACACCCCGCTCGGCCGCGCCGAGGGACTGCGCCCGGCCGCCGCCCACATCCAGGAGCGGGCCGAGGCCATCCTGCGCGACGCCACGGCGTCCCCCGACGACGTCGAGGCCGCCGTCCTCGCCCGGCGCACCGGCGACCTCCTGAACACCCTCGCGGACGCCCTCGGCGCCTGGCTCGCCCTCGGGCAGCGCACCTGCGCGAACCCGGCCGACATCCCGTTCCAGCCGACCGTCGCCCTGGAGAACAACCGCCTCCCCGGCTCCGCGGGACCCGCCCGCCGGGTCCTCGCCGCGGGCACCGAGACCGGCTGGCGGCGCGTCGTGCCGTACATCCGCGTCCCCGTGCACGCCGCGATCGCCGCCGCCATCGTCTGCCCCATCGCCGACGCCATCGATCCGCGCCGCTTCTACTGGGGCCTGGTCGGCGTGATGATCACGCTGTTCGGCACCAACACCACCCACGAACGGCTGCGCAAGTTCGCCCACCGCATGATCGGCACCGCCGTCGGCGCCGTCCTCGGCATCGTCCTGCTCCACCTCATCGGCCGCGGCCACGTCTACGCCACACTCGCCGTCATCGTCGCCGGACTCTCCTTCGGCGCCTGGGGCATCCAGCGCGCGTACGCCTGCTGGGTCGTCGGCCTCGTCGTCGCCCTCACCCAGCTCTACGGCATGACCACCCCCGACAGCGGCATGGAGCACCTGCTGGGGGAGCGGATCCTGGACAACGGCATCGGCATCCTCGTCGCCACCGCCTGCGCCGCGCTGATCTTCCCGCTCTCGCGCCGCACCGTCGTCAAGGAGGCCGAACGCGGCTGGGTCGACGCGCTCGCCCAGGTGATCCAGCAGGTCGAGCGGCGCTGGGACGGCCCCGAGGCGCCGGTACGGCTGCGCGGCGCGGCCCGCACCGTGGACGCCGCGCTGCTCCAGGTGCAGGGCATCGTCCGGCCCCTGGTGCGGATGCCGCTCGGGGTGCGCGGCCCGTCCGCCGACCACCGGGTGGCGCTGCTCGCCACGGCGACCGGACACGCCCGCACCCTCGCCTCGGCCGCCGACATCGACGTCGACCTGCCCCCGCGCCTGGCCGAACGCGCCCGCCTCGTCACCCAGACCCTCACCGCGTCCCTGAAGGAACTCGACCGGTTCTACGCGACCGGCGAGGCCGAAGGCGCCTGGCGACGGGTCGGCCCGCTGGTCCGCGAACTGGAGACCGAACTGGCCCCCGCCGCGCCGGGCCCGCGCGCCGACCGGCTGCGCACGGCACTGCGGGCGATCGCCGCGCTGGACGAGGCGCTCGCCGCCTACGCCGAGCAGGTCGGTCTCCCGGTGGCCGCGCCGGGGCGCACGGCCCCCGTCACCACCACCCCGATGCAGCGCACCACCCGCGCGCTGATGGCGGCCTGGGGCGAACCGCAGGCACGCACCCGCGCCACCGGCACCACCCGGCTGACGGGAACCGTGCGCTGCGACCTCCATCCCGACGGCTGTCCCGCCTGGATCACCGTGATCAGCGCCCGCGGCAAGCGTCTCGCCAAGGCGCAGGTGCACCACGGCGGCTACACCGTGGAGGCGGTCCCGGCCGGCACCCATACGCTCGTCGTCTCCGGCGAGCGGCACGCGCCCCGCGCCGAACTGGTCACGGTCGACCCGGCCGCAGGGACCGTACGGCACGACATCACGCGGACCCCCTGAGGGAGCCGCCCGCCCCGGTGTGTTTCCGGTGCGGGCGGAGGCCGTCAGCGTGCGGCGCGGACCTGCGGGGCCACGGCGAAGGAGCCGCTGTAGCCGCGGGCGCCGCCCGCGCGGGCCGCCAGCTCGATCGTGTAGCCGTCGCCGTTCACGACGGTCGGCAGCACCGTGGCGGTCTCGCCCTCCGACGCCCCGCTCAGCTTGGCGGCGAGCCGTATCACCCGGCCGTCGCCGCCGTGCACGAGCCACATGTCCAGCTCCTGCCCGGTGGTGTTGCGCCAGGTCACGAAGACGCTGGCGCCCGCCCGGTGCACGGAGCCCGTGGCCGGGGCGGTGACGGTGAGCGCGTCGTCCCCGGCCGCCGTGCCCGCGGGGGCGACGACCAGTGCGGGGAGCGCGGCCAGGGAGAGGGACAGGGAAAGGAATCCGGTGCGGCGCATGCGACGACCTCGTTCCGCGGGAGACGGCTGACGGACGGATCTCCCGCGCCGTGCGGCACGGGAGGCGGACACGACGAGGTTTCCACCCCGGCAAGATCACGTAAGGCGTCGCGGGGCAGCCCCACCCCATGGGGTACCTCCCTGTCCCCGGACCGGCGGGCTCGGCAGGACAGCTCCGCCGCGCGGGGGCATCCTCGCGCCCGCGCGCCCGTGCGAACCGCGTCACGCCCGCCGCGCCCGCACGGCCGACGGGCGTGATCGGGCGCAGACTGGATAGGCGACAGGGACGGAACGCAACGGGGACCCGGAAGGAGGAGACACCGGATGACCGAGCCGAGCGACGTCACGGCCATGGGTGACGAGGTGTACCAGCCGGGTGATCCCGACGCCCGGGAGGACGAGGGCATCCTGGAGGTGGAGGACACCCTCTACGACCGCGGGGTCGACCCGTACGACGAGGGCTGGTCGCCGCCGGAGCGGCCCCTGGGTGTCGAGCACAGCGGGATCACGGCGGCCGAGCGGCTGCGCGGCGAGAGCCTCGACGAGCGGCTGGCCGAGGAGCGCCCGGACCCCGTGGTCGAGGAATACGAGGCGCTGGAGTCCGGCGACGGAGCGGACGACGGCATCGGTGACCTGGCGGGCGGCGACGGCGAGCCCGTCGACGGCGAGGTGGGGACCCTGCGCGCGGGACGGCTCGTCGCCCCCGACGAGGGCGCCCACGAGGACGCCGAGAAGGACATGGTCGCCACGGACGTGGGCTTCGGCGGTGGTGCCGCGTCGGCCGAGGAGGCCGCCGTGCACCTGGTGGAGGAGGACGAGGGGACGGCCTACTGATCACTGGCCGGTGTAGGCCGCCGCCAGCATCAGCGCCACCGACAGCAGAGCGGTGCACAGCGCGGTCACCGGCGCTGTGAGCGCGACGCGGTCGGCCGCGATCTGGCGCGCGGTGAGACCTGTACAGACCACACTGACCGCCCCCAGGATCATCGCCACATAGATGAGCACGAACCGTCCTCCTTGTGCGGGCCGGGATCCGGGCTCCATGATCGCGTGACGCGCGGCGCGGCGCACCCGGGCCGGGTGCGGGGGCACGGAGGGGACTTATGGACGGAAACACCTGGCTCGTACTGGCGGCGCTCGCGGCCGTGGCCATGCTGATCGCCGCGGCGGTGCTCCTCGTACGGGTGTTCAAGGCCCGGCGGCTGCTCGTCGACGCGGGCATCCCGCTGCGCGACAAGGCCCTGTTCTGGACCGCCGTGGTCTACACGATCTCGCCGGTCGACCTGCTGCCCGACCCCATCTACCTGGACGACATCGGCGTCCTGCTGTTCGCCCTCAAGGTCCTCCACTCCGCGGCGCGGCGCGCGGGCCTGGAGCGCACGGGCCATGAGCAGCTGGAGCACGAGGGCCTGGGCCGCGAAGGGGTGGGCCGCGACTGAAGGAGGCCGGCCGGGGGCGGACACAGACCTGGATCTCGTCCCCGGCCGCCCCCGGCACGTCGTCAGATCGTCGCGCCCCGGGCGTCCTCCACCGGCACCGCGGCCGCGGGCCGCTCGCCCAGCTCCCGCGTCGGCACCCGGAACGTCTCGCGTGCCGTCAGCGCCGCGATCACCGGCGGCACGCACAGCGCCGCCGTGAAGAGCGCCACCGCGAACCAGTCGTCACCGTCCGGTCCGGCGATCCGCGCCGCGAACGTCACCGCGAACCCGGCGACCGCGAAGCCGATCTGCGTGCCGATCGCCATACCGGAGAGCCGGACCCGGGTCGGGAACATCTCGCCGTAGAACGCCGGCCACACCGCGTTGGCCGCGCTGTAGACGACACCGAAGGCGAGGATCCCGAGGACGAAGGTGAGGGCGTACGAGCCCGTGGAGATCGCCCACAGATAGCCGAACATCGCCAGTGCGCTGCCCGCGGCGCCCACGAGGTACACCGGGCGCCGCCCGATCCGGTCGGCGAGCCGGGCCCACAGCGGGATGGCGCCCAGCGCCACCACGTTCGCCAGGGCGCCCACCCACAGCATCGCCGAACGGTCCATGCCGACGGCGTCACCGGTCGCGTACGACAGGGCCCACACCGTGAAGATCGTGCTCACCGAGGCGACCAGCGCGCCCGCGACGACCCGCAGCAGTTCCGCCCAGTGCCCGGTGAGGAGCACGACCAGCGGTAGCGGCGCGGCCCCGCCGCTCCGGGCCGCCTGCCGGGCGAACTCCGGCGGTTCCTCCAGGGTGCGCCGGATGACGTAGCCGACGACGGCGACGACCAGGCTCAGCCAGAACGGGACCCGCCAGCCCCATGACAGGAGCTGGTCCTCCGGGAGCGCCGCGACCGGCAGGAACACCAGCGTGGCCAGGAGCTGTCCGGCCTGGGTGCCGCTCAGCGTGAAGCTCGTGAAGTACGCGCGGCGGTGCTCCGGCGCGTGCTCCAGGGACATCGACCCGGCGCTGGCCTGCTCGCCGGCCGCGGAGACGCCCTGGAGCACCCGGCACAGCACCAGCAGCACGGGGGCGAGCCCGCCGACCTGGTCGCGGGTCGGCAGACAGCCGATGAGGAACGTCGACAGGCCCATCAGCACCAGCGTGAACACCATGATCGTGCGGCGGCCCAGCCGGTCGCCGACGTGCCCGAGGAAGAACGCGCCGACGGGGCGGGCCGCGTAGGCGACACCGAACGTGGCGAGGGAGAGCAGCGCCGCGTTCGCCGGGTCGGACTCGTCGAAGAAGACCTTCGGGAAGACCAGCGCGGCGGCACTGCCGTAGATGAAGAAGTCGTAGTACTCCAGGGCGCTGCCGATCCAGGCGGCGAGAGCCGCCTTGCGCGGCTGGCCCTGCGGCGGAGGGGGTGCGGGGACGGACACACGGGCTCCTTCGGGGGACGGGAAGCACTCGGCTCGGCATCCGATTAATTAACCTACTGGATAGTTAGTAGTGGATGGCCAGGAATGTTGCGCCGGTGTCAACGGCCTGTCAAGAGGTGTGCCGTGGCCGGTCGTCGGCCGGGCGGCTAACGCGCGGTGAGGTAGGCGATGACCATGTCGCCGAGCATGGTCCGGTAGTGCTCGCGGCGGTCGGCGGCGGTCAGATCGCGGCCGAACAGGGCGCCGAACGTATGCCGGTTGGAGACCCGGAAGAAGCAGAACGAGGAGATCATCGCGTGCAGATCGACCGCGTCCACGTCCGCCGTGAACACGCCCTCGGCCCGGCCCGCCTCCAGGATCCGGCGGATCACGTCGATCGCGGGGGAGTTGAGCGAACTCAGCGTCTGTGACGCGGTGATGTGCTCGGCGTCGTGGATGTTCTCGATGCTCACCAGCCGGATGAAGTCCGGGTGCGCCTCGTGGTGGTCGAAGGTCAGCTCGGCGAGCCGGCGGATCGCGGCGACCGGGTCGAGGTGCTCGACGTCCACGTCCTGCTCGGCCTCGCGGATCACCGTGTAGCTGCGCTCAAGGACCGCGGTGAACAGCTGCTCCTTGCCGCCGAAGTAGTAGTAGATCATCCGCTTCGTCGTGCGGGTGCGGGCCGCGATCTCGTCGACCCGGGCGCCCGTGTACCCGGCACGGGCGAACTCCTCGGTGGCCACCGCGAGGATCTCGGCCCTGGTGCGGGCCGCGTCGCGGATGCGGCCCTCGCGCCGCGCCGGTTCTTCCGTGGTGGTCATCAGGATCGATCCTTCGGGCGGCGGGCGGACGTGCGGTGGCCTGTACTGGTGGTGATTGTAGAAGCCGGGTTTCCGGCGCGACGGCGCCGCGTCCCTTCCCAGGAAGCGCCTCGCTTGATATGAGTAACGAACCAGTTCGTACATTAACCGGGAGTCCGTCGTGCGCACCTCGATCGCCACCGTCTCGCTCAGCGGCCCGCTCACCGAGAAGCTCACCGCCGCGGCCCGCGCCGGTTTCGACGGCGTCGAGATCTTCGAGAACGACCTGCTCGCCGCCCCGCTGCCACCCGAGGACATCCGGGCCCTCTGCGCCGACCTCGGCCTGAGCATCGACCTGTACCAGCCGATGCGCGACATCGAGGCGGTGCCCGCCGACGTGTTCGCACGCAACCTGCGGCGCGCCGAGCACAAGTTCCGCGTCATGCGGAGGCTCGGCGCCGACACCCTCCTCGTCTGCTCCAGCGTCTCCCCGCTCGCCCGCGACGACGACGCCCTCGCCGCGGAGCAGCTGGCACGCCTCGCCGACCGGGCGGCCGAGTCCGGGATCCGGGTCGCCTACGAGGCGCTGGCCTGGGGCCGCCACGTGAACACGTACGACCACGCCTGGCGCATCGTCGAGGCCGCGGACCACCCCGCGCTCGGCACCTGCCTCGACAGCTTCCACATCCTCGCCCGCGGCTCCGGCCCCAAGGACCTCGCGGGGATCGAGGACATCCCCGGCGACAAGATCTTCTTCCTGCAACTCGCCGACGCGCCGAAGCTCGCGATGGACGTGCTCCAGTGGAGCCGCCACTACCGCTGCTTCCCCGGGCAGGGCGACCTGGACGTCGCCGGACTGCTGCGGCACGTGCTGCGCGCGGGCTACCGCGGGCCGCTGTCCCTGGAGGTCTTCAACGACGTGTTCCGGCAGGCCGAGGCCGGGCCCGCCGCCGTCGACGCCCTGCGCTCGCTCCTCACCCTGCGGGAGGCCGTGGGGGAGGCGAACCTGCCCGCACCCGTCGTCCCCACCGGCGTCGCCTTCGCCGAACTCGTCACCCCCGACATCGCCCCCGCCACGGAGCTGCTCACCGCGCTCGGCTTCACCCGCACCGGCCGCCACCGCGGCAAACCCGTCGACCTGTGGGAGCAGGGCGAGGCCCGCATCCTGCTGAACACCGGGCCCGCCGCCCGCCGCGACGGCACCGTCGTCGCCGCGGTCGGCCTGGAGAGCCCCGACCCGGCCGGCGCCGCCCGGCGCGCCGAGGCGCTGCTCGCTCCGGTCCTGCCGCGCCGCCGCGCCACCGGCGACGTCCTCCTCGACGCCGTCGCCGCACCCGACGGCACCGAACTCTTCTTCTGCGCCACCGACCGGCCCGGACCCGCCGACTGGAAGGCGGACTTCGCGCCCACCGGTGCGGAGCCCGCGGCTTGCGCCGTGCGCCGCATCGACCACCTCGCGCTCACCCAGCCCTGGCACCAGTTCGACGAGGCCTCGCTCTTCCACCGCGGGGTCCTCGGCCTCGACGCGCAGGGCAGCGTCGACGTCGCCGACCCCTACGGACTGCTGCGCAGCCGCGCCTTCTCCACCGCCGACGGCGCCGTCCGGTTCGCCCTCGGCGTCGGCCCCGGCCCCGCCGACGCTCACGACCGGGCCCAGCACATCGCCCTCGCCACCGACGACGTGGTCGCCGCCGCCCGCCGCTTCCGGGCCGCCGGCGGCCGGCTCCTCGCCGTGCCCGGCAACTACCACGACGACCTCGCGGCCCGCCACGCGTTCGCCCCCGGCGAGCTGGAGACCTACCGGGACCTCGGCATCCTCTACGACGAGGACGACCACGGCACCTTCCTGCACTGCTACACCCGCACCGTCGGCCGGGTCTTCTTCGAACTCGTCCAGCGGGACGGCGGCTACCGCGGGTACGGCGCCGCGAACACCCCCGTACGGCTCGCCGCACAGCACGACACCGTTGGCGTGGCCGCACGCTGACGGAGCGTCACCTCAGGTCACGGATTTGCCTCTATCTCATCCGCCGCCAAGAAACCCCGCATACGCTCAAGGCGCGACATATCCGAACGCCGACGGGCCGTCCTGACGGGGAGAGCGATGACGAAGGCGAAGTTCCCGGCCGCCCGGGCCCTCGTCGCCCTGCCGTACGCGGTGATGGGCGTGGTGGTGCTCGCCGAGCTGGTGACGCCCACCGGCTTCGGGCTGCTGTCCCTGATGGCGCTCGGCCCCGCCTTCGCGGGCCTGACCGGCGGCAAGCGGCGCACCGCGCGGATCGGCGCGTTCGCCGTGCTGCTGTGCGTGCTGCTCGCCGCGTCCGACGGAACCCTCGGCAAGCGCCGCGTCTACATCGCGTCCATCAGCGTCGCCGGAGTCACCGCGGCCGCCCTCGGCGCGGTCGTGATGCGCGAGCGGCGCGACGCCGAACTCGCCAGCGTCCGCTCCATCGCCGAGGTCGCCCAGCGCGTCCTGCTGCGGCCGGTCCCGCGCGTCGCCGGGGCCCTGCGCGTCGCCGTCTCCTACACGTCGGCCGTCGCCCAGGCGCGGATCGGCGGCGACCTGTACGAGGTCGTGGTCGCCCCGCGCGGCACCCGCGTCATCATCGGCGACGTCCAGGGCAAGGGCCTGGAGGCCGTGGAGACCGCCGCACTCGTCCTCGGCGCGTTCCGCGAGGCCGCGCACGACGAGGCCGAACTGGCCGGGCTCGGCAAGCGCCTGGAGCGCGCCCTGGAGCGGGAACTGCTCGGCGAGCGGTTCGTCAGCGCGCTGCTCGTCGAGGTAGCGGCGGGTGAGCGCGAGGCGACCTTCCTCAACTTCGGGCACCCGGCCCCGCTGCTCGCCCGCGCCGACGGCACGACCGAGTTCCCCGAACCGCCGCAGTTCGCGCTGCCCCTCGGCCTCGGCGTGCACGGCGGCGACGAGCCCGTACCGTACGCCGTGCCCTTCGCGCCCGGCGACCAACTGCTGCTCTACACCGACGGGGTGAGCGAGGCCCGCGACGGCGACGGCACGTTCTATCCGCTTCAGGACCGGGTGTCCTTCCTCAAGGACACCGATCCGCAGGCGGCGCTGGAGCGGCTGCGCACCGATCTCGTCGAGCACGCCGCGGGGCCGCTGCACGACGACGCGGCGATGCTGCTGCTGCGCCACCGCGAGGACTGAGCGCCGGCCCGGGGACGCCACCAGGGGAGTGACGCGCGGGACGCGCCGTCGCACCGGGCGGGCGACGGACGGCACGCCCGCCGACAATGACGACCCCTGTTCCACCGTCCACCGTGGGAGTGTCCCGTGATCCGAGCCAACGCCCCGCGCGAGGTGAGCGCCTGATGGCAGCCGAGCGCAAGACCTACTCCGGTCAGGACATCGAGGTCACCTTCGAACCGGGCCGCTGTCTGCACGCCGCCGAGTGCGTGGGCGGTCTCCCCGAGGTCTTCGACACCTCCCGCCGCCCCTGGATCGCACCGGACGCGGCCGACGCCCCGCACGTCGCCGAGGTCGTCCGCCGCTGCCCGTCGGGGGCCCTCACCTACCGCCTCGCCGACGGCACCGGTGAGGAGCCGCGGACCCCGACGACCATCGCGAGGACCGCTGCGGGCCAGCTCGCCGTGCGCGGCGACCTGGAGACGCGGACGGGCGCGGGCCCCCGGCGGGAGACCCGCGCCCTGCTCTGCGCGTGCGGCGCCAGCGCCCATCAGCCGTACTGCGACCACTCCGGGCCGTGCGGACAGGACGGCTGAGCGCGGCGACCGGCGCCGCCGCTCAGGACTCCAGCCGCAGCGAGATGTCCGCGAGATGGCGGCCCTGGTAGCGGGCGGCCTCGAGGACGGCCTCGTCCGGGCCCTCGCCGCCCCCGCTGGGCCAGCTCACGCCGTAGGGGTTGCCGCCCGCGTTGAAGATCAGCGGGTCGGTGTAACCGGGCGGCACGATGACGCAGCCCCAGTGGTAGAAGACGTTGTTCAGGGCCAGGATCGTCGACTCCTGGCCGCCGTGCCGGTTCATCGCCGAAGTGAAGCTGGTGGCGGGCTTGTTGTGGAAGACGCCCGCGTTCCACAGCCCACCGGTCGTGTCGATGAACTGCTTCAGCTGCGCGGTCGGCGTGCCGAACCGGGTGGGCGTACCGAACGCGTACGCCGTCGCCCACTCCAGGTCCTCCAGCGTCGCCTCCTGCACCGAGTTCTTGGTCGCGTCGACATGCGCGCGCCAGGCCGGGTTCGCGTCGATCGCGGAGTCGGGCGCCAGCTCGGGCACCCGCCGCAGCCGCACCTCCGCGTTCCTGCTCCGGGCGCCTTCCGCGACGGCTTCCGCGAGGGCGTGGACGTTGCCGGTGGCGCTGTAGTAGACGACGGCGACGCGTGCTTGCATCGGATTCTCCTCACACGGGAAATTCGGGCGACACCGACATCCTCGCCCGGTGTGCCGGGCGAGGAACGGGGCTTTGGACCATGCGGGTGAGGCCCTTCGCCCCGGCCGCCCCCGGCTCAGGCCCCGGTCCCGGCCTCCCGGGCGATCTCCTCCAGCCGGTCGCGGAGCCCCTCCCACCAGGCCGGATCGTGCGAGGGCAGCGAGTCGTTGTCCTGCCGGTACCCCACCGCCCCGTCCAGCCCCTCCCGCAGAATGTCGGCGTGCCCCGCGTGCCGCTGGGTGTCCGACAGCGTCCGGACCAGCGCGTGGTGCAGGGTGATCGCGGCGCGCTCCGCGGGCCACCACGGCACCGTGCCGGACGTGTCGAGCGGAAGGGCGGAGATCGTGGCGTCGGCCAGGGCCCAGGCCCGGCGGTAGCGCTCCACGATCAGCTCCCGCGACTCGTCGGCGGCGGCGAACATGTCCGCGTTGGGATCCGCGCCGTCCCGGAAGTCGGGCAGCGGCTCGTCGTGCGGGCGGCCGAACGTGTCGCAGAGATAGCCCAGTTCCACAGCGGTGAGGTGCTTGAGCAGGCCCAGGAGGTTCGTCCCCGTACCGGTCAGGGGGCGGCGCACGTCGTACTCGCTCAGCCCGTCCAGCTTCCACACCAGCGCCTCGCGGGCGTCCTGGAGGTAGCGCAGCAGGTCGCTCTTGTGATCGTTCTCGCTCATGGAGACAGTCTGCCGGGGCGCGGACGGCCGTCCGATGAGTTTCGATGGACGGATGCGACACGACCAGGAAGGACCCCCGGGCGACCCGCTGAGCGGGCTGCTCGACCAGGTGCGCCGCAGCCTGCGCGATCTGGGCGGCGGCGCGCCCGCCTCGTACATCCCCGAACTGAGCCGCGTCGACCCGGACCTCTTCGGGCTCAGCCTGTGCGCCCTCGACGGACAGGTCTACGGCAGCGGCGACACGCAGGTGCCGTTCACCGTCCAGTCCGTGTCGAAGCCGTTCGTGTTCGCGCTCGCCCTCGCCGACCGCGGCCTCGAAGAGGTGCTCACCCGGGTGGGCGCCGAGCCGAGCGGCGAGGCGTTCAACTCCATCCGCCTCGAACCCGGCACCGGCCGCCCGCCCAACCCGATGGTCAACGCCGGGGCCATCGTCACCACCTCGCTCGTCGCCGGGGACACCCCCGAGGCCCGCTTCGACCGCATCCTGGACGGGCTCAGCGCCTTCGCCGCCCGGCCGCTCGCCGTGGACGAGGCCGTCTACGCCTCCGAGCGCGCCACCGGCGACCGCAACCGCGCCCTCGCCTACCTCATGCACAACGCGGGCTCCCTCACCGGCGACGTCGAGGACCAGCTCGACGTCTACTTCCGGCAGTGCTCCGTCCTCGTCACCTGCGACGACCTCGCCGTCATGCACGCCACCCTCGCCGCGGGCGGCGTCAACCCCGTCTCCGGGACCCGCGTCGTCGCCCCGCGCCACGCCCAGCACGTCCTCGCCGTCATGGCGACCTGCGGCATGTACGACGCGTCGGGCCAGTGGATGCTCCAGGTCGGCATGCCCGCCAAGAGCGGCGTCTCCGGCGCCATCGGGGTCGCGCTGCCCGGCCAGTTCGGCATCGGCGTGTTCAGCCCGCCGCTGGAGGAGAAGGGCAACAGCGTGCGCGGCATCGCCGCCTGCCACCTCCTGTCCGACCAGTTCGGGCTGCACCTGATGCGGGCCAGCGTGCCTGAGCGCCGGCCCATGCCGCCCCGCTCGCTCGACCCCGCACCGCTGCGCTCCCTGCGGCACCGCCCGCGCGACCAGCGCGCCGCGCTCGAAGCCCACCCGGACCGCATCCGCGTCCACGTCATGCAGGGCGACCTCGATTTCGCCACCGCCGAACAGACCCTGCGCGCCGCCCGCGAACTGCCCGCCGCCGTCGGCTGGTTCGCCCTCGACCTCACGCGCGTGGGACGCATCGAACCCGTCGCCGCCGATCTGCTGCGCGCCCTCGGCGAGAACCTGCGCGGCCGCGACGTGCGCATGGTCCTCGCCGACCCCGACCAGCGCCAGGCCATGGTCCACGCCGCCGACGAGTTCCCCGACCTCGGCCGCGCCCTGGAGAGCTGCGAGGACGCCTTCCTCACCGACCTCGGCATCGACCCGGCCGCACCGGTGCCGCTCGCCGACTGCGACCTGTTCGGCCGCGTCGACCCGGACTTGCGGGCCGCCCTCGCCGACGCTTTCGACACCCTGCGCCTCGCCGACGGCGACAGCGTCGCACCTCCGGCACGGCAACTGCGCGAGCGCATCGTGCTCTGGTACGTCGAATCCGGCCGCCTCGCCGTCTGCGCCGACACCGCCAAGGCCGTACCCGCCCTGCGCACCTGGTCCGCGGGCCCCGGCGCGGCCCTCACCCCCGCCGACTTCCCGGCCCGCATCGCCCGCCGCGTGCTGGCCGAGCGCGACACCGTCTGCCGCACCCTCACCGCCTCCGGCCTGGTGCGGCTGCGCGCCCTCGCCCCCGAGGCCGTGGCCCACCTCGAACGGGCCCCGCTGGAGGGCGCGGACACCGTGGACCGGCCGGACGCCGGATAGCAGGGTGCTCAGGCGCCGCGCCTGCGCCTGCGGGCCGCGACCGCCTGCGGGTCGATCTCCGGATGCGACCACGCGGCCGCGAGCGCCAGCGACTCGGCGCGCCCGTCCGCGACATGGCCGAGGGCGAGCGCGGCCGCGCGGTCCGCGGCGCCGGCCGCGATCGCCTCGTACAACTCCTCGTGCTCCGCGCACTGCCGGGCCGCGTCCCGCTGCGCCGTGAGCCGGAACAGCCAGAGCGTGCGCGCCTCCAGCGGCCGCATCATGCTCGTCAGGAGCGGATTGTCGGCCAGCTCCACGATGTCGGTGTGGAAACCCGCGTTCGCCGCCGCGATCGCGGCCCGGTCCCGCCGCCGGGTCGCCGCCCGCGCCGCGTCCAGCCGGCTCGCGAGCCGCGCCAGACCCTCCGCGTCGGCCCGCTCGGCCGCGAGCCGCGCCCCCAGGGACTCCAGCGACTCCCGTACGTCGAACAGATCGCGGACGTCGGAGGGCGTGAACGGCGACACCAGGGCCCCGCGCCGCGGCACCAGGACCACGAGCCCCTCCGCCTCCAGGCGGCGCAGCGCCTCCCGCAGCGGGATCCGGGAGACCTCCAGCTCCGCCGCGAGATCGCGCTCCACCAGCCGCTCACCGGGCTGGAGTTGGGCCTCCACGATGCGCCGCCGCAGCGTGTCGTACGCACGGTCGCGCAGTGAACCGCCCGCCGCGCCCGCCGCCTGTGCCGCTGTCACCAGGGTCTCCTCCGCTCGGGTCCGGATCTCACAGTAAGCGGACCGCGGGGGAGTGCGCGCAGTGCTAACCGGCCGCTAACACACGGGCAACATGCGGCTCCCAGACTGAGGGCGCGTAACGGTATACCACTAACGGGCCCGCGGGCCCCGCCCTTTGGAGGCACCCCAGTGGCACACACCCCTCTCCGCCGGCCGGGCGCGCTGGCGGCCGGAGCCTGTCTCGCCCTCCTCACCGGTTGTGGTGGCGCGTCCTCCGCGCAGGACGCCGGTCAGTCCTCCGGCGGCGACCTCAAGGTCGGTGTCCTGTTCCCCGGTTCGCTGTCCGACGACGGGTTCATGGAGTCCGCCTATCGCGGCTATCAGCGCGCCGCGAAGCAGCACACCGGCAAGGTCGCCTTCAGCAAGGTCGAGCAGGTGCAGGCCGCCGACTACGAACAGGCGCTCGTCCGCTTCGCCACCACATCGGACCTGGTGATCTCGCTCGGCGGGCAGACCGACGCCGCCGTGCGCAAGGTCGCCGCCCGCTTCCCGAAGGTGAAGTTCGCCGAGATCGGCGGCCCCGCCGACGCCCGGCCCACCGCCAACCTCGCCCTCTACGACCCCCAGCAGGCGCAGGCCGCGTTCCTGTCCGGCGCGGCGGCCGCCCTCCTGTCGAAGAAGCACACCGTCGGCTTCGTCGGCGGCGCCGAACTGCCCGCCATCGTCAACGCGGCCAAGGAGTTCGAGCGCGGCGCCGAGGCCGCCGACCCCGAGGTCAAGGTGCTCGCGCCGCAGTACGTCGGCGACTTCAACGACGCCGCCAAGTCCAAGCAGTCCGCGCTCGCCGACTACGGCGCGGGCGCCGACGTGCTCGGACAGGTCCTCAACCTCGGCCACAAGGGCATCGCCCAGGCCGCCGCGGGCCGCGGCGGACGCCTCGTCGGCGGCCCCCTGGCCCACGACTGCGCCGCCGACACCGCCTACGCCGGATACGTCGAGACGGACATCGGCGCCGAGATCGAATACGCCACCGACCAGCTGGTGAAGGGCGGCTGGAAGGCGGAGTCCGTGCACTTCGGCCTCACCTTCGACACCCCGCACAACGACCTCGTTCTGTGCGGCACCGGCGACGAAGTGGCCGCCGCGAAGAAGAAGCTCGACGCCATCAAGGCGAAGCTCGTGTCCGGGGAGATCACCACCCGATGACGCCCGCGGCACCCGCACTCGAGATCACCTCGCTCACCAAGTCCTACGGCGGCGCACCGGCGCTGGACGGCATCGACCTCGTCGTGCGCCCCGGCACCGTGCACTGCGTGCTCGGCGAGAACGGCGCCGGGAAGTCCACCCTGTGCCACGCCGTCGGCGGCTCGCTCGTCCCGGACACCGGCACTCTCGCCCTCTACGGACGGCCGTACGCGCCCCGCCGCCCCGCCGACGCGCTCGCCGCCGGAGTCGCCCTCGTCCACCAGCACTTCAGCCTGATCCCCACGCTCACCGTCGAGCAGAACCTGCGCCTGCTGCGGCTGCCCGGACTCGACCGCGCCCTCGCACGGGTCCGGGACACGTACGGCCTGGAGGTCCGGTCCGACGCCCGTATCGAGGAACTGCCCGTCGCCGCCCGCCAGCAGGTCGAGATCGTCAAGGCGCTGCTGCGCTCCCCGCGACTGCTCGTCCTCGACGAGCCGACCGGCGTCCTCGGCCCGGCGGAGACCGACGCGCTGCTCGCCACCTGCCGGAGCATCGCCGACGCGGGCGGCGCCGTCGTCCTCGTCACGCACAAGCTCGGCGAGGCCCTGCGCGCCGGTGACGAGGCCACCGTGCTGCGCGGCGGCCGGGTCGCGGGCGGCGGCCCGCTCGCGGAACTCGGCGCCCGGCACCTGGTGCCGATGATGATCGGCCACGCCGCCGACTCCCTGGACCCGGCCCTCGCCGGAGCGGTCGGCCTCGCCGAACCGGTGGCCGCCACCGCACGCCGGGCATCCGGCGCGAAGGGCTCCGCTCTGGCGCTGAACGGCGTCACCGTGCGCCGCCCCGACGGCACCCACGCCCTCGACGACGTCGACCTCGACATCGCGTGCGGCGAGATCGTCGGCATCGCCGGGGTCGAGGGCAACGGGCAGAGCGAACTCATGGCCCTGCTCGGCGGCTCCCTCGCGCCCGGCGGCGGCCGTATCGCCCTCGGCGGGCGGGACGTGACCGGCGCCGGACCCGCCGCCCGCACCCGGGCCGGGCTCGGCGTGGTCCCCGAGGACCGCCACCACGAGGGCTGCGTACCGGAGTTGTCGATCGCCGAGAACCTGCACCTCGGACGGCTCGGCCGGTTCCGCAGGTGGGGCGTCGCCCTCGACCGGGCCGCGCTCGCCCGGGCCGGCGCCGACGCGATCGCCGCCCACGGCATCCGCGCCCCGGGGCCGGACGCGCCGATGTCCGCCCTGTCCGGCGGCAACCAGCAGAAGGTCGTGCTCGCCCGCGAACTGGCCCTCGACCCGCTCGTCGCCCTCGCCGCGGCCCAGCCGACCCGCGGCCTCGACATCGGCGCCGTCGACGCCGTGCACGCCCGGATCAGGGAAGCGGCCGCACGCGGCGCCGGCGTGCTCCTCGTCTCCGCCGAACTCGACGAACTCCTCGCCCTGAGCGACCGCGTCCTCGTCGCCTACCGGGGCCGCCTGCTGGGACCCGTCGACCCGCGCGACCCCGACGCCCGGGACCGGATCGGGGAGCTGATGGTGGGCGCGGGCCGGGCGCAGGCACCCGCACGGGCATCCGCCGAGCCCTGACGCGCGTACCCACCACTCGCTTCCCCTGAGACGCGCAGCAGTCGAAACCCCCGTTCCGCACCGCATCCCGACCGCCCGAGGAACCCCCGTGACCGTCACCACCACCGCGCCCCCACCGAGCCGCAGAACGGGCCCGCGCCCCGCCGACCTGGCCCGGCATCCCGTCTCCGTCGCCGTCCTGGCCGCCCTGCTCGCCCTCGGCGCCGGCATCCTGCTCGTCGTCGCGGCGGGCGCCGACCCCGCCACCGCCTGGGCCGCGCTCGACGAGGGCATGTTCGGCTCCTCGTACGCCGTCGGCAGCTCCCTGAACTCCGCCGCCGTCCTGGCCCTCATCGCCACCGGGTTCACCGTCGCCCACCGCGCCGGACTCGTGAACGTCGGCGGCGAGGGCCAGCTCTGCGCGGGCGGCACCGCCGCTGCCGCCACCGGACTCGCCCTGCCCGCCGCCGTCCCCGGCGCGATCGGCGTGCCCCTCGTGCTGCTCGCCGGATTCCTGGGCGGCGCCGCCTGGGCGGGCATCGCCGCCTGGCTGAAGGTGCGGCGCGGCACCAGCGAGGTGATCACCACCCTGCTGCTGAACTTCATCGGCCTCGGCCTCGTCTCCGTCTCCGTCCACGAAGCGGCCCTGCTGCGCCAGCCCGTGACCTCGTCGGAGACGCTGCCGCAGTCCGCGCCGCTGCCGGCCGGCGCCCAACTTCCGCTGATCGGCGGCGCCGAGTCGCCCGCCACGGCCGTCGTGATCATCGCCGCCGTGCTCGCCCTCTGCGTCGGAGCCGCCCTGCGGCACACCGCGACCGGGGTACGGCTGCGCGCGGTCGGGCACTCGCCCGCCGCCTCAGCCCGGCTCGGGCTGCCCGTCGCCCGCCTGGAGGGCGGCTCGCTCGCCTTCGCCGGCGGCCTCGCGGGCCTCGCCGGCGCGGCCCTGGTCGCCACCGCCCCGTACGTGCTCGCCGAGAACTTCTCCTCCGGCTACGGCTTCTCCGGCCTCGTCGTCGGGCTGCTCGCCCGGGGCTCGCTCACCGCCGTCGCCGCCGCCAGCCTGCTCTTCGGCTTCCTCACCAGCGGCGGCATCAACCTCCAGCTCGCCGCCCAGGTACCGGCCCAGACCGTACAGATCGTGCAGAGCCTGCTCGTGCTGTTCATCGCCGCCGCCATGCTGATCACCCATCGCAGGACGAGGAGCGGCTCATGAGCGCCGTCGTCGACGAACTCGCCTCCGGCGGCGTCCGGATGGCGCTGCCGCTGCTCCTCGCCTCCTCCGGCGAACTGCTCAGCGAACGCGCGGGCGTCCTGAACCTCTCCGTCGAGGGCATGATGCTCACCGGCGCCTTCGCGGGCGCCGCCGGAGCCCACGCCTCCGGCAGCGCGGGCGTCGGCGTGCTCACCGCGCTCGCCGCGGGCCTCCTCTTCGCCGCCCTCCAGGCGCTACTGAGCGTCACCCTGCGCGCCGACCAGATCGTCACCGGCATCACCGCCAACGCCCTCGCCCTCGGCGCGACCACCTACGGCTCCCGGCTCCTGTTCGGCGACGGCAGCCGCCAGAGCGCCCTGCCCGGCTTCGACCCGCTGCCCGTACCCGCACTGCACGCCATCCCCGTGCTCGGACCCGCGCTCTTCGAGCAGACGGTCCTCGGCTACGCCGCGTTCGCGATCACCGCGCTCCTCGCCCTCACCCTGAGCCGCCGCACCACCTGGGGGCTCGCCGTCGACGCCGTCGGCGAGGACGCGCTCACCGCCGACCGGTGCGGGCTCCCCGTCCGGCCGATCCGGTACGCCGTCGTCCTGCTCACCGGCGCCACCTCGGCCCTCGCCGGCGCCCACCTCGCCCTCTCCGAAGTGCACGCCTTCAGCGACAACATCACCGGAGGCATCGGCTATCTCGCGGTCGTCGCCGTCATCGCGGGCCGCTGGCGCGCCTGGCCGACCCTCCTCGCCTGCCTCGTCTTCGGCCTCGCCCAGTCGCTCCAGTTCGCGGCCCCCGCCCTCGGCCTCCACCTGTCGGCGCCGCTGCTCGTCACCCTCCCGTACGTGTTCGCGCTGCTCGCCGTGAGCGGTCTCGTCGGCCGCAGCCGCGCCCCCTCCGCGCTCACCGTGCCGTTCCTGCGCGGCGGTTGACCCGCACCGCACCCGCACCCGCCCGCACGTCCTTCGTCAGGAGTACCCGCACCATGACCCTGATCCTCACCCGGTCCACCATCCGCGAGCTGCTGGCCGACCAGGTCGAGGAGGTGGAGGCGGCCGTGGCCCGCGCCCACCGCGACCTCACCCTCGGCGCGGCCGTCCTGCCCGCCCCGCCCGCCCTGAGACTCCCGGGCTCCCCGGACACGTTCCTCGCCATGGCCGCCGCCTCCGCGCCCGACGGCCTCGCCGTCGTCAAACTCCTCGCCGACCTCCCCGGCAACCGGGACCGAGGCCTCCCCGTCCAGCGCTCCGCCGTCCTCGCCACCGACACGGACACCGGCGCCTGCCGCGCCCTGCTCGACGGCGCCGAACTGACCCGCGTCCGCACGGCCGCCGCCACCGCCGTCGCCACCCGCGCCCTGGCCCGCGCCGACGCCGCCACCCTCGGCCTGGTCGGCACCGGGCCGCTCGCCCGCGCCCACGTCAGGGCCCTGCTGCCCGGCCGCCCCTACCAGCAGGTCGTGCTCTGGGGCCGCACCCAGCCCGCCGCCCACGACCTGGCCGCCTGGATCAGCGCCGACCTCGGCGTCCCCGCGAAGGTCCTGGACGGACCACGCGCCGTCACCGAGGCCTGCGACGTGCTGTGCACCCTCACCCCGTCCCGCGAACCGCTCGTCCGGGGGGCCTGGCTGACGCCCGGCCAGCACATCAACGCGGTCGGCGCGCCGCCCCGCCCCGACCACCGCGAACTCGACACCGAGGCGATGCGGCGCTGCCGGATCGTCGTCGACGCCTACGACACGGCCCGCACCAAGTCCGGCGAGGTCCTGATCCCGCTCGCCGAGGGCGCCCTGCGCGAGGACGACTTCCGCACCGAACTCGGTGACGTCCTCGCGGGCACCGCCCCCGGCCGCACCGCCGACACCGATCTGACCCTCTTCGACTCCGTGGGCGTGGGCCTCCAGGACCTCGCCGTGACCCGCCTCCTGACCGACCTCGCCGAGCGGAGGGGACTGGGCACCCATGTCGACCTCGGGGCCTGACGGAGCGCGTTTCGGTGGCCGTCGTCCAACCGATGACCGCCGGACGGCTCCTCCAGTACGGGAGAGCGCTTCCGCCGCCGCGCGCACATGTCGACGTGCCGATATGGTGACGAGGCGGTACACCGGAGAGTCATATGGCCCCTGCACACGAGCCGGACATCGGCCTCGAAGAGCGACTGCGGCTGACCGGCATGGGCAGCTTCGACTGGGATCTGGAGGGCGGTGCTCTCCGCCTGGACGACAACTGCCTGGCCGTTCTCGACCTGCCCCCGGCCGAGTTCCGGGACACGGTCGAGTCGGTGCTGTCCCGGATCCCGCCCGAGGAGGCCGTGCGCGTCATCGCGGTCGTCAACGAGGCGGTCGCGAGCGGCGGCGACTCCTACGGCGTGTTCTTCCAGATCACCCGGCAGGACGGCACCGCACGCCTCACCCACGCCGCGGGACGCATCCTGCGCGACGACCAAGGACACGCCGTGCGCATCGTCGGCGTCGTGCGCGCGGCCCCCGACGAACCCGCCGAGCTGGCCGGACTCGACGGGGACGAGGGCAAACGCCGCCGGATCGCCCTCATGGTCCAGGGCACCACCGAGGCGCTGTCCCGGGCCGTGACCGTCGACGACGTCGTGGCCGTGCTGTCGGGCGCCGGCGGCCTCGACCGGTTCGCCGCCGACGGACTCGTCCTCGGCCTGGTCGAGGGCGCCGACCTGAAACTGATCGCCCTCGTGGGCCAGTCGATGCAGGTCCTCGACGAACTCAAACTGCACCAGATCGACGACTCCCTGCCGCTCGCCGAAGTGGTCATGAGCCGCAGGCCCCGGTTCGTCGGCGACCTGTCCGACCTCGCCCACCGGTTCACCCGTCTGGCCCCCTACATCGACCGGCTCAGACTGGAGTCCGCGGCGTTCCTGCCGCTGGTCGCCCAGGACCGCGCCATCGGCGGGCTCGCCCTGTTCTACCGGGGCCGCCGCGAGTTCTCCGACGCCGACCGCAACCTCTGCATCGGCCTGTCCGGCATCGTTGCCCAGTCGCTCCAGCGGGCCATCCTCTTCGACGAGGAACGCGACCTGGCCCGCAGCCTCCAGGGCACGATGCTGCCCAAGAGCATCCCCGAGGTCCCCGACACCGAACTCGCGGTCCGCTACCACGCCGCGTGGGGCGGGCGGCAGGTCGGCGGCGACTTCTACGACGTCATCGTGCTGCCGCGCGGCCGGTTCGGCATCGTCGTGGGCGACGTCGAGGGCCACGACACCCACGCGGCAGCGATCATGGGCCAGCTCCGGATCGCGCTGCGGGCGTTCGCGGGCGAGGGCCACCCACCCGCCACGGTGCTGTCACGGGCCTCCCGGTTCCTGGCCGAACTGGACACGGACCGCTTCGCGACCTGCACGTACGCCCAGTTCGACCCGGCCACCGGCATCGTCCGCGCGGTACGGGCCGGACATCTGCCCCCGCTCGTGCGGCACACCGACGGCCGGGTCGGCATTCCCCGGCTGCGCGGCGGACTGCCCCTCGGCCTGGCCACCGAGTTCGAGCAGGACGACTTCCACGAGACCCGCCTCGACCTCGTCCCGGGCGAGACCCTGGTGCTGTGCACCGACGGCCTGGTGGAGGAGCCCGGCGCCGACATCGACGACGGGCTGCGCGCACTCGCCGACGCGCTCGGCGCCGGGCCGCCCACCGCGGAAGAGGTCGCCGACCACCTCTCCCGCTCCCTGTGGGAGAGGTGGGGCAGCGGCGACGACGTGGCGCTCCTCGTCCTGCGCCGGGTGCCGGACTCGGGCACCCCGCAGGCGCCCCGCATGCACCGCTACGTCCACCAGGCCGACCCCGAGGGCCTGGCCGACGCACGGGCCGCGCTGCGCGAACACCTCACCGCCTGGGGGCTCGGCACCATGGCCGACGACGTCGAGACCGCCGCCGGCGAACTGCTCGTCAACGCCCTCATGCACACCGAGGGCGGCGCCGTGCTCACCCTCGAAGTGCTCACCGGGCCGCCGCGCGCGGTCCGTCTGTGGGTCAAGGACCGCTCCAGCGCCCGCCCCCACCGGCGCACCCCGGGGGAGACGGCCACCTCCGGACGCGGCATGGTCATGGTGGAGGCGATGGCGTCGCGCTGGGGAGTCGAGCCGCGCGGCGAGGGCAAAGCGGTCTGGTGCGACTTCACCGTGCCCGACTCCTGAGCGCGCGCCCCCGCGTCAGCGCAGCTTGTTCACCGCCGTCACCGTCGTCTTCTTGAAGGCCGCGACCGGCGCCTGCGCGAAGGAACCCATCTGCCCCCACTGGACGACCGTGACGATCCGGCCGTCCCGGCCCACCGAGAAGAGATTGATGTCCGAGGCGCCCCACGACGCCTCGGTGTGCACGCCGTAGACGTACGCGCCCTCCTCCACGGACAGCTTCCCGTAGTACTTCTGCCGGGCGGTGACCTCGGGGTCCTGCGCCGTCACGTCCTTCGCGCAGCTGTCGAGGTGCCGGCGCAGCAGCGCCACGAACTCCTTCGCGGCCCGGGCGTCCCGCTCGACGACCGTCACCTGGAGCGCGCCGGTGTCCAGGTCGGTGCGGTACACCCGGTGCACCGACGTGGACGGCAGGGCGTCGCCCACGCACAGCGGCAGCGGGTCGGGCTGCCCGGCCGTGACCGGCCCCGCGATCCAGGCGGAAGAGGGGTGCGGCGGCAGCTCGGACGGCGACAGGAAGCGGGGCGTGCCCGCCGCCGACGCCGGTGCGGCCAGGACGGCGACCGCCGCGACGGCAGCCGCCGCGCCCGTCGCGAACAGGGTCCGGTTCTCTCGTACGTTCATGTGTCTCATCCCCGTGTCGGTCGATCGGCGGGACCGTGCGGCGTGCACGGTCCGCGGGGCGGCGGACGCGTCGGCGTCCGTCCGCTCCACCCGATACGACCCGCGACCGGTCCGGTGCGTTGCCCGCACCTTTGTCACAGGTTCGTCCCCGATGTCACCGGCGCAACGTACGGCCGGGACGCGCGTCGGTCGGCGCGCCGGAGCGCAGCACGAACTCGCCGGCCACGAGGACGTCACGGACACCGGTCGCGTACTGCCAGGGGTCCTCGAACGTCGCCCTGTCGGTGACCTGCGCCGGATCCAGCACGACGAGGTCGGCGACCTGGCCCGGCGCCAGCGTGCCGCGGTCCGGCAGCGGCAGCCGGGACGCCGGCAGCGACGTCATCTTCCGTACGGCGTCGGCCAGTTCGAGCACCTTGCGCTCACGGACGTACCGGGCCAGGACGCGGGCGAACGTGCCGAAGTTGCGGGGGTGGGGATGGCCGTCGCCCGGCGCGTGCAGCACCCAGCCGTCGCTGGCGACGGCCGCGTCGTCGTGGCGCAGCACGGTCTCCACGTCGTCCTCCGCCATGGCGTGATTGACGATCATGACCTCGCCCTGGTGCGCGGCGAGTACGTCGAGGACCGCGGCGGCGGGCTCGGTGCCCTCGTCCCGGGCGATGTCCGCGATGCTGTCGCCGATCCGGTCGGCGTAGCGGCCCGGGCCCATCATCGCCAGGATCACGCCCTCGGGCAGGAAGGTCCGGCCGACGGCGGGCCGCAGGTCGGCGAGGATCCGCTCGCGGGCCTCCGGATCGGCGAGCCGCTCGACGAGGGCGGCCGGACCGCCGTCCATCGCCCAGTCGGGCAGCCGCGAGGTGAGCCGGGTCGAGGAGGCGGTGTACGGGTACACGTCGCAGGCCACGTCGAGGCCCCGCGCGGCGGCCGCGTCGATCAGGGCCAGCGCGGAGTCGACCTTGCCGTGGTTGGCCGGGCCCATCGCCTTCAGATGCGAGATCTGCAGCCGCACCCCGGACGCCTCGGCGACGCCGATCGCCTCCTCGACGGCCTCGACGAGCCGGTCGCCCTCGTCGCGCATGTGGGTCGCGTAGAGCAGGCCGAGCCGCGCCGCCTCGGTGGCCAGCGCGACGATCTCGTCCGTGGTCGCGAAGGAGCCGGGCGCGTAGATCAGCCCGGTCGACATGCCGAAGACGCCCTGCTCGGCGGCGCGGGCCAACAGGGCGCGCATGGCGTCCAGTTCGGCGGGCCCGGCCGGGGTGCGGGCGGTGCCGGTCACCGCGGTGCGCAGGGCGCCGTGCCCGACGAGCGGGGCGACGTTCAGGGCGGGCCGCGCGGCGTCCACGGCCGCGGCGAACGCGTCCAGGTCCGTCCACTGGGCACCGGCCAGGGTGCCGGGCCCGCCGGCCTCCGCCGCATCGCCGGGCGCCGTCGGGTACGGCGACAGACCGCAGTTGCCGGTGACCACCGTCGTCACGCCCTGCCGCAGACAGGCCTCCGCGTCCGGCATCGCCAGTACGGAGAAGTCCGCGTGCGAGTGCAGGTCGATGAAGCCGGGGGTGACGGTCAGCCCGGTCGCGTCGAGGACCGTCGCGGCCGTCGCCCCGGGCTCCGGCGCGCCGACGTGGGCGATGCGGCCGTCCCGTACGCCGATGTCGGCGCGGCGCGGGGCGGCTCCGGTGCCGTCGATCACGGTGGCGCCGGTGATCAGCGCGTCGTACGGGGCGGTGGGGTCGGTCATGTCGGACCACTTTCTGAGGAGCGCGGGGGAGCGGGGCGGGTGGGGGATTGCGGGGTCACAGGATGAGGATGAGCAGAACGGCGTACAGCGCGCACGCCGGGACGAGCAGCGCCCAGCCGGTGCCGAGCAGATAGGGGAGCCGGTCGGCGCGGGCCATGCCCATGGCGCCGACCATGTTGGCGTTGGGCAGCGGCCCGTAGGTGTCCGCCTTCGAGGCCCACAGCAGGATGACCACCCAGGCGGCCGGGGTGATCCCCAGCTGGTCGCCGAGCGGGCCGAACACCTCGCCGATGAGAATGACCTGGGCCGCCGTCGCACCGGGTACGCCCACCCAGCCGAGCGCGGCCACGGCGAGCGCGAACGGCACCGGCGACATGTCGCGCAGACCGGGGCCGAACCGGTCGAGCACCACGTCGTACGGGTGCAGCAGATCGATGAAGCCGAACAGGGCGGCCAGCATCCAGAACAGCAGCAGCATCGGCACCATGCGGCGGGCGCCGGTCAGGACCGCGGCGGCGGCGCGGCGCGGGGAGAGCCCGGCCGCGGCCGCGGTCACCACGATGAGCAGCGGCAGGGCGATCAGCGGGAACGTGGTGTCCGCCTTCGTCGCCGTGGCGTAGCAGACCGTGGCGGCCAGCGCCGCGACGAAGGTCCAGGTGGCCCGGCGGGTGCGGGCGGCCTCGCGCGGCGTGGGCTCGGCCCGCCGCTCCTCGGTGACCTCCTCGGGCCGGTAGTGGTCACCCTGCGCGGCGCTGCGCCGCTGCACCCACGGCACCACCACGGCGGCGAGCAGCAGCGACAGGACGGCGAGCGGGCCCGCGCCGACGGCGACGTAGGTGAGATAGCCGGTGTCGGCGGTGTTCATGATGGCGATGTTGGAGCCCGCGAACGGGGCGAGCGCGAGGCCCGCGCAGCCGCCGAGGAACATCGTCGCCGCCGTCGCCGAGCGGGTGAACCCGGCCCGCGCGGCCACCGGGACGAGCAGCGGCGCGGCGATGGCGAGTGCCCCCGCGAGCGTGCCGAGCCCGGCCACCAGGACCATGCAGGCCGCCATCATCCCGTACATCAGGACGGTCGTCCCGCGGCCCTCGGCGATGCGCATGACGGCCCGTACGAGGGTGTCGGCGACGCCCGTGCGCAGCAGCACCTCGCCCGCCGCCGACCCCAGCACGATGATCAGTCCGATGACGGTCACCGGGTCGGTCACGGAGGTGCCCAGGACGTCACCGGCCTGCGCGGGCGAGGGCAGCGCCACCAGGACGGCGCTGAGCAGGGCGACGCCGGTCACGAGGACGAGGTCGAGGCCGGTGAGGGCGAGCACCGCGTACAGCGCGATGGGCAGCAGCCCCCAGACGGTGGGGGCGCCGGTGGTGAGGCCGGCGACCAGGCTCAGGGCGAGCGCGAGGGCGGCGGCGCCCAGGGCGAGGGCGCGGCGCGGCGGTCGGGAGCGGGCGGGGGCGGCGTCTTGCGCCGTGGCGGTTTCGGGCATGGCGGATCCTCGGCACGGGGAGGGGGTGGTGGGACGGTCTGCCGGGTGCGGGTCTCGTCGTGGCTGGTCGCGCCCCGCGGCGGAGCCGCTGACGGGCACTGCCCTGCGCCTCCGACGCGAGCTTCGCTCGGCTCAGGGGCGCGAGAGGGTGGTCAGCCGGTCGGCGTGCCCGGCGCCGCTCTCGGCCGCGATCTCGTCGAGGGTCTGGGCGTCGCGGACGGGCGCGAACCGGACGTCTCCGGCGGCGTCCGTGGCGTACCCGTGCACACCGGGCCGGGGCAGGCTGTTGTAGGCCCAGGGCGTCGAGAAGTAGTAGGCGCCGGTGTCGCGCAGCACGACGAAGTCGCCCTCCGCCAGCGGCGGCAGCGCACGGTCCTCGGCGACGACGTCGCCCGCGAAGCAGCACGGCCCCGCCACGTCCTGGGCCACGGGAGTGCCGTCCTTCGGGCGGCCCTGCGCGTCGAAGGCGCCGACCCGCAGCGGCCAGGCGCCCGGCATCAGCACGGTGCGGGTCGCCGTCTGCGCGCCCGCGTGCGTCACCGCGATCCGGCGGCCGCCGGCCTCCTTCGCGTACTCCACGCGGGCCGCGATGAAGCCGTTCTTGGCGAGCAGCGACCGCCCGAACTCCGTGACCAGGCCGTACCGGCCGTCGAACAGGCGCGGCTCCGCGGCGCGCAGGGCGCGCGTGTAGTCCTCGTAGGTGGGGCGCACGGTGTCGTCGGCGAAGTTCACCGGCAGGCCGCCGCCGATGTCGAGGCTGGTGATCTGCCGCTCGCCGACCGCTGCGTTGATCTCCTCGGCGAGCCGGTAGGTCTCCGCGATGCCCTCGGCGATCAGCTCCAACGGGCAGCCCTGCGAACCGACATGGGCGTGCAGCCGGGTCAGCCAGGGCCGCTCGGCGAACGCCCGGACCACCCGCTCGCGCGCGCCCGGGTCGCGCAGCGCCACTCCAAACTTGGAGGTGGCGGTGGCGGTGCTCATCGCGCCGATCGAGCCGGAGCCGACCTGCGGGTTGACGCGCAGCCCGATCACGGACGCGCTGTCGGCCGGGCGCAGCGCGTCGACGCGCTCCAGCTCGTCGAGGTTGTCGGCGTTCAGCGCCACGCCCAGGGCCAGCGCCTCGGCGATCTCCTCGCGCGTCTTGGCGGGGGAGTCGAGGACGATCCGGCCGGGAGCGCAGCCCGCGTCCAGGGCGAGGCGCAGCTCGCCGGGGCTCGCCACCTCGCACCCCATCCCCAGGTCGGCCAGCAGCCGCAGGACGGGAATCAGCGAGGACGCCTTGACCGCGAAGGTGTGCAGCACGTCGGGGACCTCGCCGAACGCGGCATGCAGCGCGGCGACGGACGCGCGGATGCCGTCGGTGTCGAGGAAGCCCGCGACGGGCTGCTCGGTGCCGACCAGCTTCCGGTCGACGGCCTGCCGCAGCACCGCGGCGACGCGCTCCTCTGCCGTACGAGAGTCCAGGAAGGTGGCGGAATCCAGAGTCACAGGGCTGCCTTCGTCACGGGAACGGGGGAGGTGCCCCGAGCCTGACCGCCGCCGCGCGGACACGTCTTCGTACCACGGGCCAAAACAGCTGCCTTCTTTTGTGCGCTGCTCCGAACACCACCACGAATCGGTTCACATCTCCGTGCTGTCCGAGGCTTTGCCGGTGTCCGGGCCGTCGGGGGCGTCGTGGCCGTCGTCCGAGGTCGCGAGCCGCATCGCGAGGGTGACGATCAGCCGCGTGTCCGGATCGTCGAGGTCGAGGCCGAAGCGCTCCCGCACCCGCTTGAGCCGGTACCGCAGCGTGTTGGGATGCAGCACCAGACGCCGCGCCGCGCGCGGTATGTCGCCCGCCGCGTCCAGGTACGCCGTCAGCGAGCGGACCAGGTCGCCCCCGGTCGCGCGATCGGCGGCGACCATGTCGTGCACCGGACCGCCGTGCCGATCCCACAGCGGCCGGACCGCGTCCAGGACCCGGAGCACCGCCACGCTCTGCCGGACGTCGTCGGGGCCCGCGTGCCGCGGCGGCGGCCCGCCGTCGGCCCGCGCCTCGCGCTCCCGCAGGGCGCGCACGACGAGCCGGGCCTCCTCGGCGGACGCGGCGGCCGTCAGCGGCGAGGCCACGACCGGGCCCGCGCCGACCCGCACGACCGGGGCGTCCGGCATCGCGGCGGCCAGGGAGGCGAGGTCCCGGGCGAGCGCCACCGCGTCCCGGTCCTGTCCGTCGGGGACCGGCAGCAGCACGGTGAGCCGGTGGCTCTCGCGCAGGTACCGGGTGCCCGTCCTGTGGGCCCTGGCCTGGAGCGCGAGCGCCTGGAAGACGCGCTCGGGGAAGGGCGCGACGGACTCCTCCTGCTCGGCGACGACCACCGCGCAGGGCGTCTGCGCGGTGAGCCCGAGCGACCACATGTGGGAGCGCCGGTCGCCCTCGCCGGACAGCAGCCCGCGCACGGCGTGCTGCTCGCGGCGCCGCTCGGAGCCGACGCGCAGCCGGTGCTGGAGCAGATACGGCACGGCGACCTCGGCGGCGCGGCGCAGTGCTTCCCGTGCCTCGGGCGCGAAACCGGCGCCGTCGGCCGCCGCCCAGATCGAGCCGAGCATCTCGCCGCCGTTGCGGATCGCGACGATCAGCCGCTCCGGGTCGTCGCCGTCCGCGGCGCGGTGGATGACGTCGCGGGAGCTCCACAGGGCGCGCAGCAGGCCGGCCCGCCGCAGCTCCGCCACCCGCCAGTCGGGGACCTTCCCGCCGAGGATCGTCGACTGCCGGACGGGGTCGGCGTCGGGGCCGGTCGCGGAGTGCGCCAGGACCCGGAACTGGGTGTCCTCGACGGTGATGGAGGCACCGCAGTACCGGGCGACCTCGGCGGCCAGCACGGCGAGCCCGCCGCCCGCGATGTCGCCGACGAGCCGGTCCCCGGTGCCGAGGGCCGCGAACGCGCAGGCGGACCGGACCAGCTCGACGGTGTCCGCCCAGTCGGCCCACCCGGCCCGCGCCAGGAGCGCGAGACCGGTCTCCCGCGCGGCGGCGACGATCTCCGCCGGGGGAGGGCCGTCGCCGGTGTCCCTGAGGACGAGGGCGGTGGCGCCCCGCCGGGCCAGCTCACGCACCCGCTCCGCCGCGGCGGCCGGGTCCGCGGTGAGCCCCGCCGCGAGCACGAGGTGCCCGTCGTGCGGCCGGGCCGCGTCCTCGTCGCCGATGAGCACGCCGCGCACCGGGACGTCGGGCCCGGACGGCGCGAGGACGAGGCGCAGGACACCGTCCTCGTCGTGGTCGAGGACCTGGCGCAGGGTGGCGTCCTGGGGCGGGGTGATCACGAGAGCAGGATACGAAGCCGCCCCGGGTCGTTCGTCTGCGAGCGCTGTGACTTTAGACCTTAAAACTTAGCCAGGTGAATAAGCCCCGCTCGATCGGGCATTTCATGAGGAGTGCGACATCAGGGGCGCACGATCAGGGGTCGAGCGACAGGGGAGGGCGCGAGAAGAGGAAGAGGCGGTTACGTGGCGAGGGACATGGTCGTCCGAGGAGCGGGCCCGCGCGGTCCCGGAGGCCCGTCGCGGGACGGCCCCCCGGGCCGGGCGCCGATACGGGTGTACACCGTCCTCGCCGCACTGGCCGCCCTGTACGTGATCGGCCCCGTGCTGCGGGCGGCCGCCGGACCCGCGCTCGCCCGGGACCTCGGCGTGAGCCGGGAGTCGATGGCCGCGGGCGAGGTGCTCGGCGCCGTCGGCGGCGTCGTCGCGCTCTTCGTCACGGGCCGGGCGGGCGACCGGTTCGGCCGCCGCCGGGTGCTGGTCTGGTCGCTGGGCGTGTTCGGCACCGGCTGCCTGTTCGTGGCCTTCGTCGCGCAGCCCTCCGCGTACATCGCCGGACGCGTCCTCGTGACCATGGCCGCCTCCGCGATCTTCGTGACCTGCCTGGCCTTCGTCCCGTCCCTGTCGCTGCCCGGCCGGCTGCGCCGGATCATGGGGACCTGGCTCGCGATCATGTCCCTGGTGTTCCTGGCCATCAGCAACGTGGCCTCCTTGATCGTCTCCACCCTGGGCTGGCGGACCGTCTCCCTGACCTTCGCCGTGCTCGCCGTCGTGGGCACCGTCGCCGTCCTGCGGATCGTGCCCGAAACAGCCGTCTCGGGTACCTCGACCCGCCTCGACGTGCTCTTCTCGGGCTGCCTCGGTGCGGCGGTGCTGCTGATCACCGGCCTCTACCTCGCGCCCGTACGCGGCTGGTCCGACCCCTGGGTCCTCGCCCTGCTCGCCGCGTCGCCCGGCGCGGTCGCCGCCGGGCTGCTGTGCTCGCGCAGCCGACGGCGCCTGACCGGCGCCCCGCTGCGCCAGCCCGGCACGGCGCTCGTCGCCGGGGTCGTCGTCGGCTTCACCCAGATCGTCATCGCCCTGACCCTTCCGGCACTGGTGATCACGGGCGGCGGCACGGCCACCCAGGGCGTCCTGGCCGTCTCCGCGTTCGGCCTCGGCGGCGCCGCCGCCTGCCTGCTCGCCCGGCACACCGCCTTCACCCCGCTGACCGGCTGCTCGCTCGGTCTGCCCCTCGCGGCGGTGGGCCTGGCCCTGCTGCACACCGTCCCGATGGGCGCGGGCCCGGCGACCGCCATGTGCTGCGCGATGTCCGCGCTGGTCGGCTTCGGCATCATGACCGCCCAGACCCCGCAGATGGCGGGCTTCCTCGCCGCGCTCCCGCACTCCCGCCTGGGCGCCTTCTCCGCGCTCCACCCGACCGCCATCGTCCTCGGCACGGCCGCCGCGCAGGCCATGCCCGCCACCTCCGTGCTGCGCACCGGGCCGACCTCCGCCGACATCGGTGAACTCCTATGGGTCGCCGTCGGCGTCGTGGCCGCCGCCGCACTCGTCGTCGGACGGCCCGCCGTCGCCCTCGCCGTCGCGGGCACCGCCGGTCTGGAGTACCTGCTCATCCGCGGCGTCGCCGGCGAACAGGTGGCACAGCGGCCCGGCACCGTCATCACGGCCCTCGCCATCGGTGTCCTCGCCGGCGTCCTGACGTTCCTGCGGCGCCAGCAGACCGAACGGCACGCCCGTACCGAGCAGGCCGCGGGCGCCCTCCAGCACGCCGTGCTGCACCCGATCCCGGCCCGACTCGGCGGCCTGCGGCTGGCCGGTCTCTATCGCCCCGCCACCGTCGGCACCGGCATCGGCGGCGACTTCCTGGAGGCCGTCGACACCCCCTTCGGCACCCGCATCCTCGTCGGCGACGTCCGCGGCAAGGGCATGCCGGCCGTGCAGACCGTCACCGACGTCCTCGGCGCCTTCCGCTGCCAGGCGCACGAGGTGGCGGACCTCGGCGAACTCGCCGCCCGCCTGGACCGGCAACTGGTGCGCGCCGCGGGCGCCCGCGGCGACGAGGAACTGTTCGCCACCGCCGTCCTGCTCCAGCACGGCGCCTCGGGCGACACGGTCGAGGTGGTCAACTGCGGCCACCTCGCCCCGCTGGCCGTCTCCGGACGCAGCGTCCGCGAGATCGCCGTACCCGCCCTGCTGCCGCTCGGCTTCGGCGCCCTCGGCGACGACCTCCCGCGGCCCGCCACGGTCGGGCTCGCCCCCGACGAGACGCTCCTGCTGCACACCGACGGGCTCAGCGAGGCCCGCAACTCCTCCGGCGAGTTCTACCCCCTCGCCGAACGCCTGGAGGTGGCGGGAGGCACCGAACCGGGCGCGCTGGTGACCCACCTCAACAAGGACGTCCACGACTGGACCCATCACCTCACCGACGACATCGCCGTCGTCGCCCTCACCCGCGAGACGGCCCCCGCACCGTGCTCCCGGCAGGCGGACCTATCCCTGGCCTGACGACCCGTCATTGTCAGTGGCACCAGGAAGAATGAACAGCATGACGACGACTTCTGCCGTTCCCTCCGGCCTGCCCGCGCTGTCCGACTCCGCCGCCTACGCCCAGGCGGTGCGGGACGCGCGCCGGGCCGCCGCCGCGTACTACGAGGGCGGCACCTCCGCCCTGGACGACGACGCCTACGACCGGCTCGTGCGGGCGATCACGGTGTACGAGACCGAGCACCCGGACGAGGTGCTGCCCGACTCGCCGACGGACAAGGTCGCGGGCGGCGCGGTCGAGGGCGACGTCCCGCACACGGTGCCCATGCTGAGCCTGGACAATGTGTTCTCCGGCGAGGAGTTCACCACGTGGGCGGCCTCCCTGGAGCGCCGGATCGGCCGCGAAGTCACGAGCTGGAACGTTTCGCCGAAGCTCGACGGCCTGGCCGTCGCCGCCCGCTACCAGGAGGGCCGCCTCACCCGCCTCGTCACCCGCGGCGACGGCACGGCGGGCGAGGACGTCTCCCACGCCATCGGCACGGTCGAGGGCCTGCCCGACCTGCTCACCGAACCCGTCACGCTGGAGGTGCGCGGCGAAGTCCTCATGACCGCCGCCCAGTTCGAGTACGCCAACGAGGTGCGCACCGAGCACGGCGGCGACCCGTTCGCCAACCCGCGCAACGCCGCCGCCGGCACCCTGCGCGCCAAGGACCGGGCCTACACGGTGCCGATGACCTTCTTCGGCTACGGACTGCTGCCGCTGCCCGGCACCGACGCCACCCTCGCCGCCGAACTCCAGGAGGCCGCGCACGGGGCCCTCATGGACCGCGCCGCGGCCTGGGGCGTCAACACGCCGGCGAGCACCCAGGTGCCCGGTGTCGTCGTCACCACCGTCGAGCAGGTCGTGGAGCAGGTCGAGCGGATCGCGGGGCTCCGCGCCGAGCTGCCGTTCGGGATCGACGGCATCGTCGTCAAGGCCGACCTCGCCGCCGACCAGCGGGCCGCGGGCTCCGGCACCCGGGCGCCGCGCTGGGCGGTCGCGTTCAAACTGCCCGCCGTCGAGAAGATCACCCGGCTGCTCGACGTCGAGTGGAACGTGGGCCGCACCGGCATCATCGCGCCGCGCGCCGTCCTGGAGCCGGTCGAGATCGACGGCTCCACGGTCACGTACGCCACCTTGCACAACCCCGCCGACATCACCCGCCGCGGCCTGCTCCTCGGCGACCAGGTGATGGTCTACAAGGCGGGCGACATCATCCCCCGCATCGAGGCGCCCGTCGCCCACCTGCGCACCGGTGACGAACGGGAGATCGCCTTCCCCGCCGCGTGCCCGCAGTGCGGCTCGGGCATCGACACCAGCGAGCAGCGCTGGCGCTGCGAGCGCGGCCGCAACTGCCACCTCGTCGCCTCGATCGCGTACGCGGCCGGGCGCGACCAGCTCGACATCGAGGGCCTCGGCCACACCCGCGTCGTCCAGCTCGTCGAGGCGGGCCTGGTCACCGGCCTGCCCGACCTGTTCGACCGGCTGACCCGCGAACAGCTGCTCGGCCTGGAGCGGATGGGGGAGACCAGCACCGACAACCTGATGGCGGCCCTGGAGGCGGCCCGCAAGCAGCCGCTGTCGCGGGTGCTGTGCGCTTTGGGCGTGCGCGGCACGGGCCGCTCCATGTCCCGCCGGATCGCCCGGTACTTCGCCACGATGGACGGGATCCGGGCGGCGGACGCGGAGGCGATGCAGCGGGTCGACGGCATCGGCGCCGAGAAGGCCCGCGTCATCGTCGCCGAACTCGCTGAGCTGGCGGACCAGATCGACCGGCTCGCGGCGGCCGGGCTGAGCATGACCGAGCCCGGCGCCACACCGCCCGCAGCCGACGACGACCCGGAGACGCCGGGCGCCGACGCGGGGCCGCTGGCGGGCCTGAAGGTCGTCGTCACCGGGGCGATGACCGGCCCCCTGGAGCAGCTCTCCCGCAACCAGATGAACGAGCTGATCGAGCGGGCCGGCGGCAAGTCGTCGGGCAGCGTCTCGAAGAACACCAGCCTCCTCGTCGCGGGGGAGGGCGCGGGGGCCAAGCGGGCCAAGGCCGAGAGCCTCGGCATCCGGCTCGCCACCCCGGACGAGTTCGCGGTGATGGTCGCCGACTTCCTCGGCTGACCGAAGCGCGCGGCCGTCGACGCGGACGGTGCCGTGATCCATCCGCGACCGGGCGTCCGGAACCGCCGGACGCCGTCGGGACGTGCTTGATCATATGGACGTCGAACAGGACGGGCAGAAGGCGGAGCGCACACGCGGGAGCAACCGCCGGTGGGTGATCGCGGCCGGTGCGGGCATCGCCGCGGTCGCCGTCGCGGGCGGCGTGGTGCTGGCCCGGTCCGGGGCCCCCGGCATCGCCGCGCCCGGTACCTGCCGCACCACTGCTCACGGCACCGCGCCTGTCGCGGCCCCGGCGGAGAACGACCGGGCGCCCGCCGGCACCGCGCCCGCCGCCGACTTCGACGGCGACGGTCACCCCGACCTGGCCATGGGAGCACTGGGCGACGTGGAGAACGCCGACGCCGGCGGCAGCATCGCGGTGGCGTACGGATCGGGCCGCGGCACCGGCCTCGCCCGGTGCCAGTACCTCACGCAGGACGACGCCGCGATACCGGGAAAGGCCGACTACGAGGCGTACTTCGGTTCCTGGGTGGCGGCCCGCGATCTCGACGGGGACGGGTACACCGACCTCGCCACCGCCGTCCACGACGACGAACCCGGCGTGATCATCCTGTGGGGCTCCCAGGACGGGCTGAAGAGCGCCGCCCGCGTACCGGGCACCGACGGCAGCCATGTCTCCTGGGCGCCGGACCCGGGTCTTGAGGAGCGCCTCGTCGCGGGTGACTTCGACGGGGACGGGCATGCCGACCTGGTCTTCGGGCTCGGTTCCGACAAGGGCCTGCTCAAGGGCCCCTTCAGCCGCGACGTCTCGCCGAGGAGCACCGGCCCGGTGTCCGCACCGCGCAAGCCCGCACCGGACATCGGGTCCGCGGACTACGCGGGCCTCGTCGCCGGGGACCTGGACGGCGACGGCGCCGACGAACTGATCGCCTTCCATCACGACGAGCCCCTCGGCACCGCCACGTTCGAGGAACGGTGGCCGGTCAGCTACTTCCACGAACGTCGCGGCGGCCTCGTCCAGCCGGGCGGCATCGGCCTCCCCGACGCGGCGGCGGGTGCGGTCGGCGACGTGGACGGCGACGGCGTCGCGGACCTCGTGCTCAGTCCCCGGCGCGGAAAGGTGAGCCACAGCGCGGTGACCGTCGTCCACGGCTCCAAGTCCGGTCCGGGGAAGGGAAAACCGTCGACGACCATCGACCGCGACACCCCCGGCGTGCCCGGCGCGGAACCCCGAGACGACGACGCCGCCTTCCTCTCCCTGGACACCGGCGACGTCAACGGCGACGGCTACGCGGACGTGGTGGCCGGCTCCCCCCGCAGCGAGGCGTACGCGAAGACCGGCCCGGAACAGGTGCTGCTCCTGCTCGGCGGCCCCGGCGGCCTGACCGGTCGGGGCGCTCGGGTCCTCGACGCGGGCGACCTGGGAGGCAGGAAGACCGAGCGAGCCGCGTTCGGCATGTCGGTGCGCCTCGTCGACATGGACGGCGACCACCGGGACGACCTGGCCGTGGCCGCGCCGGGCGACGACAAGGTGCGCAGCTCCGCGTGGGTGCTGCCCGGCACCGGCCACGGCCTGTCGACCTGCGGCGTCACCCGGCTGTACGGCGACGGTTTCGAGCGCGACGGGAACCTGCGCCTCTACATGGGAGGCGGCGGGATCGCCCGCTAGGCCGCGACAAGCCTCGCCGGGCACGCTCTAGGGCAGGATCGAGTCCACGTAGCCGCCGTCCACGCGCAGCGCCCCACCCGTGGTCGCGCTCGCCTGGGCCGAGGCGAGGTAGACGACCATGTTGGCGATCTCCTCGGGCTCGATGAGGCGCTGGAGCAGCGACTGGGGGCGGTACTCGCGCATGAACGTCCGCTGGGCCTCGTCCCAGGGCAGGTCCCGGTCGACCAGTCCGTACACGAAGTCCTCGACGCCGCCGGTGTGGGTCGGCCCCGCGATGACGGAGTTGACGGTCACGCCGGTCCCGGCCGCCTGCTTGGCGAAGCCGCGGGTGACCGCGAGCAGTGCCGTCTTGGACATGCCGTAGTGGATCATCTCGGCGGGGATCACCACCGCCGAGTCGCTGGCGATGTTCTGCACCCGGCCCCAGCCGCGCTCGGTCATCCCCGGGAGGTACTGGCGGATCATCCGGACCGCCGCCAGCACGTTCACCTCGAAGTAGCGGCGCCACTCCTCGTCACTGATCTCCAGCGGGTCGGCCGAGTCGAAGATGCCGAGGTTGTTGACGAGGATGTCGACCCGCGGCAGCGCCTCGGCGGCGTGCCGGGCGCCCTCGTCGGTGGCGACGTCGGCCACCACCGGCACCAGTGCGGCGCCGGGGGCGTCGGCGCCGATCCGGTCGATGGCCTCCTCGACCCGTTTCCGGGTACGGCCGTTGATGCCGACGCGGGCTCCGGACCGGGCGAGCCCGGTGGCGATCGCGGCGCCGATCCCCTGGGTGGAGCCGGTGACCAGCGCGGTCCGTCCGGCCAGATCGATCTGCATACGGGCGACTCCTGATGACGGTGACGGGTGTGCGCAGGAGCCCTACCCGGTGCGCGCGACGTGCACCGGCCAGATGTGGACCGTCGGAGTGACGGGCGGGCGCCGCCCAGCGGCCGGGGAGACCGGGGAAAAGTCGGTGCGGGAGCGCTCCCACCGTGGCAGGGTGCGCCGCATGAAGAACACTCCGTTCGTCCGTCCCTACCAGCTCACCGACCGTGAAGCGCTGGGACACATCTGCGTCATGACGGCCCATCAGGGGCGGGACTCGACGTCGCTCTACCCCGACCACGAGCTGATGCCGTCGATCTTCGCCTACCCCTACGTGCACCTGGAGCCCGACTTCGCCTTCGTCCTGGACGACGGGGAGGGAACCGCCGTCGGCTACGTCCTGGGCGTCCCGGACACCACCGCGTTCGCCGCCCGCTTCCGCGCGGAGTGGCTGCCCGGGGTGGCGGGCCGGTACCCGCCGGTCGACGGAGCGGCCCGGACGCCCAGCGAGGAGATGATCGGGCTGCTGCACACACCCGAACGCATGGTCAGGGACGAACTCGCCGACTTCCCGGCGCACTTGCACATCGACCTGCTCCCGCCCTGGCAGGGCAAGGGACACGGCCGCGCCCTGATGCACACGCTCCTGGAGGCGCTGCACGAGCGGGGCGTGCCGGCCGTCCACCTGTGCATGGTGCGGGCGAACACGGCGGCGCGGGCGTTCTACGACCGGCTGGGCTTCCGGCTGCTGACGGTTCCGGATCCCGGGCCCGTCTGGTACCTGGGCCGCTCCACGGCCGTGGCCGGATGAGACCGCGCCGCCCCGGTCGTCAGCCCTCGTCCTTGCCGTAACGGCGCTCGAACGCCGCGACGCGCCCCTCGGTGTCCACCGTGCGCGCCTTGCCCGTGTAGAAGGGGTGACTCTCCGCGGAGATCTCCACGTCGACGACGGGATAGGTCTCCCCGTCGTCCCACTCGATCGTCGCGTCGGTCCGTGCCGTGGACCGGGTCAAGAACGCGTAGCCGGCGGCCTTGTCCCGGAAGACCACGGGCCGGTAGTCGGGATTGTCCTGAGCCATGCCTGCTCCTTCGCTTCGGCCTGTGCCCATCGTCGTCCACCGGCCGGACCGGCGCCATGCGAGGGCCGCGGGCGGGCCTCAGGCACCGTAAGGGCGATCCCGCTGTTTGTCCCGGCCGGATCCGGCTATTCGCACACCATGGCGAACACACAGGACAACGGAGAGACAGCCGCACGGACGACCAGGACGGCGCAGCCCGCCGCGGCCAAGGCAGCGAAGAGGACCGCGGAGAAGACCGCGTCCAAGGCGGAGGCGGCCGGTGCGGGAGCGGGCCGCGCGGCGCGCACGGCGGGCACCGAGGGAGCCCGCGCGGCGACCACGGCGACCGCCGCGCTGGACACCGCCCGCTCCACCGTGACCTCGGCGGCGGGCCAGGCGGTCTCGGCCGCGACGACGGCCTGGGCCGTGCTCAAGAACCGCAAGATCGTCGCCGCCGGTGTCACGGCAGGCGCCACGGCCCTGGTCGCGGGTTCCTACGCGGCCGGACGCCGCGCGGAGCGCGGCAGCCAGGGGCCGTTCACGCGACTGACCGGCGGACGGGTCTGACGGGCCGCGGGCCGCTCAACACCCGTCCGGAAGAACGGAGTTGAGCGGCACCGCCGCCACGCTGTGCCCGCGCCGGTCGAGCAGCCGCCCCGCGTGCTTGAGCGTGCGCAGCACCACCGCGCGCTCGGTGATGCGCAGCTCCAACTGTGCGAGACGCCGGTTGAGCAGGGCCTCCGTGGTGTGCACCTCGGCGAGCGAGCGCACCCAGATGTCCAGGATGAGATTGTGCGTGCTCGCGGTGATGCTGCACATGCGCAGCCCCGGCAGCGTCCGCAGCGCGCGGACCGCCGCGTCGAGGTTCTCCGCGGGAACGGCCCCGAAGTAGACCACCGACACCGGAAACTCGGTCAGCGGCCGGGCCAGGGTGCAGCGCAGCGACAGCCGCCCGCCCGCGGTCAGCGTCCGCAACCGGCGCCGCACGGTCGCCGTACTGGTGCCCGTGGCCCGCGCCAGCGCCGACAGCGGCATCCGGCCGTCGGTGCCCAGCGCGTGCGCGATCCGCCGGTCGACGGGCCGGATCGGCTCGTCCGGCACACCGCCGGGGACCTCCGGCCGCAGCAGCGTGCGCTGCGCCGGCGTGAGACTGCGCATCCGCCACTGCGCGCCCTCGACCGGCACCGCCGTGATGACGTGCAGCCGGGGGCCGCGCACCCCGGGCAGCCGGGCGACGCGCTCACCCGCGTACCGCGCCAGGTCGTCGAAGGAGGACGCCCCGACGATGGCGAGCAGATCACGCCCGCCGGAGGTCTGTTTGAGGCTGAGCATGCGGGAGTCGGCGGCCAGCGAGGTCAGCACGTCCTCGGGCAACTGCCCGCCGGTCTCGATCTCCACCTGCGCGTAGACCGACCCCTCGTCCCGGTCCAGGGACAGATAACCGTCGACCCAGGCGGCCCCGGTGCGGGCGAGCCGCTCCCAGCGCCGGGCGGCGGTGACCGGATCGATCCCGAGCTCCTCCCCGATCAGTGTCCAGGGGGCGCGGGTGTTGATCTGAAGGGCGTGCACCAGCGCCAGATCGAGCTCGTCGAGCCGCACCCGCTCCAGGTCCCGGGGGTCGACGCGTCCACGCACATCCTGATCAACTACTTCTACACGGCGGCCGCCAGCGTCGTCCTCGCGCTCATCGGCGGGTTCCTCATCTCCCGCGTCCTGGAACCCCGGCTGCCGCGGCCCGCGCAAACCACGGATCCCGCCCCCGCCGACGACGCCGACACCGCTGTCACCACCGAGGTCACCCCGCTCCAGCGCACCGCCATGCGCCGCGCGGGCCTCGCCGTCCTCGCGTACGCCGCGCTCGTCCTGACCTGCTGGCTGGTCCCCGGATCACCGCTGCGCGGCGCGGGCGGGGCGCTGGTCCCCTCGCCGGTCCTGGACGGCATCGTCCCGCTGCTGTTCGTGGCGTTCCTGCTGGCGGGCGCCGTCTACGGCCGCACCGTCAAGGCCGTCACCCGCTTCGAGGACGTACCCCGGATGATGGCCGAGGCGATCACCGGCATGTCCGCGTACATCGTGCTCATCCTGGTCATCGCCCAGGTGATCGGAGTCTTCGACTGGACCGACCTGGGCACGCTGCTCGCCGTCAAGGGCGCCGCGCTGCTGCAGTCCGTCGGGCTCACCGGATATGCGGGGCTGCTCGCCTTCGTCCTGCTGGTCTGTGTCCTGAACCTGTTCATCACCTCGGGCTCGGCCCTGTGGTCGCTGGTGGCGCCGGT